>NZ_LT607756.1:2132500-2451457 GCF_900095295.1 Methanobacterium congolense
CTTGAACGTATATACATCCCATCAGATAAAATTAAGGGTTTAAAAGAATTTTCAGGAATATTTGGTGCTGAACCCTACGTTGGGGCCAAATTCATAAGGCAGAAGTGGCGCTTCGTCAAACTGGACGACCTTCACAAAACCAGAAGTGATAACTACAGGTTAGACAAGGATCTGGCCTTTAGTAAGGGTCTTGAATTTGATGAGATCACAGGCACAGATAGGCAGGTTAAATTCTGATCAATTTATATGAAATAACCAACCATATACTAGAACAGTTCAAACGGAGGTGTTTAAACGGATAAAAAAATAGGAGTTGTTGTTCTGGTGGTTCTAATCTGTTTGGTTGCAGGGGTAGCTGCGGTACTCTACACCAACACCGGATCCAACAACACAACAACAAATAACACAAATTCTAATGCAACAGAGACTGCAAAAAATACATCTGAAACTGGAGCCCTTACAGTAGCGGTTGTTGCAACTCAAAAGGGTCCATCTGAAGCATCCAAAGGTAGTGATGTGACACTGAACTATACTGTTAAAAATAACGGTACAGAAACTGTGTACAATGTTAAGGCGCACGATCAGAATTTCTACAAAACTCTCGGAGATCTGAAAGCAGGCGAAACACAAAGTTTCCAGTACACACTCCACATACCTAGTGACCAGGAAGTTCAGGAGGATTTCGGTGCTAACGCCACTGTTTCAAACCCATTTTATGTCGGAGGATTTGCAGTAACCTTCCAGGATGAAAAAGGTTCAAAATACACTGTGAACTCAAACAGCATAGAAATAAAACTTCTTTAAAGGTTTAGAATTCTTTAAGGGTTTAAAATAAACTTGAAGATCGATCAAAAGTGAATTGATTCGTTAAAAGATTGATCTTTGGGTTTAACTCCTTCTTTTTTACTGAAAATCAGCAGATTCATTATTTATCAGATTTTGAAGTTTCAACTGGAATATTATCTTTTACTTGAGTATCTTCCTCTGAAATAATCTTATTTTCATTTTTATAAGTTAAAATAGCTGCATATGTCACACCAAGTACCAGGGGACCTATTATGAACCCTACAAAGCCCATAAGCAGGGGACCGCATACAAAACCCAGAAGGAAGATCAGGGGATGTATGTCTGCGTATTTACCTGAAATTTTTGGTCGAATGTAGATATCACTTGCACTCAGGAAGATTCCAAAAAGAATCACGATTACTGCACGGATGTAGTTTCCAGTTAAGATATCGTATATTGCAAGGGCCGTGTAAGTGGGCCATGGGCCTATAACAGGGATCAGTTGTAGGAAACCTGCTAATATTCCTAAAAATAAAGCATAATTGTATCCAAGAAGGTAAAAACCTATTCCTGCCATCAAACCTATTATAATAGCTGTTAAAAAGTGTCCAAAGAATATACTTTTTATGACCATCCGGATCTCATCAGAGAGTTTTTGAAAGAATTCCTCCCTCTCTTCGGGTACCGCATACTGGATGTAACTCCATACCTTGTCTCCATCCCGTGCAAGGTAAAAGGTGGAGGTGAAGAAGATGAAAAGTTCCAGTCCAATCATAGGGATGGACTCTAAAAAGCTTAGAAGATATCCTGTAACACTTTTAGCAACGTCAAGCAGTTCCACGTTGACAGTATTCATGAAGGAGTTGATATAGGGATACACCTCCGCAGGAAGGTACTGCTGAACCATGGTTGAACTCTGGATGTTGGTACTGTTTAAACTGTTCAGATCAATATTTTTAGCAGTTGCAGCAATTATAGGTGCTGATTGTGCAATGGAGTTTATACTAAAGACCAGAAGGAGTATCAATGGTAAAATCACTATTATCATTGCTATAACAATTGCAACAGACCTGAACTTTAGGTAAGGTTCTATTTTACGTGCTATCGGACGTATTCCATAGGCAAAAATAGCTCCCAATATTATCATGCTCAGCATGGGCGTTAGTACAACCAGGGACATTAACATCAAAAACAGGACTATAAAAATAGCAGATGTGAAGGTCCCTTTTAGTTTATGAATCATTATCAATCACTGCCATTAGTTGAAAGGTGTTGATCTGTACTTTACAAATTAGTTAAACATAAGGTTTAAATTCTTTCTTCATATTCAAGTTTTCCAAATATGATTTTAAATTTAGAACCCTTATCCTTTTCAAATTCTATTTTACCATCTATCTGATTAATCAAAGACATTACAAGCTGCATTCCAAGTGTATCTGTTTTTTGAAAATCCAGATCTTCAGGGAAGCCCTGGCCAGTATCCCCTATGATAAGCTGAAATTTATCACCCTCCAATTCCCTTAAATTTATGTAGATTTCCCCTTCATCATTGGGAAAAGCATGTTTTATTGAGTTTGTAAGGAGTTCATTTATTATTAAGCCACATGGAATTGCTGTTTCTATGTTCAGTGACAGATCCTCAAGATCCAGGTTCAACCTAACACTGGAACTAACATCGTAGGAACTTAAAAGCCCGTAGGCTAAACTGGTGATGTACTCTGAGAAGTTTATACTTGAAAGATCATCAGATTGGTACAACTTGGAATGTATGAGTGCCATTGACCTAACACGATCCTGACTGGCCTTAAAAAGTTCGGCATCATCTTCATTCCTCACCTGGGTGGACTGGAGGTTCAGAAGACTTGAGATGATCTGCATGTTGTTCTTGACGCGGTGATGTATCTCCTTTAAAAGTGCCTCTTTTTCATTTAAAGATGCTTTTATACGATTTTCTGAATTTTTACGTTCAGTTACATCTCTTATTATGGTTAATACCCTTACAACTTTTCCCTCTTCAAATACAGGTATCCTTCTTACTTCTTCAACCACCTCAACACCATTCACAGAGTAGGAGTACTCGTTGATCAGGGACTCCCCGGTTTCAAATATTCTGAGGTATTCCTGTTTTAAATTTTCAGGAAGAAATGGAAGGGCTTCAAACATGTTCTGGCCCTTCAAAGCTTTTCCCATTCCAAATTCTTTTTTCTTCCTTTCAAAGGTTTTGTTGAAGAGAATTATGTGCATCCTTGAATCAACAACTATCAACATATCATCCAGGGCATTTATGGTTGTACGGTACTGCATCTCTGAATTTTTAAGGGCCTTCTCTGCACGCTCACGTTTCAAAGTTTTTTCAACCTCTTTCAAAGCCCTTTTAACAGCAAATGGAAGTTTTGAAATGTTTTCTTTTAGAACGTAGTCGGTTGCACCTTTTTTAAGTGTTTCAACTGCAAAATCCTCCCTAAAAGTTCCACTGACGAATATGAATGGTTTTTCAGGAAATTTCCCCCTCACGAGTTTGAGTGCTGAGATACCATCAAATGTAGGGAGCTTGTAATCTGAAAGTATCACCTGGGGTTCGAACTCATTGAGTTCCCTTAAAAAATCTTCTTCATTGTCCACCACCCTTGAAGCGAATTCCAGACCATTCTCCTCAAGTTCCAGCATGGCCAGCTCAGCATCTGGAGGGTAATCCTCAAGTATCAAAATTCTGAGTTCCTGCATTTTACCACACGAATCCCCTTAAATATTAAGTTTAAGTTCATTTGAAAATCAAATCAACGTTTTTTAGTGGATAATTCAATATCTTTAACGGATGATTCAATAACATTTTTTAAAATCAATTTCTAGGGAATATTATTTGAGTTTATACATTAAAAATTTTATTATTTAAAAAAAAGTTGGTGTTATCCAAGCTTTTAGAGCTTGTGCTTGACACCCGAAGCATCACGATGGTACTCACCAAATTCTGAGATTAATCTAACCTCATCAGTCCAGAATACAGGCCCTTCTGCACACACCCTCCAACCAACATCATCAACACAACACTGGCCACATATGCCCAGCCCACATTTCATGTATCTTTCAAGTGAGAACTGTGCCGGGATTTTATGTTCATCAACAATGGTGAAAAGCTTCTTCATCATGATCTCAGGTCCGCAGGTCACAACCATGTCATAGTCATTTTCAAGGATGGCTTTTTCAGCCAGATCGGTTCCAAATCCACAGAAACCATGACTGCCATCATCAGTGCATGTTAAAAGATTTGCACCTGATTTTTCAATCCTTTCTGTGAAGAGTAGTTCATCTGCTGTGGCCGCTGCACTCACAACATCCACAGCAATACCTCGCCTGCATGCCTCCTCTGTGAATGCCATTAAAGGTGCCATTCCAATGCCCCCACCAACTGCAAGGACCTTTGAACCGGATATTTCAAATCCACGTCCATATGGACCTCTTATACCAAGTTTATCCCCTACTTTCAGTGAATGAACATCCTCTGTGAAATCTCCAACACTCCTGATGGATACTCCAATTTCATCGTTAACTGGATCTATCAATGAGATTGACATTGGTTTTTCATCCTTAAAATTCCAGAGCATTACGAACTGGCCCGGAACCTCATCCTTCACTTCCCAGTCAAAAATAAAAGTCTTGACCGTTGGTGTTTCTTCTATTATCCTCTTTATTTCAAGAACCTTTGGAACATGCATGATCTATCCGCCTTCATTCCTTATTCCTTAAATCGTAAATAATCCTTTTAAATTCGTTATAATTTGTTTATCTTAATTTTAGGTTATTTTAATGTTAATACAATCAGTGGGACCTACCAATCATCTCACCAATGGATCTGTAACCCCTTTGAATCATGAACTTCTCAAGCCCCTTGTTTATCTTGTTGAAAACATCCAGTCCATCGTACATCACGGCTGTGCCTACCTGAACAGCCCTTGCACCTGCATAAAGAAATTCAACAACATCCCTGTAATCCCTAACTCCCCCAACACCAATTATTGGGACTTCAACTGCTTCGTAAACATCAAAAACACATCTGAGGGCAATGGGCTTTACTGCTGGACCTGACATTCCACCAAAACGATTGCTTAGTATTGGTTTCCCAGTTTCAAGGTCTATCTTCATTCCGGGCCCAAGGGAATTTATCAGGGTGAGGGCATCACACCCTGCTGCCTCTGCAGAAACTGCTATTTCAACTATATCCGTTACATTTGGAGTTAACTTGACAATAACAGGTATTTCAACTGTTTTTTTAACTGCTGTAACGATATCTGATGTTAAATTTGGATCCTGACCTATTGCAGCTCCGCATCCCCCCATTGCATGTGGACATGAAACATTGAGTTCAACTGCATCCACTGTGTCCTGGATCTGCAACGCTATATCTGCAAAATCCTGCGGAGTTGCACCGTAGATGGATGCTATTCCTGGAACCCTGCCATCGAGTTTTTCCAGTTCTCCCCTGAAGTTTTCAACCCCTGGATTCGAGAGGCCTATGGCATTTATGATACCCCCTGTGACTTCAACGGTTGTTGGGTTTACGTAGCCCTTGTTAGGTTCTTTTCCAAATGATTTTGTTACCACTGCTCCAGCTCCACTTCTTGCAGCCCAGTTAAGAGATGCTGCTGTGCTTCCAAGCACACCTGCTGCCAGCATGGTCGGATTTTTCATTTTGATGTTGCAGAATTCTGTTTCCAGCATGAACACACCTTGATCAGTTTAGTATGATTTAATAAAGTCTTTTTTCGGGAATTTTACAGATTCTCAAAAGATATAAACCTTGAAGATACAGAGTAGTTCTATGAAATGTTATCTTACAAGTTGTTTTGCAGGATTTATCATCCTTGATGAAAATTGTACCCTCATAGATTATGAACTTTTCCCAAGGAGTAAACTTGCAGAAAGGCTCCTTGAAATAGAGAATGGAAATTTAACCCGTGAAGAAGAGTTATTATTGAAGAGAATCGTGAAAAAATATGACTCAGTTGTGATAGAAACCAACCTTCCCCATTCCAGATATAAAAATCTTAAGGAAAGTTCTAAATTTTCATTTGAAACCCCAAGTATTGGTGGAGAATTTTTAAGGTCAAATTTGGAGTACGTACTTGAAAAAACTGATTTTAACCTTGATGAGGGATTTGAATTCGCAGCTCATAACGTTTCAATTGAATTAACTGGAAAGAAGCTTATGGCCTCCTCTGAAGCTGAGGATTTACTCCTTATACAGGCCATAAATGCCATAGATGATCTGGATGAAACCATTGGCAAACTGGTTGAAAGGATAAGGGAATGGTACGCAGTGCATTTCCCAGAGCTTGACAGGGTCAGGAACCATGAGAACTACGTGAAGCTGGTTGCAGATTACGGGGACAGAGACTCAATAATGGACTCTGGACTTTTGAACTCTGAAATGGGACTAAAAAAAGGTATAGATAAGAGTATTGGGGCAGATATAGGAGAATCTGACCTTGCAATCATCGTTGGTTTTGCAAGATCCCTGAAATCGCTTCAGGAATCCAGGAAATCCATAACTGAATACGTTGACATGAAAATGGGTGAAATCGCACCTAACCTCAGGGACCTCTGTGGTTACTCCCTCGGAGCCAAGTTGATAGCCCACGTTGGTAGTATGAAAAGACTTGCCATGCTCCCATCAAGTACTGTGCAGATCATAGGTGCTGAAAAGGCACTCTTCAGGCATTTGAAGACAGGTGAAAACCCTCCAAAGCATGGGCTTATCTACCAGCACCCAGATGTGCGTGGGGCCAAATGGTGGATCAGGGGTAAAATAGCCAGAGCACTGGCAGCTAAGATATCACTTGCAGCACGTAAGGATGTTTTTTCAGGAGAGTACGACCCTTCAATAGGGGAAGGCTTTGAAATCAAGGTTAAAGAGATAGAAAAGGACAATCCCTTCCCAAAAAGGAGTACTGCAAGTAGTAAACCCGATAAAAAGAAAGATAAAAAGAAAAGGAAGAAAAAAGACAAGTATAAAAAGAAGATAAGTGATTATTATTGATTTGAATCCTTTTTAAAGACTTGAATACGTTAAAATGGTTTTAAGAAAAGTATTGATTTGTGGTTGAGGTTTATCCCTCGAATTGGGTGGAGAATTTCTACAGATGACTTCTACAGATACGCCAAAGTATAAAAAATTTGATTGGAATATAGCACGGTATATACATTAGAGGTTCTCAATACCATACTCATGTATTCCTCGAATATAATGAACGGCAGGTGATTGTATTGATTGAGATTGTTGCTGTACTATCAATTATATCAAGTGTTATTTCAATTATTCTTGCAGTTTCTGCCATCTGGTTTTCAAGAAGGGTTGAGGAACGTTTGAAGAAAAACTTCCAGAGGCTCAAGGGAGTGATGGATGAAAACCATGACCGCACCAAGGAAGTTCTCCAGAACATAGATAACGAAGCAGAGGATATTAAAAAGACTGTGTACGAATCTCAAAGAGAACTGCGTGAAACCCTTGATGAAATAATGGAAAAATGTAATATAACTGACAAATAATGGTTTAAATTTAATTAGTTAAACTTGATTAACAACTAATTTAGAGGGAAAAAATGGATATTGAAGAGAAGTTCAAGGGCCTTTACATAATCAACGATCATATAGCAACGGAAAACCTGAACCCAACCCAGAAGGTTTACGGTGAAAAACTGGTGGACTTCGAAGGAAAAGAATACAGGATATGGGACCCAAGGCGTTCAAAACTTGCAGCTGCAGTTTTTAATGGCCTTAAACGGTTTCCATTCAACGAGGGTTCAAAGGTGCTCTACCTCGGTGCATCTGCAGGTACAACACCATCCCACATCTCAGACATCACCAGAAATGGTATGGTTTACTGTGTGGAGTTCTCACCACGTATGATGCGCGAACTGGTGGAGCTTTGCAAGCTGAGGAAAAATATGATCCCGATACTCGGGGATGCAACCAAACCCAGAAGCTACCTTAACCTGGTGGAGAAGGTGGATGTGCTTTACTGCGACGTGGCCCAGGCCAAACAGTCAGAGCTCTTCATGGACAACATGCGCCTCTTCCTGAAACCTGAGGGCATCGGGATCATAACCGTCAAGGCAAGGAGCATAGACGTGACTCAGAACCCCAAGAAAGTGTTCCGTGCAGAGGAATCCAAATTGAAGACTGGAGGATTCCGCGTACTTGAAAGGATAAAGCTTGAACCCTACGAGAAAGACCATATGGCCTTTGTTTGTGAATTTGCGTTTTAAATGTATTTTATATTCTTTTTTTTATTTCATTTAACTTTTTTTTTATTATTAATTCAATTAAATTGAAATTTTTATAATCATAAACTAATTTTACTATTTGTAAAATCCCTTTGAAAAATCCTGAAGGATTCTTAGAAGTTGCAACGAAATAGAAGAGGAATAAATCCATTAAAAATAAGAAATAATCCCCTAAGGGATTAAAGCATTAAAATTAGTATTATGTCAAGAATTACGAAAAGAATTCCTATGATCAGCACAAGTACTTCTCCACCCGACACCTTCTTCAGTGGTAGATCTCCCTGTTCCTTTAGCCAGTAACTGTTAAGGGTTTTCTGAACCATTAAAAATGGAATGATTAGAGCTATTATGAATATCCATGAAACAATATCCAGGAGAGGGTTACCGTTAAGCGCCAACCTTCCTTGTAAGTATACGAAAAGAACCCACGTTATTATCACAACCCAGAGAGAATAGTTTTTAACACCTGCTTCCTCAGCATATTCATGTATATCCCTGAACTGGGTTCCAACAAAATAAAGGTTGACTAAAGGTATGAAAAGGGCCAGAGTTCTAAGTCCCACATTTATATCCAGATTTTTATGGGCCTTAAAATCTCTCCAGTTACGGTAGAACCAGTAAAGTTGATAAAGTCCTCCAGTTATAACGATAAAAATTGCCAATTTGGTTGTGGACTGATAATTTGAGTATTCAATTTTATTGTGGCCATTGTTTTCACTATTTTGTGGATTGAGCTCTGTTTTAATTTCTAGTATGGGTTTTTCAAACCATGATCCACAATGTTTACATTTATCCGCATCTTTTTCAATTTCTTCACCACATTCCGGGCAAAAAACTGTATTATCACTGTTCATATTTTTTCACCTTATTTACTCAATGATACTATCTTAAAAACAAGTATTTAATAATTACTATGATTACATTAATACATGATTACAGGTATGCTGATTAAAATTTGGAATGTTATTGAATTAATGAAAAATTGGATTAAATTTATTAAATAAGGAGAAATATTAAATCAAGAAAAAATTGTGCATCGTTGAAACTGATTCAAAAATGAGTTATTTAAAAAATACATTAAAGTTCAATTAATACAGAAAAGTTTTTAATAAGAATTAAAGCTTCTCAAGGATCTTGTCAAGCACCCTCTTGGCAATTTCAGCTTTTGAGGTTAACGGAACTGTCCAAAGATCTCCATCAAGAATTATGACCTCGTTCTGGTCGGAACCGAATCCTGCACCCTCAACTGCAACATCGTTTGCAACCATGAGGTTTGCATGGGATTCTTCCATTCTTCTGCGTGCAGATTCTACAAGTTCCTCATCTGAAACCTGGTACTCTGCCTTGAAGCCCACAAGAAATATATCTGGGTTGATGTCCTTCACAGAGCTTATTATTTTAGGTGCACGTTTGAGTTTGAGCGTTAGATCCGAATCTGATGAGATTTTATCCTGGCCTTGAGAATGCACTGTGAAGTCTGAAACTGCTGCAGCAGATACAAACACATCATTTCCAGGGACAAGTTTTTGAAGTGATTCTTCCATTTTATCTGTGGATTCTGCTTCAACCACATGGAATAGTTTTGGAATACGTGTTTCTATCTTTCCACAGAGCATTGTGACTTCTGCACCTCTTCTGAAGGCTTCCTTGGCAATTTCAACTCCCATCTTACCGGAGCTGCGGTTGGTTATTCCCCGTACCTTGTCTATTGCCTCGTAGGTTGAACCTGCACTTACCAGAACGTTTTTACCCAGTAAGTTGGATTTCTGGCCTTCGGGGGAGTTCAGGTAGAGTTCCCTCATGGCCTGAAGTGCTATGTCATGGATGTCAGGGAACTTGGCCTTTCCCTCCTCGAGTTTGGGTTCAAGGAAGGTGATTCCCTCATCCTTGAGTTTCTGGATGTTACCTTCAACTGCGTTGTACATGGAATCGTGCATGGATGGAACAAATACTATTGGGGTTTCATGCCCAAATGCAGTTATAAGAAGAGTGTTTATGGGGTTGTCTGCTATTTTATATGCGAACTTGCTTATGACGTTGGCTGTGGCCGGTGCAACAAGTACAAGGTCTGTTTGAGCGTATTTAACGTGCTCTATTTCCCCTGTGAGATCAACCACCACCTTTTGACCCGTTGCAAATTCCATTGCATTGGGGTGGATGAGGTTGCATGCATCGTCACTCATGAAGCACTTTACAGTTGCTCCCTGCCTCCTGAGTTCCCTTGCAAGTTTCACAGCTTCTATTGCAGCTATACTCCCTGTAACACATAGTACGATTTCCATAGTATCAACATGAAGGTTGTTGTATTCTGGTTTGTTCTCCAGAATATTTATAATTTATTAGAAATCATCCCTGTCTATGACGAGAACAGTTTCTTCCCCGGTTAACTGTTTTATCACGTCATTTAGAGCATCAAGTCTTCCTGGAATCTTTCTGGAGTCTTCCCTGACAACCCTTATCTTGAACTTCTCATTTCCGTCGGTTCCATAGAGTATGTTTATTCCAGATATCCTTGCAGGTGCGAGTATGTCCTTTGCAACTTCCTTGAAGTCTGAATTTTCTCCTACAACCCTTATCTTCTTGCCAACCGTCCTTGAGATTTCCCTAACGATTTTTCCACTCTTTCCTATGAGCTTTCCAACCTGGTCCTTCTCTGTGACGATTATAACAATATCTCCAATTTCGATGGTCCTTTTAAAGCCTATCTTTCCTTCACCGACCCTGAAGAGTATCTTTGCAATGTCCAAGTCAAGCTGGGTTATTTCACCCTTCTTCAGCTTGTTCTCACACCCCTGACATAACATTCCACTTTTTAAACAGACATCGCATACTGGCAATACCATTTACATTCCTCCTTTTGATTATTTGATGATCGTAACATGGATTATAGACGTAGAAGATAACATTAATGCTGATTTTAAAACATACAGCTTAATCGGGTAAAATTTGATCGTGAGCCGTGTTTCTGGATAAATCTAATTAGTTAATAATTAATTTGATAACAGCAGTATAAGAACCTATTTTAAACTCTTAAAGTTTCAAATATTCTCTATTTTCTACATCGCAAGATGCAGCTAAAATAAAAGCAGATTTTAGTGGTTCTATTAATGCTTCTTATTAGTCATATAAAGATGGTACTGTAACAGATATAATTGTATCACCGCTACTAATATATAACTTTGCATGTAGGGAGGAACTGGTTTAATGTTAATAACCGAAGTTCATCACGATTTTTGAACATCAAGAACCCCATGAATCCATAAAAAACATTGAAAAGCCCCTTGAAACCTTAAAAACTGTAAAAAAAATAAGAGTTGTTGGATAAAATCTTATTTTAAAGATTAAAATCCACTTAGAAGTCCACCAAAGTCAGTTCTATCCTGTGCTGCTGGTTGACCTGCCTTGGACACTATGGTTCTTGAGAGTGAGGTCAGGTTCATGGACTGAATCCAGACTTTACCGTTTCCACGGAGGGTTGCAAAGAATATTCCCTCACCACCAAATATGATGTTTTTAAGGCCCTTTTCGTTGAGACCTCCTATCATCTCTATGTCGTAGTCTATGGTGTCTTCAAAGGCAACCAAACATCCAGTGTCTATCTGTATGGTGCCACCGTAATCTGCAGGATTGAGTTCTATGAGGTTTCCACAGGCTCCTAAAAACAGGCTACCCCTGTCGCTGAACCTTTCAAGTATGAAGCCCTCTCCTCCAAAGACTCCTGCTCCCAGCTTTTTTGTCAGGGCTATGTCGAAGTTGACTGTACTTTCTGCCGTGAGAAGCCCCTCAGACTGGACGAAGAGATCCTTGGAGCCGTCCAGTTCTATGTGTTTTATTTCACCAGGTATCATCTGTGCAAATGAAACCAGTCCTTGACTTCCCATGGGTGTGAAGTAAACAAACGCCAGGCTTTCACCTGCAAGTTTCCTTTTTCCCATGTCTATGGCTGTTCCTATTGCCTGGTCAAGGAAGCCCTTTTTCTCTTCTCTTTTACCTGAACCTAAACGTGTTTCCATGTCAACATTGTCAGTTTTCCAGAGGAACTTTCCAGCCACCCCGTAAACCTCTTCTCCAGGTGAAAGTTCAGTTACAAGCATTTGCATTGCGTTTCCAACGAGTTTATGGTTTATCATTTCTATGCCTCCTGAGAGATGCCCAATGAAATATTTTTAGTATGGATTCTCTCGAGCTAACAATTTAGATTTTAGGTGGAGAGGTTATATGATTTTCCATAGGATTTTTAGGAAAAAGCAGGTGGATCGTTCAAAGCAAACCCTCCAAACTAAACTGAATTCAACCAAAAATGAGTGAAAAAGGAACTATTATTCTTTATTTTAAAAAAAAACTCTAAATTAGGGGATAAATAATTCTAAAAAAATAAAAGAATATGTGCAGTTAAAAAATGTTTACTGCACTTTGAAACTGTTTATAACCATGTTGAAGTTGTCCTGCTGGTTGTTGAAGTCTGACTGGGTTGCACCGCAGAGTATAACGTAGATGTCGCTGTTCTCCTTGAGCCACACAGCCTGCATCTGCATCGCCGTGCCGCTTGTTGAATTCACTGTGTAAACATTTTCAAGGGCTGTTGCACCGTTGACTGTGATGTTTCCCTCAGATACGCGCTGGTAGCTTGTGTTTGTAAAGAGTGATGCGTAGTTTGCATTGTAAGCAGTCTGCAGGTCTGAACTGGTTGCATTTGACTTCTGTATCAGGACGAAGGTCTGTGGTTCTCCAGTTGTGTTGTCCACACTTTTTGGATCTCCAACAGCTGCAAGTGAGTTGTTTGATACCGCGTTTGCAGTGTTCCATGTTCCTGGATAATCAAATGAAATGCCGTTTTGAGAGTAATGGCTGGTTGTGTTGTTGGTCTCGTTCCCGCTTGAAACGCATCCAGAAACCGACACAACAAGGCACAGAAGAGCCAGTAGTATTAAAAAAGGATACTTCTTCATTTTTATTCACCTTCTTACGTAGAATTCATGATAAAATAAAAGAAAATGGGGTTTAACCCGATTGTGGACTACTATTTGTAGTAGGAGTGTTCGTGTTGGTATTCGTGTTCGTAGGTGTGGTCGTTGTCGTCTTCTTCACCGTTGTGGTGTTGGATACCTTGGTTGTGTTGGATACCTTGGTTGTGTTGGTTGTGTTGACTACAACTGCTGGTGGAAATGCACTTTCATTGAGCGTGAGCACGGCACTTGAAGTGTTGTTGGAAGGTGCTTTGAGGAACATCGCTCCCAATGTTGTTCCAACGAAAAATGCAACAACGAGAAAACCAATTAGGGCCATTTTACCCTTGGACAATCCGCTTTTTTTGGGTTTCTGATTCTTGTAAGCCAAGCTGGAAGCCTTTTTCTTGGAAGCCCTTGCCTTTGGAGAAGGCATTGTAACGTACTTCTTAACCAGTTCTTCCTTTTCCTCAGCTTCTTTCTGCTTGAACTGTTCTACCTTTTTTTCCTCAGCAGTGTCGTGGGTTAGAACTTCTTCCTTACCCTGAAGCCTTTTGATATTGTCCACAGCAAGAACTGTGCCCAATTTGTCCTCTATAACCTTTTTCTTAATGGTGTACTGTCTTTTAGAAATTTTGCCCTCAGCAAATTCTGCTTCAAGCTTTTTTAAATCATTAGTAAATCTTTCCTTATCTGAAACGATGTCAATCATCTCCTTCTGCAGGATATGAACCTAAAATCTTTATATAACCTACATTGGATCTTATGATATTTAAAATATTCTCGATCTCAGGGTCGCTTCTGTGACCCTCAAAATCCACAAAGAAGATGTAACTGCCGAGTTTTTCCTTGGATGGTCTTGACTCAATTTTTGTTAGGTTTATGTTTCGCCTTGCAAATTCTCCAAGCACATCGTAAAGATCACCAGGTTTATCCTCAAGCATTGAAAAGACTATGGATGTTTTATCCTTTCCAATTCTTGGAGCATCCTCCAGTGCAACAACAACGAATCTTGTGACGTTGTTAGCATAGTCCTGAATGTTTCTGGCAGCAATTTTTAAACCGTAGAGTTCTGCAGCTTTATTCGTTCCAATTGCCCCTGCATTCTTTTCCCCGGCAACGAGTTTGGCAGCTGCAGACGTGCTGGGTGCGGTGTGCACGGCAACACCCATATCCTCTGTGAACTTTCTGCACTGTGAAAGAGCCTGTATATGAGAATATATAACCTTTATGTCCTCAATTTTTGCTTCAGGATTTAAAAGGAGGTTTTGACTTATGGGAATCATTATCTCATTGCGTATCTTGAGGTCGTACTCATGGACCAGAAGATCCAAGGTCACGCAGACCGGACCCTCTATGGAGTTTTCAATTGGCACAACTCCAGCGTAAACCTCTCCCTTCTCAACCGCCTCAAGCACCTCCAGTATGGATTCAAACCCAACGAGTTCTCCTCCAAGTCTTGATGCAGCCTTCTCTGTGAAGGTTCCTGAGGGTCCGAAGAATCCTATTTTTTTGCCTTTGTAATCATCGTAATTTTTGTTCAGTATAAGCCACCCCTGAGATAGTTTGTGATCCTGTCACTTGTAGATTGATGTATCCTTCTTATAACTGCTTTCCCATGGTCAAATTCAAGGAGGGTTGCAACCACCCCAAGATCCCTGAGGTGTCTAACGAATTCTGCAGCATCCTCGTAGCTGTCCACGTGGATCACAAGGTCCTCTGAAGCCACTTCTCCACCTGAAACATGTTTTATCATGTCCAGCATTGGGTAGAGTATGGATTCTCCAAGTCTCTGGGCTCGCTCCTCCAGTTCCTCCCAGGATTCCTCTAACTCGTAGGCCTGGAATCCTTCCCTTATAACCCTGCTGAAGAAGAAGGATCTTCCAAATTCAAAGGGATAACTGAAGGCGTACTCCAGTTCATCTGCATGGGCCTTGGATGATGTGTACTTAAGGGGTGTTATCTTCATCCCAGGGTCCTTCATGACCACACCCTCCCTGTCTGCTTCTCCAAGTTTTTTAACAATGCCCATAATCTTTTCTGGAGCATCTTCAACATCAAAAATACCTAGAAGCTTCACAGGAGGCAGTCCATATCTTTCAAGGGTTTCAAATTTCTCATCTATTGTAAGGGGCTTGTTTGAAACCTTTTCCCTGAGGTCGAATATACGGAATCCCAGGCTTCCAATCTCAGGGTAGTAATGGGTTACGTATGGGTTTTCAGTTCCCACCATTTCACCACATATCACAATCTCAGGGTTGTCCGTGAAAAAATCAGTTAAATCCATGATTTCAGGGGCTTTTTTTGTTGTGTATGGACATATATAACCCCCACGTGTAAAAGCAGTTATTTTATTATTTACAAGAGCTATTCTAACGTTGTAGCCGTTCATCTTCTCTTCAACAGCCACCTCATCAGCGAAATGGTTTTTCAGGGCAGGGTTGAGCATCAAGGTCCTTCTTATCTTTGGAAATCCTCTTATTATTTCTATTTTATCTCCAAAACAGATCATCGTCCCTGATTCAATTTTCCCAATCCTCTTCCGGAACTGGATAGCTTCCACACCCTGAGAATCGTAGTACTTCAGGTTTCCCCTCTTGAAAGCTCCTTCTAATTTTTTTGAGTTTATATCAACGATTTTTGGTAGTTCTTTTTTTATGAAGGAGGGTAAGGCAGTGCTGTAGCTAAGTCCACATGATGGACATTTAAAAAAAAAGATTTTATGGGAATTTTGCTTCCCAATATTTATTTCCATGCTGGAATTACACTTTGAACACTTTATTTCTGGTGAAATTCAGTGAACCTCCTCAAGCTCCACTATGAATTCTAACAGATCTGTTTTGGTGATTATTCCCGCAAGCTGGTTTTCAGGGCCTCTGACAGGCACTCCACTGAAGTTTTCCTGAAGCATGAGCTTTGAAAGGTCATCAACTGTTTCATCCTGTGCTATGGTTTTAACGTTCTGTGTCATCACATCCTCAACCAGGAGGTTTCTTATCCTTGCAGGTTTGTACTTATCTGGAACCACTTTTCTGAATGAGGTTACAGCTTTTGCTATGTCCTTTGCAGTTATAATTCCCACGAGTTCATTTTCCTCCACAACTGGCAGTCTTCCTATTTCCTTATCTATTATGCATCGTCTTGCATGCACCAGTCTGTCTGTTGGACTTATGGTCACGAGATCCTGTTTCATTTTACCTTCAACCAGGGTGTTGTTGAAGGGTTTTCCCTGACAGATCTCTATGAAGTCGGTTTTTGTGAGCATACCAATGATTTCACCATCATCCACAACTGGCATTCCCCCGATCTTGTTTTCTATCATGGTTTTTGCTGCGTTTCCTATGCTCCTTGTACTTTCAACTGTGATTGGGGCTGGGGTCATGACGGTTGAAACATGGAAGTGTGAAGGTGCCATGTTTCCGTACTTCGATGATCCTAAACTTGTGGCTATGTCCTTTTCAGTTACCATTCCCACGAGTTCTTTTACATGTTCTGTGTTTGTGTTTACAACTGGGAGACGTGATATTCTGTGTTTTTTAAGGAGTTTCAGTGCATCTTGGATGTTCTGATCTTTGTCTATTACAACAGCGCCTTCTTTCATTATATCTTTTACATGCATCTTTTTTCCCCGCTAAGTTTTTACATCCCTTTTTATTATCCAATCGATTCTTGAACTTACCTTACAATCACTGTATTCCTTTAATTATGTCTGTTTTTGTGATTATTCCTGTAAGATCATCTCCTTCCACGACTGGAAGACCTCCTATATCTTCACGGATCATTGTATCTGCAGCTTTAGCTGCATCCTCATCCCCAGAAATTTTTATCATATCGTTTTGCATTATGTCTCCTGCAGTTAGCATTGAAACCATTCTAACGTTTTTCTTACTTTTTCCCTCCTCGGAATTTCTCAGGAAGTATATCTTCTCAACGTTAACCCCGGTTTCAGGATCCTCCACGTATGCAAAGGATATATTTTCAGGAGTGATCATTCCAACGGGCTCATTGTCCCTGATCACAACAACCTTTCCTATGTTGTTTTCTTCCATTACGCCTATAACATGTGCTATGCTGTGATTTTCGTTTACGGTTATGACTTCTGGAGTCATTAGTTTTGAAACCTTCCATCTGCCCTGGAATTTTTTGCTGTAAAATTTCATGATGTCTGTTTTGGTTACGAGCCCTGCAAGTCCATCTTCATCAGCCACTGGGATGGAGCTTATACCCTGTTTTATCATGATTTCAACGGCAGTTTTTACATCGTCTTGAGGTGCCACGGTCACAGGGTTTGGGGTCATGACCCTCCTTATTGAGATCTTGTCTATTGGTCTCATTTTCCATTTTGGACCTTTACCCCTCATTTTTCTGGTTAGATCTTTTTCTGTGACCATGCCAACAGGTTTTTCTTCCCCGTCAACAACGATTATTCTGCTGAATCCATTTTTGAGCATGAGTTTTCTTGCATGTTCCACATGCTCGTTTTCACCGACTACAATAACTTTATCGTTCATCACATCTTCAATTTTCATGATATCCTCCAAACTGGCTTTGAATATCTTCTTAAATTTTTAAACGATTTTTTTTGAAGTTTTTTTTGAAGTTCTATGGATTTTAATCCAAGTATCATGCTTATTCAATTACAAAAAACTGGGCTTTTTTAAGGCCCAATTTTTGCAAACCGTAACCTGATCAAACCTTTATAGCCTTTAGAATATCACTTTCAGTTATTATTCCCACCAGTTCATCGTTTTGAATCACTGGAAGTCCTCCTATTCCTTCGAGTTCCATTGAACTGCAGAGATCTCCCAGTCTTGTGTTTGGAGTTGTTGCCACAACCTTGGTTTCCATTATGTCAACTATGGTTGTGTTCAGAATATCCTCGGCACTGTTGGTAACGAGTCTTCCAAAGAGACTGTTTTTCCCAAGGAATCCAAGTATATCTGTGGCGGTTAGGATGCCCACGATCTTATCGACCTCAGGGTGGGGGGTTTTACGTTCCTCTCCAACCACAGGAATCCTTCGAAGCTTGTTTCTAACCATTATCTTGGATGCGCCTTCAATCCTTGTACCGGGGGTTGTTGTTATAACGTCTTCGGTCATGAAGTCTTCAACAAGTTCGTCTGTGAGCACACCTGCAAGTAAACTTACAAAGTCCCTTTCTGAAACAATTCCAACGATTTTCTGGTTGGAATCCACAACAGGTAATCCTCCAACTTCTTTTTCAATCATCTTGTTGACTGCATGAGCCAAAGAATCCTTATGACTTATGGTTTCAACATCTCGAGCCATTATCTTCTTAACGGATTCATTTATGGCTGCCAGGAAGTTTCCTTCGTATTTATCCTCCATGATCCTGTACTTGTCGCCTCCACCAAGGAAGTCCAACATGTCCATGGAAGTTACTATTCCAAGAAGTTTACCTGTTCCTGGATCAGTTATTGGAAGTCTTCTGAACTTGTTTTTCACCATTATTTCAGCGGCTTCTTTTATGGTGGCAGTCTGGGGTGCTGTAACCACCGTTTTCTTTGCGATGCTCATTACATCGCCTTCGTGCTCTGAGGCATGTGTTTCAAATTCCACAGGACCTCGATCCATAGCTTTTACTAAATTTATAGTTTCTTTTCTTCTCATCAATACACCTCTTGTGAAAGATGAACTTGACATTTAATGATTGAATCAATGAATCATGGATTAATTAATTGACTTTTAATATAATCATTTAATACAAGGCTTAGATCTATGAAAAGAATGTAACGAATAGAAAAATTTAAAGAAATGATTGTTTAGGGTATGGAATCTAAAAAATAATCTGAAAAGTAATCTGAAAAATAATTCTGTCTTTGGTCCATTATCCCGTCTCGGGAGTGAAAATGGATGCTGTGAACGTAGGATCAGTTCAGGTATGAGCATAATATATCTTCTCGTGAAACTATGCCAACTAAATCTGCTTCTTTTGCTCTTTTGGGTTCTTTTTTAACGTACACTGGATTTTCAACTATTGGAATGCGACCTATATCGTGTTCAACGATCATCTCTGCTGCTTCCTTGATTCCAGTTTCGAGTGTTGCAACGATTGGGGGTGTCTTC
This sequence comes from Methanobacterium congolense, assembly GCF_900095295.1. Classification (NCBI taxonomy): domain Archaea; kingdom Methanobacteriati; phylum Methanobacteriota; class Methanobacteria; order Methanobacteriales; family Methanobacteriaceae; genus Methanobacterium; species Methanobacterium congolense. The sequence goes on from NZ_LT607756.1 coordinate 2,151,600, forward strand.
ATGACCCTCTCAACACGGATGGATCTGGTTTCACCAGATTTACCCCACATAAAATGCCCTGAATCTATTATGTCTTTACGTGTTATTATACCTATGATCTTTTCCTTCTTCATAACTGGAAGTCCTGAAAACCCTGTTTCATCCATCTGGTTCCAAACATTGGATATGGTATCATCGTGGTTACAGGTGACAACCTTCCTCTGAATCACATCACTGATGCTGCCCCTGGGAGCCTCACCATTGTAAAGAAATTTTTTGATCAAATCTCCAACGGTTACAATTCCAACAAGTTGCATACTTCCCTCTGATTCAATAACTGGGGCTTGTAAAGTATTAGATTTTATTAAATCGCGGCTCAGTTCGGTTATGTCCATTTCGGGTGTTGCAACAACCAGGGGTTTTCCCATTATTCCCTTGGCTTCCACATTTGATTTAGTTGCAGATATGCTCATCATGTCTCCGCGGGTTATCATTCCCTCAAGATGGTTACCTGAAACAACAGGTACTGAACGGAACCATCCTTCTCTAAATATTGATCTTACCTTTGTTGCATGGGCATCTATTGAAACAGTTACAGGATCCGATGTCATAACATCTTTAACTTGGCTCAAGTTACTCACCTTCTAACTCTTCTTTACACTCCTCACAAACAAATTTTCCATCAATTTCATCAAGATATTCTATATAATTCCCACATACCTCACATACTCCAGGTACGGATTTCTCTGCATCTCCGTATTCAACGGGGTTTGTCATTTTAGCGCTTTCAACCAGTATCTCAGTGAGTTCAGGTGAGACCATGACAACATCCGTTGATGTCAGAATACCTACGAGAACTCCTTTGTTGACAACTGGAAGCCTTCTTATATCATTTTTTGCCATGAGCCTTGCGGCTTGATTCAGTTCACTTCCTGGATCGATCACTATGAGGTTTTTGGTCATTATTTCACCGATGGTTATTTCACTGGCCTTGATATCCTTTGAAACAACCTTCGCAATTACATCACTTTCTGTGATCAATCCTTCAGGTTCAGTGTTGCTCTTGACTATGATGCAGCCTATCTTGTATCTGGTCATTAAAACTGCTGCGTCAGCAACTGTGGTCTTGGGATCCGCTGTAACTACGTGTGATGTCATTGCATCGTGTACTGTGAATTTGTCCATCTCCATTTTAAAACCTCCTATCTCACCTTTAGAAGTTTGTGAACTTGAGGTATCGTTAGCACATCTAAATGTTCTCCTGCCCTTTCAGAGAATTTGAACAATTCAGATGTCCTATCTTCCCACATATCCAGTGGACTTACGGGTTGAATAACCATGGACAGTTTTGAGGTGTCTTCCACCTCAGATTCTATCCTCGAGGCTATCGATCCCACCAGATCAACACTGGTTGAGGGCATCACAACAACTTTGCTGTAGGTATTTATCCCCTCATGGCTTAATAGTTTTATCGATTTTATTTCCGAATCCAGGAGATCCTCCCAGTCGGAAGAAGCTTCGTGTTCTGGTAATTTTATATCTACAGATGCATAGTTTATTAATTTAACTATTTTAGCTAATTCATCAGGCAACGAACCATTGGTTTCGATTAAAGATTTGAAATCATGTTCTTGGAGAAAATCCTTTATAAAATCTGCATGTAGCAAGGGTTCTCCACCCGTGAAGGATATAGAATGAAAATCCGGAGTCAATAATCCGTTTACTTTTTTATATAGTTCTTCTGTTGAAATTTCCTCACCATAGATGGGATCTCGGCTTTTTGAGGTGTCACAGTAGTTGCAGCTTAAGTTGCATCCGGAGAACCTTACAAAAACCTGTCTTCGGCCTATTAGAGTCCCTTCGCCCTGAATGCTTGAAAAAACCTCACTTATACGGGATTTCATTTTAAAACCTGCTTTAACCCCTTTTAGTCCCTATTTTTTGTGAAATAGGCGCCTTGACCTATTCCTTCATTCACACATATCTGGACGCTGGATATTTCTCCATTTAAAGCCTCAAGCTCCCTGTAAAGTTTCTCAGCGAAGTACTCTGAAAGGTCCTCTGCAGAGGTTGATGGAAGATCCAGGAGGCAGCAGTCCTCAGCAGGCAATTTGTATTCCTTTTTACCTATTGAAAACTCAACAGATCCTTCAGTACTTTTAAATTGCATTTCAGGGTTTTTTAATGGTATTAGAAGTTTGTGATCCAGTTCCTTGCATATGCCCCGGACTATGGATTTGACCTTTTTGAAGTCAACAACGAATCCAAATTCACCTGATCGTTCTCCCTCAACTACCACGTCAACTATGTATGAGTGGCCATGTATAACACCACATGATTCATGTTTTGGTATCATATGGGCTGCTGAGAACCTTAAATTAGCATGTATCCCATTTATAACTATTTTCATTTTTAATCCTCTGTTCTGGTTTTATTTCATAAAATCAATCTTTATTAGTAGGTTATCTGTGATCAGCTGATCATGAACTCCATGATCTGGAGTTAGTTCAACGATTGGATATATGTCGTTCTGACTTATTTTTTTATGGTCATTATTGTTGTAAAATAAGAAAGTATTGTAAAAGATAAGAACTGAAAAAAACTTAAAAAACCCTTGTTTTAGTTATATCAGATTCTATTGATGAAATTTCATCCATGTAGGCACTACAGGCTTCATCTGCAAGATCCTGAACATCCTCCCTCTTCAAACCATTATCCCCTTCAAGAAGCCCTGCAGTTTCAACTGCTTCAGGTGTTCCAACTGTTGTAATGTTGAGGGCGAAGTGTATCTTCATACTGCTTATTGAACCCGTTGCTATGGATATACTGAGCTTCCCATCACCCACGTAGATGTCATCCCCTTCACGGCGGGTTTCTATACCTCTCTTCTCAAGGAGGTCCCTAACGATCATGACGAAAAGGCGCTGCCTGTGGTAGCAGAGCCTCATATCTGCAGGTTGACAGTCGAAGTGTTCTATTATGAAGTTGAGCATAAGTCCTCCCTTTATCTCCAGACCCACATCCTCGTAGTCAATGAGGTTATCTGGCTCAATCTCAACAGGACCTGTCCAGCTCACAATACTTGAATCCTTTACTTTGAACTGTCTAAATGCCCACATAGGTTCTATCTGGCTTCCATCATATTTCGTACCGTCTGGGAGTTTCAGGTGCTTCATGTTATCACTTCATCTATCCATGATTTTTTAATGCTATGCTTTTATAATAAACAAATTTTTTATGATCTTATTTTTTACGATTTTAATGAATAAAAACAAACTTTTAATATATAATTATAATTCAACCTGATATAAAAATTAATAAAATTAATTATAATTTGATTTAATTTGTTGTGAGCGTGATTCTAAAATTTATATGATCGAATGCTCTAATTGAATCACCCAACTGAAAGTTCTCTGTAACCTGTTTCAGGGTCAAAAACTCTTTTCAATGGTTTTGGAGTTTCCAGAACACATATCTCAGCTGTTGTGTGTACCTCACATCCATCAAGGAGGTGTCCTCCAAAAACCATGCCTTCATGGTCGGAAACCGCCAGGTGAACATGGATTCCCTCTGAAGATAACGTTCCCTCAGCAGAGACTATTTCAAATGGGCCCTTGAAAACCCTTTTATTTTCATTGGACATCCTTAAAGTTGCTGCATTGAGGCTTCCAACTATGCAGAGCAGCACTCCGGAGTTTAGATCCCCTTCTTTTACCATACTTTCTATACCTTTTTTAAGGTCTTGCCCGGGTCTAAGTCTTGAAACTATCATATTTAATAGTGTTGCCTACAATTAAATTAATCCATGAGAGCCAGACCCAGAGATTTTATACACACCACGGATGATCTTTTCTTTGCAACAACGACTTACCTCCATCCTGAAGATAGGATACTCTCATTTTTAAGGTATATTCCTGATCCAAATGGGGATCGGTCATTGAATGGTAAGAGATATTCCAAGGTTGATTCAAAACAAGCCTACGAATTTTTAAGCCAGAATTTTCCAGATTACCTCTTCGACTGTGACATAACAAAGGTTCAGATGATGGGGGTGCCCATTGACAGGGTTGAAACAATTTTACACCCTGAAGAACGCCTTGAGGAAATAATGAACATGGCAGATCCTGATGAACTCCTTAAGAAGGTCATTAAGGTTGCAGATACCTTCCATGAACATGCAGGAATTCCCTACGATAAAATGGGAATATCAGGATCAACACTTCCAGGCCTGTACAAAACTGCCCAGTCCGATGTTGATTTCGTTGTTTACGGACTTCAGAATCACAGAAAAGCCATGAAGGCATTTGAAGAGATAAAAAAGGATGAAAATGGTGCTCTTAAGGGAATTGGTCCTGATTACTGGAGGAAGCTTTACGAGAAGAGGATAAAGGATGGTTCCCTGAGTTACGAGGAGTTCATGTGGTACGAGAACCGTAAACACAACAGAGGAGTTGTTGACGACAGCTTATTCGACATCCTTGCAACCCGTGACTGGGATGAGATCCATGGAAGCTACGCAGATACAACCTTCGAGCCCATGGGAACCCTTGAAGTGGAGTGCACAGTGAAAAATGCCATTGCTGCCTTCGACAATCCATCTGTTTATGAGGTAAAAGATGTTAAGATTCTGGAGGGTCCCGATGTGCCCCTGGATGAGGTGGCTTCATTCACACACACCTACGCAGGTCAGGCAGTTGAGGGAGAACGCGTTCTTGCCAGGGGAAAACTTGAAAGATTCACAGGGCCCAAAAGTGGATACAGAATCGTTGTGGGAACAACAAGGGAGTCCATTGGGGAGTACATTAAATTGAAGGATCTGAAGTTATGATATCCATGACAAAGCCTAAAAACTCCAATTTGTACCCTGATCTGATTCATTTGAAGTTTTATGATTGTAGATATTCATAAGATGTAAGGTATAGTTTTTAATCCAGTAATGAGTGCTGATGAAATAAAATGGAGATCAAAGGTCATCAACAGTTAATTAATTAAAATGATTAATTTAAAACGTGCCAAAAAGGTTTTAAACTAAAATTTGTAGGATTAAAGAATTTAAAGAAATAAGAACGAACATGATATTAAAAATGATCATTGGAGATAATCTTTGGATAAAAAAATGAAATAGGATTGGAGGAAATTTAATGAAAGATACTGTGAATATTGGACTTATTGGATTTGGAACCATTGGAAGTGGTGTTGTTGAAACCTTCAACATGAACACCCCCCTCATAGAAGACAAGGTGGGTAAGAAGGTCAAGCTCAAGAGGATCGTTGATCTGGACGTAACAACTGACAGGGGCGTTGAAGTGGATCCTGAAGCCCTTTCAACCGATGTCAACGATATTTTCAACGATCCTGAGATAGACATAGTCATAGAGCTCATGGGAGGTTACCAACCTGCACTCAAGTTCATTCTTCAGGCCCTTGAAAATGGTAAGCACGTGGTAACTGCCAACAAAGCCTTGCTTGCAAAGCACTGGGAGGAAGTGATCTCAACTGCCAAGAAAAACAACGTCAGGGTCTGTTTTGAGGCGAGTGTGGGTGGAGGTATACCTCTGCTCCAGCCGCTCAACGAGGGCCTGGCATCCAACAACATAGAATCAGTATACGGGATAATAAATGGTACAGCCAACTACATACTGACCAAGATGACTGAAGAGGGACGTGAATTTGGTGATGTTCTGAAGGAGGCTCAGGAGAAGGGATACGCAGAGGCTGATCCAACCTTCGATATTGAGGGTCATGACACTGCCCAAAAGCTCATCATCTTAACCATACTTGGCTTTGGAGTTTACGTTAAACAGGAACGTTTCCATGTTGAGGGAATAACCCGTGTAACCCCTGATGACATAGCCTTTGCACGGGATGAAATGGGATGCTGTATCAAACTCCTTGCAATATCCAAACTCGTTGATGGTGAGCTGGAGGTCCGTGTTCATCCAACCCTCGTGCCTGAGGAGCATCTCTTATCATCTGTTAACGGTGTTTTCAACGGTGCATACCTGATTGGTGACGTTGTTGGGCCTGTGATGATGTACGGACAGGGTGCAGGTATGATGCCCACTGCAAGTGCAGTTGTAGGTGACTGCATAGACATAATTCAAAACATGACAAAACCAGTTGCATACGGGCCAAAGAACACCAGGGTTCAGAGTGTTAAGGAAATGTCAGACGTTGAAACCAAGTACTACATCAGACTCACAACTGAAGACAAAGCTGGAGTCCTCCATGAAATCGCGGGAATATTCCGTGACTACGATATAAGCCTTGAATCTGTCAATCAGAAACCAACAACCAACAAAGGTGAGGTTCAGATCTTCATCGTGACCCACACAGCCCTTGAGAGGAACATGACCACCGCAGCAGAAAAGATCAGCCAGTTGAAGTTTGTTGAATCGGAACCTATGTTTATAAGGCTTTTATAAAATTCCATAGTTAAAAAAAAAACTTTAAAACAAACTTTTTATTCTTTTTATTCTTTGAGGATAGCCCTCCATGAAGCTACTCTTTTTTTCAAATTTTTTTCATGCACCCTGCAACTTCTATGAACCCTGCAAAAAATATCCTGCAAAATTTATATAAAATAATAATAATATTATAATTATTAATATTCATATGGAGAATCAAAAAATCGAATGAATAGAAAACTGCTTGTAAAATTGGTTGGTGTTAAAAAATGATGTTGAATGTGTCTTCAATCTCAGAGTATGTTTACTGCCCCTTGAAAGTTTATCTAAGGCAAAGTGAAGGTCATAACATTCAGACCCCTGCAATGCTAAGGGGCAGAATGGTACATGAAGTGAGAAGGGGGTTTGAAGAGCTTCTGAAGCGAAACTTATGGTCCATCAATGAAGAAATGAACGCTAAAACCATATTTGAAATTCTTATGGAGGATGTAGCAGAATTTGTGGATAAAACCTTGCTCAAGTACTGTGAAAAGGAGAGTATGGATCCTAAAAGTGCTGAAACCATTTCAAGAAAACTTAAAGATGATTTCGAAGTTGAATCATGGTTGATGGCAGTTAAAGTCTGGAAGATAATTTCAAACAGGCCTAAATCAGGTTCAGATATTGCAGATATGTTCTTTCCACCGGTACTCCTTGAATTTACAATAGAAAATAACGAACTGAATTTACGGGGAAAGATCGATCGCATTGAAATAATGGATGGTTACTACTATCCAGTTGAGGTTAAAAGTGGTTTACCCCCAGTTAAAGGAGTTTGGAAGTCTGATTCACTCCAAATAGCAGCTTACGCCCTTTTAATGGAGGAAGAATTCAACAGAGAGGTCTCAGTAGGTTTCATTGATTACATGGGTTCCTGTCAGCGAAGGCCTGTCTTCATGGAGGTTAACCTGCGAGAGGAAGTTTTGAATGTTCTAGAGGAGATGAGGATGATGTTCCATGAGGGTGTAGTTCCTGAAATGGTTCAAAATCCTAAAAAATGTAGTAAATGTGAGTACTCTGAAATCTGTGAGTACTCAACTAATTGAAGAAGATGGATCATGAGCGTATCATTGTCAGGACCATTTTATATCTTTCAAGAGCTTTTAGAGCGTGGGGATCATTTGCAGGCATTATGATCATGTCCCCCTTCTCCAGCACGTTTTTATTGCCTGAAATTGTTATCTCAGCTTTTCCATCAATGATCTGAACCATTGCATCAAAGGGTGCTGTGTGTTCGCTCAATCCTTCACCCTTATCAAATGCAAATATGGTTACTGTTCCAGTGTCCTTCCTTATGATTTCCCTGCTTACAACAGAGCCTTCCTGATATTCTATCAAATCTTCAACTTTCAAAGTTTTTGCCTTAAGTTCATCTGTCATTTAAACACCTCTTTATTTACATAATTGTAACTGTATAATCAAGTTTGTAGAGCACAGCATTTATTTTCATTTTCTCAAATTACTCAACATCCTCTTCCTCTTCACTTACTCCTTCAACGTATATGTAGAGTTCGTTTGAGAATAGTACGAAGTTCAGCATTGCATTCACATAGGCCCTTGCAGCATCCACATCATTCAACTTGTAATCCTTCTGGGACACTGCAGATTTGAAACGCCATTCTAAAGCTTCAGAAACTGCTTTGAGTACGAAATTTTTGAGGTCGTCCAGATCTCCTGTCTTTAGTGCATTTTCTGCCCTGGGAACAACAGGCCCCCAGTCAAGCCCAGCTGGTTTGAGTCCTGTGTAGGGTTTGCCCTCACCCATTCTATGTAGTCTTACAGCCGTTTCAAAGAACCAGCGATCTGCAAGTTCAGCTGCATCTGCACTTTCTTCCCTAACCCTTAAAGTTTTTCTGAATGCCTTTCTCAACTCTTCATCATACTCCAGTGCCACGAAGGGCAGTATGTAATTTATATTTTCCATTTCAATGGCCAGTTCAGCAGCTTTAACAACAGGGCCATCCATTGTATCACAGTGTGGTGCCATATTATCACCTCTTTTAATTCAATGCTTTTTTTTATTCTTTTTAGTGCGAATTACATCCTGGAACTTACATCCGGATCCAGGAATATTTTTTAAAGGATCGTTACTGAAGATCGTCAAAAAATGAAAATCCAGTTGAGCTGATCCCGAGTGACTTCATTTTAATTTCTTCTCACAGTCAAAGCACAGTTCTGTGTCCCTATCTGTTTTGAAGGTTTTTCCACATCCCCTGCATGTTACCCTTCTGAGGGATGATTTTTTATCCACAATATCAAGGGAACACGCACATTTCCATCCCATCTTACCCTTTAACTCTGCTTCAAATGCTTTATCTTCATCTCCACAATTTTCCATGTTAACTCCTCCTTCATGCACAATTAAGTGTCAATTTAAGATCTTCATTATTTCAATGGAAGTTCGAGACAAAAGGTTGTTCCCTGGCCTTTTTGGGACGATTCTATCCATAGGGATCCTTCCATCAGTTCAGCAGCTTTTCTTGCAATCGCCAGCCCTATACCTGTTCCTGAATATGTAGATTCACCGTGAAGGCGCTGAAATATTTTGAAAACATGACCATGATACTTTTCAGGAATACCTATTCCATTGTCTCTCATGCAAATCTTTATAGTGTCTTCGTTTTTTTGCCAGAAAATATCTATTTCTGGTTTTTTATCAGGTTCCTGATATGTCAATGCATTTCCAATGATGTTGATGAATATTTGATTCAAAAGGGTTCTATCTGAAGTTATAGTTGGCAGATCATTGGGAATATTTACAACCGCATTTTTTGCCTTTATGTTCTCATTTAAATCATCTAAAACTTCTTCAAGTACGTTTCTAATTGATATTGGTTTTTTTTGAACTGATTTGCGTCCTGTTCGTGAGTAAAGCAGTATATCATCTATTAAAGTGCCCATACGCTCTGTTGCGTCCACTATGTTGTGCAAGTAATGGATTCCATCATCATCCAGATTATCCACATATTTTCGGGCCAATATACTGGAAAAACTGCGTATAACACGTAGCGGCGCTCTTAAATCATGGGAAACTGAATATGAAAATGATTCCATGTCATGGTTTGCAGCTTCGAGCTCAGCAGTACGCTTACGAACCCTGAACTCCAGTTCTTCATTGAGCTTTTTGATCTCTTCTTCAGCCCTCTTTTTAAGGGTAATATCCTCAAATACCGTTGCAAATTCCCCTTTCTTAGGTGAAAAAACTGATATGCGAAAATATTTGTTCATGGGTTCGAAGTAGCTTTCGAAACTCTGGGGTTCCCCATCATCTGCCACACCTGCGTATATTTCAAGGTAAGGAGCTTCCTTGGTTTTATAAACCTCTGTAGCTTTTTTTCCAATTATATCCTTACGGATTAGGTTCAATAGTTTTTCATAGGCAGGATTAACATCCATAACAACATAATCCTCAGCTTCTCCAGTTTCAGTGTAAAGAACCCTGTGAACAGCCAGTCCCTCGTTCATTGAGGCATAAAGTGTTCTGTATTTCTCCTCACTCCTCTTTAAATTATTTTCTGCGATTTCACGTTCCTTTTCTGATGCAATGGCATCAAGTGCAAAGGATATGTCCCCGCCAATTTCCTCAAGAAGTGCTTTTTCATCCTCTGAAAAAAAATCAACCTCTGATGCATATAAAACCAGCACCCCCACTGGTTTACACCTCTCAAAGAGTGGAAGTGCTGCAGATGATCTGTAACCCCTTTTAAATGATTCTTCATCCCATGGGAGAGAATTGAGGGTTTGAATGTTCGATCTGGTTGAAAGCTTCCCATTTCCTATTGAAGTTCCAATGGGGCCCTGTAAATTGATTTTACGTTTTACATTTATTTTAACGTGCTGAAGAAATCCTTCCTCATGTCCAGCCCATTCTTCTGCATGTATCCACCCTGTATCTTCATCAATCAAACCTATCCAAGCCATCCTAAAGTTTCCAAAATCCACTGCAGTTTGACATATGGCCCTGAAAAGTTCATTTTTATCTTTTATACGTACAATGGACTGATTTACCTGACTCAAAAACGCATAAAGTCTGTTGAAGTAGTTTGCCCTTAGTTCAGCCTTTTTACGCCCAGTTATATCTGTAATAAATCCATTAATTCCTTTATAATTTCCCATATCATCCCTAAGAGGTGATGTTTCAACCAGACCATAAATTTTATCCCCGTTCTTCCTGATGAACTCGAGACCGTGCTGTTCAGTTTTACCCTGTTCAAGGAGATCCATATGCTTTTTAGCAGTTGAAATGCCATCATCATCTAAAAAAGAGAATATTGAAGCTCCCATCATTTCATCGATTGTATAACCCAACATCTCAGCCATTCTACCATTGACGAAGATGGTTTTACCCAATGGATCAACGTTCCATATACCTTCCTGAGCATTCTCAACCAGGTGCCTGTAATTTTTCTCACTTCGGATTAGGGCATCTTCTGAAAGTTTCAAGGATTTGATATCCCGATACACAAGAATGTAAATAACAAAGGCAGTTATTACAACAAAAAAAATCCCCTTGAGACTCTGCATCCATGTTAACATTTCTGAATTTTTGTATAAAGTCCCCAGGAACATGTCTGAGAATATTATCCATATTAAACTCAAAATTAGATAAATAGCAGTTATTTTAGTTGCTGTGATTCGTGGATTGGTATCTTTAAGAGTTTTTTTAACCATTTTAACCCAAATCCTGTGAATTTTGAATAACATAAAAAAAATTCACGTTTTCTAAGCGACCAACAGTTCCAATGATTTATTAATATAAACACAGCTAATAATAAAATTTTTGTTGTTGGATTGGGTCTTTAGAATTTGGAAATTACTTTTAAAATAGCTAAAAAAATTGTTGAAAGGTTAAAAAGAGTTTCTGGAGATTTTGATAAATAAAAAACAGTAGCCAATAAGGATTAGATCCCATTCATATTTTTAAAAACCCTTTATATTATTTAAAAAATTAAAGATCGTAGGATTACTCATTTTGGTTTTAAAGTAACTGTAACCCAATTTGACTCTTGTTGTGGGACTTCCCATTTACCCCACAGATATAAGCCAAATTATAAATTCTAGTATCATCATAATATAGGTGGTGATACCATGGATAAAAAGGCCAAAGAACTGATGGAAAAATGTGAAAAAATGGATGATTCTAGCGTCATGGGTTCATGCAGAGTATTATTAGAACTTATGGACCAGAAAAAGGTTGAAGTCAAGGAAGATATGGATCAAACCTATCTTCAGATGGCTGAAAACTTGAAGCCAAAGGATGTGTCCAAAGTACTCCAAATAGCCCTTAAAGTAAGGGAAAGTGGAGATATAAAAGACACTGAACTTAAAAATGCAGCAAGTGTGCTTATAAGAGCTATTGAAATGAGTTAAACTCCCTTTAAATTTTACTTTTAAACTTTTCAATTTTTCTAATTACAGGGTTTTTTTTATGCATTCCAGTACTGAAGACAAATTTGAAGTACAAATTTTAAAATACATGCTTAAAATTATTATTTTTAAGGATTATTTATTTTAAGAAGTCCATACTCCAATTGAATTGAATTAAAGTTTTCTTTTATTATGAAAAATTATAAGTTCTGTGTAAATCATAATAATAAATGGTGTTTTTATGGAACTCGATAAAAAATCCCAGGAACTACTGGAAAAATGTAAGGAAATGGCGGACAAACCTGAAGTTATGGGCGCATGTCAGGTTATGCTGGAAACCTTTGAGGAGAAAAAGAAGGAAATTCCAGAAGAGCCTGAGCAGAATTACCTTGAGATGGCCCAGAATATTGCACCAGCAGACGTGCCGAAGATCCTTGAAATGGCTATGAAAGTAGCTAAAAGTGGTAAAGTAAAGGACGTAGAAGTTAAAAATGCTGCTGAACGCCTTATAAGAGTCATTGGATAAATTTTAAGTTTTTGAAGGTTCATATCCTGAAAAAAATTTAAAAAAGTCCGTAGTAGTTGAAACTATGGAACTTCCTTTTAAAGAACTCCCTTTTAAAATTTCATGTCCCGAAGTCGCTTTATATCAAAGACTGCAGTGTCAGCTATGGCCATTACAGCCATGACCCCTGCCTGAACAGGGTCCGTTACAACCAAATCTGCCTTGCTTGCTACACTTCCAGGCATGTTGAGACTTATAACCACCACATCGTGTTCTTTTTTTATTTTTTCTATGGAATCTGATATTTTGCCGCCCATAAGGGATCCTGCAAGCACCAGCGCTCCCACCCTTGGAAGCCTTCCAACTGCTGAAACTGCTTCTGCAAGTTCTTTTTCACCTACAAGAGGTATAGTATCAATACTTATCCTTTCACCACGAATGTTGTGCCTGTCTGCCTCAGTTATGGCACCCAATGCAACTTGGGCAACCTGTGCCCCTCCACCGATTATTATGATTCTTTTACCGTAGATTTCACCCATTGAACGGTGCATGTCCACAGATATCACTTCTCTGAAGTTCTTTATCTGCCCAACAAACTTCTCAGCGTTTTTAACGTCTTCCAGTTCCATGTATATGGATGCAGAGTTCGGATCTTCCATGAACAGATATGTGTAGGTGATGTTAACTCCGCAACGTGCCATCATATCAGTTATATCCCTTAAAACTCCCGGTTTGTTCTGGGCCCTTATGTTTATTGCAATTTCCTTCATTGTTACCCCTTATAAAACAAAATAATCTCAATCAAAGTTTAAATCTATTTTTTATCTTCGGTATTTCTTGTTATTTCCGTTGTTTTTCATCTATCATTTTAACTGAACTAGATAATAAATCCTTGAGAAACTTCTTTAAAAAAATTGAGTGGAATCTCTTTTTATATAAACCTGATCAAATACGTCCCTTGGCCTTAATCTCTTCTATATGTACCTTAATAATTGTCACATTCTTCAAAATGTTTTCATCGTATTCATGATGCTTTTCATGGGAGTACTTCTTCATTATGATGTTTAAAATTCTCTTTTTTTCTGATGTATCCTCAATAAAAACGGCTGCACCGGATCCAATCACACTTCTGTACTCCATACCCCAGTTGCAGGGCTTATCAGACTTAATAAGTTCCGTTTCAATGTCCACCTCGAAACATACCCTGTTGTTCCTGTGAAGAATGCTGATCTTCCTTCCCTCGGGTGCAGAATGGAGGTAAAGGTGTTTGTCCTTAAATCCAAAGTTCATTGGAACTATGTAAGGCTCATTATTGCAAGCTAACGCTACCCTGCATACCTGGGCCTTTTCCAGTATTTCTGAGATTTCCTCAGGGTCGGTTATTTCCCTGTCACTTCTTCTCATCTTCATGATCCTTTGATCTGTTTTTTGAAATTTAACAAGATTATGCTAACGAACGTTAGTTTTATATATGGGGTCAGCGAAGTTTAAACTAACAAACGTTAGTTAGTAAAGTTGATGGTTATGAACAAAACACCAAATGAAGAAGGCAAAGTATCAACCAAAGATAAAATATTCCAAGTATCCATAGACCTTTTCTCAGAAAAAGGCTTCAATGCAGTTTCAATCAGGGAAATAGCACGTGAAGTGGGTATAAGAGAAAGTTCAATTTACAACCACTACAAAAACAAGGATGCAATACTGGACACCATAATAGAGTACTTCATGGAGATTATGGGATCTTCAGGCCCCCAAGAAGATGTGGGAGTAGATCTGCTCACCCAGAGCCCTGAAGCATTCCTAAAATGTGGTGCATCCATGTACATGGACCAGATCAACACCCCAACCATGAACAAGATCTGGAGGATAATATCCATAGAGATGTACCAAAATGAGAATATAAGACATATATTCCTTGAAAGTATGCTTGAAGAACCTTTGAAGTTCTGGGAGTCAATTTTCACCCAGTTGATCGAAAACAAACTAATAAAACCCTTTGATCCAAAAATTCTTGCAAGGGAGTACTTCTTCTTTGGAGTATACCTCTTCTTTGAACACTTCGTTTTAAGGTACCCCGATACAGAGGAATCCTTTATTGATACTGCAAAAGACAGGTTAATGGAACATATAGATTTTCTTTTATCTTCTATAACTCTTGAGGTAGAAAAATGAAGACCAGCACTCCTTATTCACTCAAAAATGGATCCAACAATTCCAATGGATACTACAAGGATGTTTCAAACTTCACGGATCAAGTCTTATCTGAATCAGAATTTCATATAAATGATGTTATTGAGGATTTTGAGGATTTTGAATCAAAAGATGTAGAAAAATTATTTTCCAAAAATATGATGGTCTTTGAAGCCCTCATGATAGGCATTTTATGGATGAATTACATTAAAAGAGCACTTAAACTGGACCCGGAGTCCCAGAAACTCCTTGCAGATCTTTCAAGGAAGAGAAGTGAGAATGAGAACCTGAAACCCATTGTAGATCCCCTAAGGGGTGTCCTTGCAACTTCTGTTCTGCTTCCTGAGGATCCTGACTCCGAAGAAATTCCTGAACTGACTGTGGAAAATCTTGATAAACTGTTCAAATGGCTTGAAGCAACAGGAGAATTTCAGGAGGAATTGAAACATCTAAGAAACTGGGGTGATTTTTTAGGCAGTTTAAGTCCTCAAAGATCCTCTTCACACCTTACCAATATTTTCATGTTTGCAGACTGGTTTGAAGATGTCAGTACCGATGCACTCGGCAAGTACACACACAACCTCGAAGTTTTCATAGATGAGAACCGTGAAAAACACCTCTGGAATGAAGATATAATATTATTCACCAGGAAAAGGTCTGAGTACCATCTGAACATGTTTGGTGCTGAGGTTATGAGCAGAGAATTCAGGGAATCCTTTAAGAGCAGACCCAGAAAGGCTCTTCTGCTTCCAGGATGCATGCGTTCACTAACTGATTCTGAGTGCGTGGCTTCGGACACCAACCTTGGAATGAAGTGTGCAGGCTGCAATCCAGGTTGCAGGGTCTACGCCCTAATGAAACATGGCGAAATGAAAGGATTTGAGGTTTACGTTGTTTCCCATGAATCCTCTGCATTATCCCGGAGCACACAGAATGACCGGAAAGAGTTGGGAATAATTGGTGTTGCATGCATCATGAACCTAATATCTGGAGGCTGGAAATCAGAATCTATAGGTATTCCAGCCCAGTGTGTTCTTCTTGAAAGCTGTGGATGCCTGCACTGGATGGATCCTAGTGAACCCTCAGACATCAATGAAGATCAGCTTATGAAGCTTCTGGACAATTATAATAAAACATTTGAGAAAGGCGTGCCATGTGCAAGCCACTCCCATGGACATAAAACTGTTTTAACAATGTGATTTATGTTAAAAATATGTAAAACAGAATTTAAAACAGAACATATCGTGCACCATATTATTTAACACCAAAATTATGCTTCTCAAACTAGAGACATAACTATTGATGAAAAAATTTTCAATTATTTAAAGGTGGATGAATGGATTTATTCAAGGTAACAGACAGTTCAAAGCGTGAAAAAGGATCAAATACTGTTGATAATGGGCCAAAATTCTCTAAAAACCGGATAAAACCAGATTTAAAGCAGAACGTTAAGGTTCTTCTGGTTGGTTACAATGGAGCCAACAATACAGGCTCTGAAGCCCGGTTAATCTCCATAGTAAATGATGTTCGGAATGTTTTAGGTCCAGACGTTTTTATAACCATTCCCACCCTCAACGAAAAAAATCTGCGCCGTTACATCAAGGAGGAAACCAACCTTAAAATCGTTCCAATTTCATCAATTTTCTTCTTTGCAGTTAAAAAGCTCGTGAAAGAGCACGATCTGGTTTTACTTGTTGAAGGAAGCTGTTACATGGACACATGGACTTCTGCTCTCCTCTGGGCTTTTTTATGGGCAACAAGATGCGCCAGTTCATTTAAAAAACCATGCATTGCTTATTCAGTGGATGCTGGAGATTTATCATTTTTAAATAAGTTTCTTGTTAAAAGAGAAGCCAGCAAGACAGATCTGATCATAGCCAGGACTGAATTGGCTGCAGATAGGCTGAAAAAGTTAGGGGTTACTGCTCCAATAAAACATACAGCAGACAACGCATTTATCTTCCAAAAAGATGTGGAGGACGAGAATGTTCTCAAAGATGTCTGGGCAAAGAAATCCCTTCACCAAAGTGGGGCAGGGGTTGTTGGATTTGCAGTGGTTGATTTTTACCTCTGGCCTGTTGTTATAATGCCCTGGGGCAGAAGCAGAGATCTTTACAAATGGCCATACTACTTCTCACGTTCCAAAAAGAGATCCCGAGAAAGTGACGAACTGGCCGGGAGATGGGCTGCAGCAGCTGATAGGGTGGTAGAAAAGTACGGGAAGAACGTTGCACTCCTCTGCATGGAAGAGTTGGACGAACCCTTCGCACGCAGTGTCCTGGGTAAAATGCAGAACTCCAAGAATGCCCATATATTCAGTTCAAGGGAGTTTAACACCTCCAAGATGACTGGAATACTCCAGAGCCTTGAATTACTGGTTACATCACGTTACCATGCAGCTGTTTTATCCCTTGAAGCAGCAGTTCCCCAGATAGCAGTTGCACATGACCCCAGACTGATTGGGCTTTACAGGGAACTTGAGATGGATAGCTATCTTTTCGATTACAGAACTGAAAAATCAGATAAAAAATGGGATGAAATCGAAAAAAACATAAATGAGCTTATTGAAAATCCAGACAAAATTCATAAAAAGTTAAAACAGGGCTACAAAGAGCATTTAATATGTGCAAAGAAAAACAAGGAGTTATTGAGGGATTTTCTCATTGAAAGAGGATGGGAGGTGCGGTGATGAAGGTTGTTTTCCTCACAGGGGCAACGGGTTTTCTGGGAACACAGATAGCCCGTAGATTGGTTAAAATGGAAAATTGCTCGATTATCGTCCTGGTACGTGGTTCTGATGATGAGTACGCCAAAAGACATCTTGCCCGTGCCTGGTGGGAGTGGCCTGAGCTTTTAGAATTGATTGAAGATGATAAGGAAGTGGCTAAAGGAGCAGATAACCTAAAAAACACACCAACGACTGAAGTGCAGGGATTGAAGGATAAAAAGATTCAGTTCGTTAGGGGAGATATTTCAAAGGAAAAACTCGGCATTGAAAAAGATTTGTATGAAGATCTGGTGGGAAAGATCACCCATATAATTCATACAGCTGCAGATCTCAGGCTCAATGCCCCAATGGAGGAACTCAGAAAGATCAATGTTCAGGGAAATCTTAACGTTCTTAAACTGGGCCAAGATGCCCATCTTAACCATGGAATTCAACGTTTTTCCCACGTATCCACGGCTTACGTTGCAGGCGGACGGGAAGGTCATGTTGATGAGGGTTCACTCACAGATGAGTATGGATTTTTGAGTAACTACGAAAGAAGTAAGTTTGAAGGAGAGCTTGAGGTAAAAAAGTCCAATCTACCAGTATCTGTATTCAGACCAGGTATGGTGGTTGGTGATTCACGTACAGGTTATGTAAAAACCTTCAACACAGTTTACACTATTCTAAGGCTTTACCTAAATGGAAAAATGAGGATCGTGCCGGTTTCTCCATCCCTAAAGATCAATCTGGTACCTGTGGACTACGTTGCAGATGCAGTTAGTGATTTAACCTTTGATCCCAATGCAGAAGGCCAAAATTTCCATTTAACCGCACCACATGATTCCCTTCCAAGTGTTAGAGAACTCGTTGATTTCATAAAAACCTGGGCACAGGATAATATGGATTTAAAACTTCCAAATCCTATATTTTTACCTTTATCCTCAATGACTCCCCATTTATCAAAATTACAGAGTTTAACGGGTTTTAAAGGTGGAACGATCAATACAATTGCCCTGCTTTCACCCTACTTCAATGAAAGAAGGGAATTTTCCAGGAAAAACATTGATAGACTGATGGGACCCTATGAAATTAGCTGGAAATCTCTTTTACCTAAAATATTGGATTATGCAGTTTATATGGGATTTTTTCACCGTTCAGATCGAACCATTCATGAACAGGTTTTATTCCGACTTAAAAGTCAGAGCAGGCCTGTTGAATATTACGATGTTGTTGAGGGCAGATTTGAAAAACGATCCTCCTCTGAAGTCAGGAATGACATGGTCCGGGCTGCAGTAGCACTCAGTTCCTTGGGAGTGGGGCCCGGAGATAGGGTGGCAGTGGTTGGATTTAACAGCACACGTTACCTGATACTGGATGTTGCCATTGGATTAATTGGGGCTGTGAGTGTTCCATTGTATTATACTAGCCCATTAGAGGAAATTAAAGAAATTTTAGATGACTGTGAAGCATCTGTACTTTTCGCAGGTACCCCCAACATCCTGGATAAAATTGGGAAATTTGAAGAAACTGGAACAAAAATTGTTTCATTTTGCAGGGAGTCTGTGGAAATTCCATGGGACATCATTTCCTGGGACGAGTTTCTTGACCTCGGAAGTGAGGATGAAGTCATGAATTTTCCTGTGACCCCTGTGGCTCCTGTTGATTTCAATAGTATTGCCACCATTCGATACACCTCAGGAACCACTGGTAAACCATCAGGCGTCACATTCACCCATGGAAATCTGAGGTGGATGGCTGAATTCATTGCTTCAATGCCTCCATGGCTAGACAGAACCCATGAAGTTTCTTATCTATCATTTTTACCCATGAACCATGTTGTTGAAGGTATTCTCGGAACCTATGCTCCTTACTATGCTCCAGCACCCTTGAAACTTTACTTCCTTGAGGACTTCCAGGATCTGAAAGCCACCCTACCCCAGGTAAAGCCCAGCATATTTTTCTCGGTACCCAGATTCTATGAGAAGGTCTGGTCCAGTTTCACCCAAAGTAGGATGGGAAGGGTATACCTGGCTGAGGATGATGGATTCAAAAAGAAGATACTTCGAAGAATATTGAGAAGATCCCTCCTTAAAAGGGCAGGTCTTGATGCATGTGCCCAATTGATTGTGGGTTCTGCACCTGTAAGTGAAGATCTCCTCAGGGGTTACAAAGAGTTAGGTATTGAAGTCCACAATGCCTATGGTCTAACTGAAGCACCACTTGTTACAATAAATCGTCTGGGAACCAACAGAATAGGAACCGTAGGTGAACCCCTTCCAGGAACAGATTTGAAATTGAAAAATGACTGTGAAGTGATGGTACGTGGGCCACAAGTAACACCGGGTTACTTCAACGATAAAACACGTGACGATTTTTTATTTGAAGAGGGATGGCTTCTTACAGGTGACTATGGCCATCTGACTCCTGAAGGAAGTCTTGTGATAACAGGACGCAAAAAAGAGATGATAGTCAACTCCTACGGAAAAACTATCAGCCCCATGAAGATCGAGTCAATGCTAAAGGATTTAGACTGTGTATCTGATGTCATGGTGTTTGGAGATGAAAAACCCTACTGTATTTCCATGATATGGGCAGATGAAGGTGTAAATATGGATAAAATTGGTGAATCCATTAGGGAAGTGAATTTTAATCTTTCTCATCCAGAAAAGATAAAGAGGTGGGCAGTTTTAAACAACGATCTGTCCATAGAGGGTGGTGACCTAACAGCCAACCTCAAGCTTAAGAGAAAAAATATCATGGAACACTACCAGGATCTCATAGATTTCATGTACGCAGATTGGCATGATTACAATGTGGAAACCACAGATTTACATATGGATGTGAAAAAAATCCCCGAAAATATCTTAAAACTTGGCACGATAGGTTTAGGAAGTGCAGGAAACCATTATGAACATTAAAATGAAACTACTATCCATCTGGACACCTCATCTCCTGTTGAAGAGGGAGCTGGATAAAGTTGCAGAGGCAACAATCAAATGCCTGGATGAACTCATGAAGGAGTACTCGCCAGAATCTTTGAATCAACTGGAAAACCTGGTTATGGAGGGAAATATTGAGGATAGAAGAGCTTTAATGGCTGAACACCACAATATCCAAGTGAATGCACTTATTGAATCCCTTGGCTATGAAAAAGCTATGGACGTGGGAAGAAAGGCACTCTTCGAGGAGGGTTACAAGCTGGGATTGGAAACACGGAAACTTCTTGGTTTAAAGGGGGAGAACCTCCAGGACACTGTTAAAGCAGCAGAACTAATGTACAGAGTGCTTGGAATAGATTTCGAAGTTAAAAATCTGGGGAAAAATATGGTTTTAAGGGTTAAAAGATGTGCACTGGCGGATCACTACTCCCCTGAAACATGCAGAATGATGAGCGCTGCAGATGAAGGAGTTGTTCACGGTTTAAATGAAAATATGAATATGTTATTCAAAAAAAGGATAACTGAGGGTGCTAAAGAGTGTGAAGCCTGCATAAACTTTGATATAAATTGAGTGAAATGTTTTAAACTTCGATAAAAGAAATTAATTTGAAATTCAAAAAAAATTCAAGAAAAGTTTTGGATATGGGGCAAAAAATATGAAAGCAATAGTTGTGGGATCTGGTGCAGGAGGAGCAACTGCTGCACGTGAATTAGCCATGAATGGATTTGATGTCACAATATTTGAATCAGGAAAAGCATTTAAGCCATTCACCAGGCGTTTAACAATGACTGAACCCCTCAGAAAGGCAGGTCTTCTAGGAGGTGAAAAAACCATCGGGCGTATATTCTCCTACATGGATGTGATGCGTTCTGAAAGGGATCTGGTACTCGTTAGAGGTATTGGTACCGGTGGCTGCACAACCCTATCTTGCGGTAACATTGTACGGGCTGATCATGGTCTGAAAGAGATTGGACTTGATCTCACACCTGAATTTGAAGAACTTGAAAAGATCATGGGTGTGAAACCCTTTCCAAAGAAAAGGTGGAGACCCTTAACCCAGGATATGTTTGAATCCGCCAAAAGATTGGGTCTGAACCCACATCCAACTCCCAAGGCTGTTGAACCCAGTTTGTGTACCTCATGTGGACTTTGTGAAATGGGATGTTCCACTGGGGCACGTTGGGATTCCAGGCGGTTTTTAGACGATGCACTGAAAATGGGGGCTATACTTCACACATCATCCCAGGTTCAGAGGGTTTTAATTGGGAATGGACGTGTGAAAGGTGTTGTTGTTAAATCAGGGTTATCAACTAAGGTTGTAGAGGGGGATGTGGTGGTGCTGGCTGCCGGAGGAATTGGAACGGCCCAGATACTTAAGAATTCTGATTTGCCTGCTGAAGACCATCTCTGGGTTGATATCGTTCTTACGCTTGGAGGCGTTTATAAAGGAGCTAAACAGCTTAAAGAACCTCCCATGTTATGGTACACAGAGCATGAGGATTACATATTATCTCCATACCTGGATGTGTTATCCCACTGGTTCCACAAACCATGGCGAAATGTTTCACTGGAAGACAGGGTTGGAATAATGGTAAAAATGGCAGATATAGCAGATGGAACCGTTTGTGCAGATGGAAGCGTGCACAAAGACATTTCTCCCAAGGATCGGACAAAAATAGACAGAGCAGTTTCCCATGCAAAGGACATAATGGAAGATTCTGGTGTTTCAGGCCCATTTGTAACAGGAATGTACAATGGAGGCCATTTTGGCGGGACAGTTCCCCTGAAAAAAGAGGATGTAAATTCAATGAAACCTTCCTGGCTACCAGATGGGCTTTGGGTTGCTGACCTTTCACTTGCTCCCCGCTCACAGGGACTGCCAACCATACTACTGACTTCCGCCCTGGCTTTGAGGGTTGCAAGGAAAATTGTGGAGTAATTGACTAAAAAACTTAAAAAATAAAGAGCATTAGATTTACGGACTATAAATGGAGATTTAAATGAAGGTATTGGCAATAATTGGAAGTCCAAAGGGTAAGGGTAACAGTTACAATGTTACAAAACAGGTTGAGGAAAAAATGAAAGACATAGATGATGTGACCTTTGAATACCTCTTCCTCAAGGATGCTGATCTGCAAATGTGCAGGGGATGTTTTGCCTGCGTCATCAAAGGGGAAAATTTCTGCCCTATTAAAGATGAAAGAGCTGAAATTGAGGAAAAAATGCTTAAATCAGATGGTATAATATTTGTAAGTCCCTGTTACTGCCAGAATGTATCGGCACTCATGAAAAACTTTATAGACAGGTTCTCCTATGTATTTCACAGACCACGCTTTTTTAATCAGAAAGCCATGGTTTTAGCCACAACTGGAGGTGCAGGGTTAAAAGAAACATTGGATTATCTGTCAAAACTTGAAGTTTGGGGTTTTGGACCTGTGGTCCAACTTGGTGCCATCTGTCCGCCATGGCCAGCATCTGAAGGCCTTAAAATTAAAAACAATAAGAAGACAGCTGGATCTGCAGAGGAGTTCTACAAAAAACTCAAGGGAAAAAAACTGCCTTCACCCAGATTTAACCAGTACATGCACTTCAGGTTCATGAAAATGAGTTCTGAGATGAAGGAATATTTACCTGCAGATAATGAGTTTTATAAGGATAAAAAAGACTTTTTTTATCCGGTTAAAATAAATCCATTCAAGAAATGGTTTGCATCATTCATGATAAAATTTGCACTGTTCATGATGAAGGATATGGGACCTGCAGAGGCTAAATAAGATTGAATCGTTTGAATCAATGGATACTATTATTAAAATATTATTTTTGAAATAGCTGATTCACATAAAAAAAGAAGTTTTAATGGAAATAGATTTTTAATAAAAAGGATAGAATAAAAAGATAGATTAAGGACCTATTTGATAAAAATAGAGGTGTGAGGTGTGACCATGAACAACGACCAGATAAGATTTCGTATTTTGAAGTACCTTAAACTTGCCTACGATAAGGAACCTTCAGCCTATGCAAACAGGGTTATACTACTTGATGAATGTCAAATTCCTGATTCAGACCTTGAAAGAAACCTGAAACACCTTAAAGACGCAAATCTTGTTGATATGCAGATGCGGCTTGGGGGAGACTTCATAGTGAAGATCAACAACAGAGGCATCCATGTCCTCAATCAGATGGAAGAGAAAATCCACGAGGAGGAAATAGAAAAAACTGAGGGGAAAACATGTTTAATTTCCCATTTAATGGATGAAACAAAGATTTACGTTGATTCAAAACTCGAAACCCTTGATCCAGAAATATTAACACGATTAAATTTTATATACGAAGATTTAAGCTCTGAAAATCATGAAAATGGTTTTGCAAGGGTTGCCTACGACTGCAGGCAAATGTTCCTTGATTTTTCAGATGCCCTTTTCAATGAGTACGTTAATTCCATGGATGTTAATGAAACACCGAAACGGGAACAGGTAAAACTTAAGATACAGTACGTTCTAGAAGGTGTTGGGAAACATGATGAACATGGTGAACTCTTATCAGTAAAGTTAGATTACATTTTGAACTACTTGGATGGTTTGAACGAGTTCATGCAGAGGGGAGGGCACAGGGAGATAAGTTTCAATCTGGAAGATGCAAAATCATGTCTTATATACACTTATCTTTTCATGAAGGACGTTTTAAAAATTGTAGATTCTTATCAACCAAATATAAACCTTTAAAATTAATTTAAAACCATGTTAAATAGTTTTTAGAACTGAAAATATAGGGAAAAAATATACTGAGAATAACTTTTAAAAATTAAATATAGAAATTAAATATAGAAAAATAAGACTTGAATGATTCAGGTATCTTAAAAATAAATATTAGGAATTAAGAGCTTTTACTGATCTGAGCATCGAGTTTGGCCTTGGCCTTTTTGAAGGCTGTTAAGAAGGATTCTTCCTCGGTAACCGGTGTGATTTCCAGGCCCAATTTTCTGTGCTCTTCTATCCATTCCTCTTCAAATACAGGAATATCTATTTTTATGGGTTCTTCTGTGGGATTTACAACGATAAGGTTCCTGTATGGGAATCTAGTCTCACGTATGTAACCTCCAAGACTGATTATATGCTGTGGCCTTACAACGAACTTCATTTGATCACCAGACGGATATTTTCTGTTTATTTTTAAATTTAGAATCTTTATCTCTTTAAAGGAATGAAGAATAAGAATTGGATTTCAGGGCGTGATAAACACACCATCATACTGAATCAAACCAATTATCCTTCAATTAATCTTATTGAACACTTGGCAGTTTAAAGGAATGTTGCGACTATTGCAACAACTCCAAGTATGGATGCTCCTGCAACAACAGGGTAGAACTGTTTGTTGGTGAATATTGGGGAGAATGCACTGAGTACAGCCATTAGGATTGGTAATATAATTGCAACCAGTATGTTCACCAGTATTGTCCAACTCATGATGTTCGGTGGCATTCCCAGGAAAAGGGTTGTGAACACCGTTGCAAGTACAAATATCAGGAATCCTCTGCTTATGTAAACATATGCCCTGTATTTTGATGCATATTCAAGTAAGGGTCCCTCTATAACATCTGCCTTGGCCTTGAGTATAGAGAAGGGGTATTCATTCAAAAGCACCATGAATCCTATGAAGAACACTATCGCTCCCAGTACCCCTGCAACTGTGAAGAGTATTGGTCCGTGTATGTGTTGGTAGGCAACTATGTCCTGAAGGTAAATACTCCGGGCCATTGTAACAGGCACAAATAAGGCTATGTAAAGTGGGAATGAACCGAATGCTATTAAACGAAAAGCCCTTACTGTACTGAGTTCTTCAAGGAATGATCTCTTTACTTCAGGATGCTTTGCACCCTTAACAATATCTGGGAAGGGCATTCTGAGGGAGAGAACTGATTTGGAAAGGGATCCCATGAACATGTAGAGTACTTCTTCTATCTTCAAAAGACCTATGACTGCCACCATACTTGCAAACGCTGCTAATGGGTACATTTGAGGCATTATAACGATTAGTATGAACACCACTGATAGTAAACTTATGATTGGCAGGGCGTTGTAGAGTCTTGGCATTGGGGATGCGGGTTTTATGGTTTCCTTGAAGAAAAATTTGATCGGAGCCATAAGTCCCGGACTTGAGATTGGTGGACCTACCCTCTGCTGGATCCTTGCATGCACAAACTTCCTCTCAATTCCTGGAAGCCATAAGCTCACCAGAAAAGCCAGTATCAGTGTTCCTATTACTGCAATTATTGAATTTATAACAGTCATCTGCACTTCTCCTAATCCCTATATTTCTATGATTTTTATCATGACTTAACGTTTTAATCTGCGGATTTTTCACTATTCATCTAATCTAATTATCTTGATTGCACGATCCGTGCATGTGAAACAGGGATCGCACTGTACAATTGCAAGCTGGGCATCTGTTATGTGGTGGCCTATGCATGCATGCTGCATCGCCCCTATGTTTGCAATGGAAGGGGTTCTTATGATTGAACCCCGGACTCTGCCGTCTTCCAGTGCGTAGGAGTGGTACAATGTACCCCTTGGCACCTCTATGTAGCTCCTGGTTATTGGGGCATCGTGCATCTCCCATGTCCTGTTGGTTATTTTACCATCTGGAAGACCTGCAATTGCCTGTCTTATTATCTTTATGGATTCAAAACATTCAAAAACCCTCATGAGGAGGTTGGATTTAACATCTCCACCATCCTGGGTTATGATATCAAATTCGAATGGGTCGTAAACAGACATTTCACGTCTTAAATCCTGTTCGTATCCTGTTGCCCTGAGGGTTGGTCCTGTTGCACCCAATTCCAGGGCTTCCTTCTGGGTGAGTACTCCCACACCTGTGATACGGGACATGATCATTGGATCCGATACGAATCTGTCTGCGAATGCTGTTAATTTCTCTTCAACAGTATCCATTCCCTCAAGGATCTTCTGTATTCTCATTTCGTCCAGTTCGCATCTTGGTCTGACCCCTCCGATGACTGATGCTCCGTACTGAACCCTGTTACCCCCTATCATCCTGAGGAGTTCCATGACTGTTTCCCTGATGTAGAACAGCCTCATTGAGAAGGTTTCATGTCCCAGAACCTCATTTCCATGGGCAAGGTAGAGAAGGTGGCTGTGGAGTCTTTCAAGTTCTTCCATTATGATTCGTATGTAGTTTGCCCTTTCTGGTACCTCTATGTCAAGGGCCTTCTCTGCAACCATGCAAGAGTTCCAGATGTGGCTGTTGGAACATATTCCACAGACCTTCTCAGTCAGACTGTTTGCTTTTTCAACGGGCAGTCCTTCCATTATACGTTCTATTCCCCTGTGGTTGATTCCTATTGTTATTTCAGCATCCTTCACAATCTCGTCTTCAACGAACAACCGTACCCTGTATGGTTCAAGGGCTGCAGGGTGCACAGTTCCCATTGCTATTTCTGTTTCTATAACAGTCTGTTTGGAATTTTCACTGCTTACATTCCTGTTTCCCTTGTTATCCTCATCCATAAATACACCTTTTTAAGCACATTTGGTTTTAAAAACCTTTGATCCCATTAATTCATGTTATTTGTTAAAATTTGATTTTGATCATTTGAATATTGATTTTTAATCTTTATTTTATTAAATAAATTGTTTAATCAGTTACTTTTCTATTTTGCATCCAACAGTTTTGGAAGGGCTGCAACAACTCCAGATAAAACATCCTCAGGTCGTACAGAACATCCAGGTACCTTTGCATCAACAGGTATTATGTTTTCAACAGGCCCTGCAATCTCTTCAGAGGGTATGTCTCCATGTATGTTCTTATAAACTCCACC
Organism: Methanobacterium congolense; assembly: GCF_900095295.1. Classification (NCBI taxonomy): domain Archaea; kingdom Methanobacteriati; phylum Methanobacteriota; class Methanobacteria; order Methanobacteriales; family Methanobacteriaceae; genus Methanobacterium; species Methanobacterium congolense. Next base: position 2,178,572 of record NZ_LT607756.1, read on the forward strand.
CATTAGTGCACATGCACCTGCTGCAACAACAGCCTTGGGTTCAGGTATTGCCTTGTATATTTCACGCAGTGGCTGTTCCGTATGTTTTGTTACCGGGCCTGTGACTACAAGAACGTCTGCTTCCCTGGGATTCCATGTTAAAAAGACCTTGTACTGTTCTGCATCGTATTTTGGTGAGAGTATGCAGTTGACTATTTCAATATCGCATCCATTGCATCCTCCAGTGTACACGAGCATGACATGTACGGCCCTTGCCCTTGAATATGATTTTAAACTCATATCATTCCTCTTTTAAGGTTTTTTTAAGGTTAATCGTAAGATCAGGTTAAGTAATCTGCAACATCCTGCAGAAATTTCGTTTTCTACTCCTTTCTCTTTCTCAATACAGTTGAATCTGATAAGAATTGTGATATGAAAGCTAACTTATCATCAGATATTTTAACAGGTTTTTCAAGGAGTGTTGCTATGTCTGAGTCTGGCTGCCCCACATCGTTTGGGTGTATGGTTCCTGCCTCGCCGAAAAGGGCGTAAAGTGGACAGAAATCATGGCAGTAGTAACAGTGAACACATTTTTCAGTGTGAAGAACTGGAATCTGCGTTTTCATCATTCCCTCCATGAGCTGGACTGGTTCATCCAGATCCACCATTTCAACTGCTCCTGTTGGACAGGCGTTGCTGCAACCTCCGCATCCTATGCATTGAACCTCTGCAACCTTGTCGGTTGGGACTATCCTGCCTTCAAGGATTTTGCTTCGAAGTTCCATATCTGTAACACGGTCTGAGGCAAATAATATCCGTTTAAAGTTGCTGTAGGCCCCCTCCAGAAATATTCTGATTAAATTTTTCATTGTGATACCTCGAATTCCCTTTCAAATAGTATGGCCCTTGCTGGACATGCATTTGAACATGCACCACAGTAGGTACATTTTGAATCATCGACTACAATACTGCCATCCTCTGCTTCGGTTATAGCCTCTTCAGGACATATTTTGGTGCAGAGCTTGCATCTCATGCATAGTTTGTCCTGTATAAAGCTGAAACCATCTTTTATTTCTTTTTTATACAGGGTTGTCTTTTTGATAGCATCTTTAGGACAGTGTATGGCGCATTTTTCGCAGAGAACACATTTTTCAAGGTCAACCTCGATTGAACCCTTTTTAAGGGTTATTGCATCCTTCGGACAGACCTCTGCACATACACCACATGATATACAATCCTCTGAAACATCACCCTTCCATGTGATGTTTTTGAAGCTTCTTGCCTCGTTGTAGTCGCAGGCCTGTACACATTTTCCGCAGGATACACAGAATCCTTTAACAGTTCTTTCAGGCTCCTCTGAAAGTCTCAATGTACCTACCGGGCAGACATCAAGGCATTCCATTGTTTTGCAGTCCTCACAGAGGGTTGGGTCGTACCTCATCTTGCCATCGATCTGTCTGAGTGCCCCACGGCTGCATGCATCCGCACAGAGTCCGCAGTTGAGGCATGAAACTATGGTACCTTCAATTTCCTCACCCTCTTCAGGCTTTCGGATGTTCACCTTGAAGTCGTCGATGTAGATTGCGTTTTGTGGGCATTCCTTCATGCACTTCAGGCAGAGGGTACATTTCTCAGGGTCTATGACACCGTTTTCTATGGCTCCTACTGGACACACATCCTCACAAACACGGCACTGGGTGCATTTTCCTTCAAGGTTCACATCAACCATTATTGCATCTGTTGGGCAGTAGTACTGGCATCTTCCGCAAAGTGTACACTTCTCAGTGTCTGTGACGACGTTGGTCCTCTGAACCTTTTCATCCTCTTTCTTGGCGGTTGGAAGAGTTGGTTGAACTGTCAGGTTAAGTGCTTCAAGGAATTTAAGCTGTCTGTCCTCAATAACATCATATGCATCCACCCTTGCATTTATTGGACATGCGTCGGCACATATACCACATCGTGCACAGATACCCTTCACTACTCCGTCTTCGATGTGTATGCTGTTAACTGGACACGTCATTTCACACACACCACATGCGTTGCACCTTGCCCTGTCAACAACGTAGCCACCATATCTATTTTTAAATATGGCCCTATTTGGACAGGCCTCTGCACATGCTCCGCAGGTGATGCAGCTGAATGCTTTGCCTTCTATGAGTCTTATTGCCTCTGTTGGACATTCCTTGATACATTCCCCAAGGCCTTCACATTTTTTAGTCGATAAGAACATTAATATTACCTTCCATTCCATTAGATGTTGAAATTATTCTATGAATTTATTCTAAATCCCCTTTATCCCCTGTTTTATCTTCAATTTCATGATTTTGACTTGTATTTAAATTTATTTTTAGCTTCAATTACCATCCTTAATTTTAATGAATGATTCCATGAGGATGAATCGATTTAAAGGATTCTAATGGGATTTCTTCTTTTCCATCCCTATTGATGCTGTTTCAGTCTTCATTTTCAGTGCTTCTTTCCCTTCCAAATAGTAGTTTACCTACTATTATTCCTATGAATGCTGCTACGAATCCTGATGCAAGGGGAGCATCTGTGTAGTAGGGAAATGCACCGAGGAAATATGCCATGGCCACTGCAAATATCAATGTAACGATGTAAACCGATGCATCGAATTTCAGCTTGCTTTCGGGATTTTCCTTGATCCTTGTTCCAAGTATGAATCCCAATAGAAATCCTAGTATCAATGGACCTGCGTAAACCACCATTTAGATCTCCTCTTCGTTCATGTTTTCAAGCAGTTTCTTACTCTCGAGGAAGGTTACAACCACTGCAGTCAGTCCCACCATGACCTTGAGACCCACAACGAAGTTCAGGTAGGGAATGATACCCGCATGTATCGGGTCAGGGTAGTCAAATATGTGCTGTATGAATGGAGGTACGATACCGTAGAGATTAACACCAAGGTTGTAAAGGAAGAATCCTGATGTGAAGAGTCCTGCAAGTCCCAATGAAACATATGCAATGGCCCCTACACTTTCAAGGGATGCCATGAAGTTGTGTGTTAAGTGTATTGGGTTTTCCTTTAAACCGTACACAACTAAACAGAAGATCAATGCTCCTGCTATTATTGCACCGCCCTGAAATCCTCCTCCAGGAGTTATGTGTCCTCCGAGTATGGTTAAAATACCGTAACACATCAGTATGAGTGATGCTGGAAGTGCGAAGAGTTTGAGTATTGTGCTCATTTAATCATCTCCTCCAAGATCCACTTTACCCCTTCCAAATATGAGAAGGGTTACAACAACAGCAGTTACAAGTATGAGGGCTTCTCCCAGGGTGTCGTAGCCCCTCCAATCAAATACAACGTTTGTTACCATGTTCGGAGCTATCTGTGGTCCGACCCAGTTGTAGATGTAGCTTATTCCAGGATAGATCATGCTGCTGAAGTGGAATATGGACTCAAAAAGTGCCATTGCAAATACCAAGAGCGAAAACCCTGCTATTATGTTTCTTAATCCTTCAGACATTTAGATTCCCCCAATAGAATAATGTTATGATAATTCCAAGTGCCACAACAACGTAAAATGTCATGTTAGCCAGTGAATCGTTCTGTTCTCGTTTGAGTTTAGGCATGATAGGCATTGCCACCACAACAAGCACAAGGAGGATAATGAATGCAAAGATCATCAGTACCTTGCTTACAACCCTGAGCATGATAACTGCCAGGAGAAGGGTGGATACTATGGCTATTTCCCCGGCCAACATGGATGAAGTTGACACGTTTGTTAATGGTCCTTCTTCATCTGTTTCAATTCGAATATCCTTTATTTTTTTCACTATAATATCATAGATGCTCATAGAATCCCTCTGTTACTATGCAATGTTCACCGCAAGTCCCTGCAGAGAATTGGTTGCAAGACCTGGGAACAGACCAAATACTATGCATATTATCAGGAACACCACCATTGCAAGGAGTGTTACCCTTGGTATTTTTTCGTTTTTGATCTCAAGGTCATCTGGTTTTGGTCTCAGGTATATGGCGTAGTATGCCCTCATGAAGGTCATGAAGGTCACGATACTCAGGACTATCATTATTATACCGAGCTCGGGTAGTCCTGCATCCACAGCAGCCTGACAGAGCATTAATTTACTCTGGAAAACGTTCAATGGAGGGACTCCTGCCATTGCAAAGCCTGCTATCATAACCAAAAAGGCTGTTTTTGGTGACTGTACCATCATGCCTCCCAGTTTTCTCACATCACTTTCCCTGGTTTTGTAGAGTACGGTACCGAAACCTATGAATAGGAATGCAGTTACTACAAGTTCGTTAACAGCCTGGAAGAGTCCTGCTGTTACTCCCATTGCAGTTCCAAGTCCAAGTCCTATTCCAATGTATCCAAGTTCACCCACTGCAAGGTAACCTATGATACGTTTGAAATCGGTCTGGTTCAGGGCCATGGTTATACCCAGAACCATTGCAAGGAGGGATATTCCTATTATGAAGACCTTTGAGAATGGGAGGTAACCAAATATCCTTAATATTATGACTCCAAGGGCTACGAACATCACAACCGAAAATGCCTGAAGCAATGCAGCTCCATTTGGGAGTGCTTTGCTGTAAACCGCTGACTTTATTGAGTGGAACGGTGGAAGTCCTGAACCGTAGAGCCATCCAAAGGTTATAAGGCCGCATGCCATTAGAAGTACTGGGCTCTTGGGATCCACCAGTCCATGTTTAATCGCATAAACAATATCTGTGATGTTAACGTTTCCTGTAACTCCAAGGAGGAATGCTATTCCAAGGAGCATCATTGGAGAAGCTATACTTCCAAGTATCATGTACTTGAGGGCTGTTTCATAGCTGCCCTTAACCTTTGAAACAAGGATTATACCAACCTGTGCCAGTGCTGCTATCTCAAAGAAAACGAAAAGGTTGAATATGTCATCTGTGAGTATCAAAGCAGTTATTGAAGCTGCAAGCATGAATAAAAGGTATCCATACATTCCAGAAGGCCTTTTAACCTCGTAAAGAGATAGGAATATTGAGAACAATGCCACAATTCCCACTATGAATATGAAGAGCTTCTGTGCACTTCCAAATACGTAGGTTATTGCAGGGTGGAACACGTTGAGTGCTGAACCTGTTATGAATGCAGGTAACCCTGTTGCTATGGCCCCATTCTGGATGAGCGGTGCGTATCCACCGAAGTAATGGGTTCCATAGTTTGCAAAAAGTGGGACAATTGGCAGTGCCAGTGCAATGATCACTGACAGTACCTTGATGGTTCTGTCCCTTTCATGCAGCAGGTTCAGGAACAGGGCACAAGTGATTGGTATTATAACCATCAACGGGATTAATGAATTCATATAATCCATGTAATCCCTCCATTTTGTATAAACGCCCAATTACAACTGTTCTGAATGTTGCACATAAATTTCATGTTAGTTCTAATTTCTGTACTTCCTTTGAAGCTTGTAATGTTTGATGAGTCTTTTGAAGGCATTTCAATTACTCTCCAAGGACCTTTGATGCACTTATAGATCCGTATTTTTTGTGAAGCACGATGATTATTCCCAGCATGACTGCCAGGGTACTTGCACCGATAACGATACTCGTGAGAACCAGTGCGTATGGCAGTGGGTATGATGCATTCTGTGAGAACCAGTTACTTGCCATTCCTGGAAGGAAGATGTAAATTATTCCCCCAGCCTTGTACCCCATTGCAATGAGGAAAAGATTGGCACCGTCACCTATGAATGCAAGTGCTATAACTTTTTTTATAAGGTTATCCAGATAAATTGTACCGAATAGTCCAATAACTATTAATGCTCCTGCTGTTAAGAGCGATGCTAGTTGAGTGTCCATAATCATTTTATTCCTCCACCCTGCGTGTTCTGTAAACTGCCAGTGCAAAGAACACCGGTACTATGGCTGAGCCCACAATTGCCTGGGTCAGTGCAACGTCTGGTGCCTGGAGGTACTGGTAAAGAAGGGCCAAGCCAACTCCTGGAATTCCTGTTAATATGGCTGCTTTAAGGAGATCGCGCTGCATAAGGGTTATTATGGCACCTAAAACTGTTACGGCCATGAATATGTACTCTATCATTTTTCTTCCTCCCCGTAGTAATGGCCATTGGCTATTGCATGAGCTGCAAATGGTGCGAGAATGAAGTAGGCCACAGCAAGAAGTGGTTCGTTAAGTGCAAGAAGTGCTATTATACATGCTGTGTCTGTAACTCCCAGTATGTGTATTCTGGCATAGGTAACATGTTTGATGTCATCCTTGAATCTTAAAAGTCCAAATGTTGCCAGGAGCACCAGTACCGCCATTAGTATCAGTACTGCTGCCTGTATCAAGGTTATAAGGTCCTGCACTTAATCACCCCTCAAAACTCTTGCGAATGCTATGGTTCCAATGGGTCCCAGGAACACCAAAGCTGTTGCTATGTCCCTGCAGAAACCCAGTCCGTAAATGTGCTGGATCAGGACGAGTATGGTCACAACTGCTATGCTCAGACCTAAGAGCCCTACAAGACCCATTGCTATGGTTTTTCTGGTTGTGATCCTTATGGTGGCCACTGCGTAGATTGCCAGGGCCGCCATTAGGATGTATTCTGATAAGACGAGTATGTTCATTCTAACATCCCTTTTATGTATGGTTCAAATGGAATTACATCTTCAATTGCCCTTGGATATATTGTTGCAACTTTCAAAACTTGATTTTCAGAGTCCAAGTCAATAGAAAGTGTTCCCGGAGTTAAGGTTATGCTGTTTGCAAGGATTGCCTGTGAAACTGGCCTCTTGAGCACCGTTGGAATTTCAACAACGGTGGGTTCCACCTTACCGTTGACAGTCCTTACAGCAACATCAAGCTCCGCCTTTAATATTTCAAAGATGAGAACAACGAAATAAGCAATTCCATAGTATATTCTAACTAAGAACATTTTCGAATAACTCCTTCCATTTATAATAACTGAAAATACGGGTAAATAGCATTGCTAAAACAGATGACAACCGGATAACATCGGCTGCCTTACCCACCTTTAACTGATTCTTCATTATAAAACATGATATATAAATATAACTAAATTAATTTTTCATATTTATTATTTGATTTTAAAATTCAAAAATAACAACAAAAACATGATATCCCCAACGATTTCAGAATAGACTCAGCCACGATCCATTCAATAAGAAGAAATATATGAAAACAGAACCAATCCATAGACTAAAAAGCCCAAAAGCAGCTTTTTTGTGGTATTTTCTGGACGAAATTGGGGACAAAAGCCTGATCCCTGCAGGTGTGGACATGTCCAGTATCACATGACTTGCACATCCCAGGAGAATCGCAGCAAATACTTGATAAATATTAACTGAGTTCAAGAGGGAAGTTGGGGTTAAGATTATTCCTATAGACACCAAAACTGCAAAAATGGGCATTAACTTCCTGTTAAGGATTATGAAACCAAGTAAAAGGGATATAAGTATCAGAGATAGTTTCAGAGGTAGACTTAGATCCTGAAGCACCAAGCTGGATCCCATGACGAATACCGCCATGAAACATGAAATTAAACATATCCCCATGATTGAGTGCATGAATCCCCTGTGTTTGGACACATAAAATATCACAGCTAGGATAATGAGTATCAAACCTATTAAAAAGGGTAGTTTAAGTATATAAAGTGTTAGAGCTATCACCATACCAATTAAGGCCATTATGGTCAGGTTCTTCCTGTTGACGTCGTGGTCCATATCCAACATTGAGGCTCCCAGCACTGCAAGTGAGAGGTAGAACACATCTGGGAAAAATGGTAGGGCCATCAATATTGAGAATAAAACGTGTTTTTTGTAAGAAGGCATTTTTATCAGATTTAACTCTGTAAAACCTCATAAAAAAGGATTTCCCTAAATTTCATGAAAGGATCCTGAAAATGATAGTAAATAATTTCAGTTTTATCTTCTTTATTAAATAAAAGATTGAATAAAAATTTTAAAAATAAAAAAAGTGTTAAATGAAAGGGATCATAATTCAATGATTTTAAAGTACCTTAAATAAGATAACATCTGCCGGTATGACCTTTCAGGGCTTCCAGGGTTAACCTGACAGTTCTCTGACACTACCTCACATGTCACAGCAGGCGTTCCCATGAGGTTGCACTCATCCTCAAGAGCCCCACTGTAGAGGGTTCCAGCATGTTCATGAAGGAGTAACTTGGATTTTGTTTCATGGGTTATGTGTTCAGCTATATCACGGCTTTCAGGGCAGGGATTTCTTGAGCAGAAAACACTCTCCACCCCAGGATTACTCCTGAGTTTTGTGGCGTGGAAATCTGCAACAGAATCTATTTTAAAGGTCTTAACTGCCATCAGTATGTCGTTTGAAGCTGAACCCCCCTTGGATGCTGAACGGTTCATGTCGAATCCCCTGAACCTTCTGGAATTTTTCATGGTTGAGTGGGGTACTGCAAATGGTATCAAGTAAACAGTCCCATGGATTTCCATGTTCTCCAGTTCATTTGCAAGTTTAAGGGCTGCAAGTTGGGGTGGAAGCTCGTTTCCATGAATTCCTGCCGTTAGCATGACCCTTGGTTCACCTTCCCCGACCTTAAGGAGAGGTGTTCCCCTTTTTGCTGCACGAATAATCCGGGAGCTTGTTGATCCCATTGGAATGTATTCAGTGAGAGGTTCGTTTTCAGTTATGTTTCCCCCTGTTTCTGAGGAGAGTATGATCATTTCAGGTTTCATGTTTACACCATGTGATAAAATGCACCAGCAGGAATAGGGCCAAGTTATAAATTATAAAATATTCCAATATTCTTATAGTTACTATTATTGTAGTTACTATTTGGTAGATTTTTTGAATTATATTTTTTGATGGATCATGCTACACTCTTGATCAACAAAGGATATAACTGAATGATATACGTTTAAGTTCATATAAAACCAAATCAAGGTGATTTTGAATGGAGAAAGTTGTTCTGGCATTCAGCGGTGGATTGGACACCTCTGTGTGCGTTAAATTACTGGAAGAAAAGTACGACATGGAAGTTATCACAGCCTGCGTTGACGTTGGCCAACCTGAAGATGAAATAGAAAGACCTGGAATGGTCGCAAACAAGATAGGCTCATCAAAGCATTACACAATCGATGCAAAGGACGAATTTGCAAGTGAATTCATATTCAAAGCAGTTAAGGCCAATGCACTTTACGAGGGTTACCCTCTGAGCACCGCACTTGCAAGACCATTAATAGCCATGAAAATCGTTGAACTGGCAGAGAAAGAGGGAGCCGCAGCCATAGCACACGGATGCACAGGTAAGGGTAACGATCAGTTCAGGTTCGAATCAACCATAAGATCCGGTTCTGTCTGCGATATAATAGCACCTGTAAGGGATTTAAACCTCACAAGAACAGAAGAGATGGAATATGCAAAGTCCCACGGCATACCCACACCATCAGACAAGCTCTACAGTATCGATGAAAACCTCTGGGGCAGATCCATAGAGGGAGACATCCTCGAAGACCCAATGGTTGAAACACCAGAAGAAGCCTTCAGTTGGACACGTTCAAGTGAAGACGCACCAAATGACGCCCAGATCATTGAAATGGAATTCGAAGCAGGAGTTCCAGTGGCCATCGATGGTGAAAAAATGACACCGGTCCAGCTTATCAGGGAGTGCAATCGCATCGCAGGTATGCACGGAATCGGAAGGGTTGACATCGTGGAGGACAGGATAATAGGCCTTAAATCCAGGGAGAACTACGAAACACCAGGAGCAATGCTTATAATCACAGCCCACAAGGCCCTTGAACAGATAAGCCTCACAAGGGAAGAGCTAAAATTTGCTGAAACAATCTCACAGACCTATGCAGAACTCGTTTACAACGGACTGTGGCACGAACCATTACGTGAAGATCTTGATGCAATCGTAGATAAAATGCAAACACGTGTGACAGGCAAAGTAATGGTCAAACTCCACAAGGGGGGCATGAGGATCCTTGGAAGGGAATCACCATGCAGCCTCTACAGCCAGGACGCAGTATCCTTCGAAGACAAGGAAATGGACCAGCGCGAAATGGCAGGAATGGTCAAAAACTACGGCCTCCAAGCAGCATGCTACCAGAAAGTCTGTAAAAAGGACTGAAATAATGGTTACAAGCCTTTAAATAAACAAGGAATAGATTGGGAGATAAATATCATCCCATTATTTCTTCATTTTTATTAGAAACTTTTTTTATTAAATTAGTAAGATTAATAAAAACAATTCTCATTAAGAAATAATTCTCGTTGATACTGGTGAAATTAAAACTGAAATTGAAATTATTGAAACTAAAATTTTTGTTGAAAATAAATTTAAATATTTATTATTGAATAGTAGATCTAAATTAGTTTAAAAGCTGTAAAAGGAGAGATCAAAGATTCTAATGGAAATTATACTGGTTCTTATTGTTATTTTAGGACTGATAATCCTTTTCAAGGTGGGTGGTGTTCTTTTGAGGATACTCCTGAACATGATCCTGGGATTCATACTTCTTTTCATCGTTGATCTAATTCCCTCAGTTGATATTCCCATTAACATTCTTACAGTATTAGTTGCAGGTTTTGGAGGGATTTTTGGAGTTATATTCCTGCTGATACTGAGTTTCATTGGTATTATCTAGTTACAACCTTTGATTCCAAATAAAACTTATCTATTCTCCCTTTATACTTTACTTCTGATTCAAAACCCCAGGTATGAAATTTGCAACCTGGCTTGCAGTGAAGTTGAAGCCGTACCTCTCCTGTGCCATGTCTCCAGCCATTCCATTTATGTAGGCACCAAGGTATGCTGATTCAAAGGCGTCATGGCCCTGTGCCATCAATCCACCAATGAGTCCTGCGAGAACATCCCCTGTACCTCCAACAGTCATTCCAGGATTGCCTGTTGCATTCAACCTTACTTTATCACCATTTGAGATGATATCAACGGTACCCTTGAGAACGGTGACAGCCCCTGAATTTTTCGAAACCTCTGAAACCATATTCATCCTTTCTTCAAGACCTTCAGGCACATTCAATCCAAATAATGATTTGAATTCTGCCCCATGGGGCGTTACAACAACATCAAGCCCATTTTGTGCCGATTCTGTAATAGTATCGATGTCAATAAGTTTAAGTGCATCTGCATCAATAACCACGGGGTTCTGAACCTTTCGCATAAGTTCGTTCAATGCATCTCCTGTTTCATCTGCCATTCCTATTCCACAACCAACTACTAAGGAATCTGCATTCTTTGAAAGTTTCAGGATTTCATTAACATCTTCAAGAGTTACAAAATCATTTGATACTGTGTTTGAAAGAGTTTTAACGATTACATCAGGAGAATAGGATCTTACTGCACCAGATACAGATGCTGGAGAGGCCACAACTGCTATGTCTGCACCGGATCTCATTGAAGCAAATGCTGCAAGCGCAGGAGCACCTGAATAATCTGCACTGCCCCCAATAATAAGTACACGTCCGTTTTGTCCCTTATGAGATGTTTCAACCCTTTTCGGAATCCTTAGAAGATCCCCAGGGCCTGTGAATATTTCAGCCTCAGGAGGTATTCCAATATCACATACACGTACGTTACCCACCTGTTCAATGCCGGCATTTTTAAGGCCTTTTTTCGCCCTGTGGAAGGTTACTGTGATGTCTGGAGCAACTGATTTGTGGTGAACCTCACCAGTCAGCGGGTCAAGTCCTGTTGGAACATCAACAGCAATTTTAATGGCACTTGAATCGTTTATAATATCCACCGCTGTGGAAACCGGTTCCCTGAGCTTTCCCCTGACACCGGTTCCAAGTATGGCATCCACCACAACCCCAGAATCAAACTTTTTAAGGTTTGAAGAGTCTTCAATCATCTGGATCCTCAGTGGACTCAAACCTCTGTTAATCCTCCGGAGAACCTCCAGGTTTGCACGTGCTTCCGGAGATTTTATCCTTGAAAGGTGGTTTAAAAGTATCACGTCAACTTCAAATCCTCTGTTTAAAAGGTAGCGTGCAGCCACAAATCCGTCACCACCGTTTCCGCCGTTACCTGCAAATATAACGGTTTTACATGGATCTGAGATTTTGGATATCACATCTGCAATACATCTACCTGCATTTTCCATGAGTGAAAGTTTAGGTATTCCCATAGCCTCTGCATTGGCATCAGTAACCATCATGTCCTTTGGAGTCATTTTATCACTACTTATAAATTATAAAACAGATGATATTTAATAATAACCTTGAGACCCAGCTTAACGAATGAAGACTTATCCTACAAGCAAAATCGTTCAAAAAAAACAGTGCTTTAAGGGCCTCTTTTTCCAAAATCTTATAAATTACATCGAACCCGTGAAGAGTAATATTATCAGTTTTTTAAGGACACATTGAAAGGTTTAAAAGAATTAAAAAATAATGGTGATCCTTTGAACCCCTTCGAACTGCACATTCTACCAAAAGAGGAAGATATTCCACCCATCCCTTACAGAATGATGCTTTATGCATTAACTGCAGTCAGTGGACTTGTGGTTTATGGGATTATTGGTTCAATTTACATCATGGGTTTAAACCCAATCAATGCTATTTATTTTACAGTTATAACCATAGCAACAGTAGGTTATGGTGATATCAGCCCAGTAACACCACTTCAAAGACTTTTTGTAGTTACACTTGTTCTGGGAGGGGTTGGTTTACTTGCATATGCATTTACATTAACAATAACGGTGGTTACAATGGCAGTTGAAGAAATAACATCTGGAGCTAAGCAGAGAAGGATGATCGGTGCAACGAAGGATCATTTCGTGCTCTGCGGTTATGGAAGGGTGGGTAATGCCGTCCATAAAGAGCTTAAAAAGAGGAATCGAGACGTTATAATCATTGAAAGGGATAAAAAGATCGTTGAAAAGGAACTGTGGAACGATCCAGAAGTTCTGGCAATTCCTGGGGATGCCACTGATGAAACAGTTATGCTAGATGCTGGGCTTAAAAGGGCTAGGGGAGTTATAATAACAACTGGAGAGGATGTGGACAACCTTTTCATAACCCTGACTGCACGTGAAATACATCCTGAAATATGGATAGTCACAAGGGCCAGTAAAAAGGAGAATATCCGGAGACTTTATCGTTCTGGAGCAGATAAGGTCGTTTCTCCTGAAACTAGCGGTGCTGAGGACATATATTTTGCAGCAATGGAACCCACCATCATGAAGATCACCACCATGCACGGAGTCCATGACATAAAAAGGGAATCAGAGATCATCCTGAAACACGGCTGCACCCTTGAAAACATAGAGTACCACCTGCCTGAGTTCAAGGAACCTCTGGCAAGAAAAATTGGAGTATCAGAGATCAGCGAACTGAACAGATTTTTAGAGAGTTTGGAACGTGAGAATACCCGTAAAAAATCCCTTGAGAAGATCTACGAATCTGTGAGCGGAATTCATTCCCACTGGATATCAGGGCCAACCAAGGAAAGTCTTGAAGCAGTTGCAAATGAACTTAAAAGTGAAGGCATCCTTCTCGGAGTGAACCTCGATGAAGAGGAGATAAAAGAAGCAGCAAGGAAGCATGGAAGATTGGTTGAGGTTGTTTTTAAACCAGAGATCAAAATAACAGAAACCCATGACGTCAGAGACATAAGGGAAGAAGCTGAGATCATCCTGAAACACGGCTGCACCCTTGAGGATATAGAGTATTACCTTCCGGGCTTTCACGAACCGCTCAAGAGGAAGGTGGGCTTGTCCAGGATCGAGGAGATGGAAAGGTTTCTTAAAAAACTGGAAAGGGATTCAGCAAGAATGGAATCCCTTGAAAGACTTTATACTCTTTCTGGAGGAGGTATACATTCTCACACAATATCTGGACCTGACACCACCAGTCTTGCGGATGTAGAGAACGAATTGAAAAAAAAAGGATTCTTACTAGGGGTTAACCTAAGCCAGAAGGAGATAATCAGAAAGATCAAAGAATATGGGCGTGTTAATGAGGTTCTTTTAAGGCACAAACCTGGTGAAACCGATGACAAACGGATCATAATAGGTCTGGGTGGCCGAATACTTGATTCAAAGCATTACCTCCCGGGTTTAAGACAAGTGGTATCAAGAAAACTCTACATCAAGGATGAAAAGGATCTCAAGAGGTGTGAGGAGGAGTACAAGAAACCTGATGCCAGAAGATCCCTTGAAACACTCTCCCACATATCAAGAAATGTGCACAGCCACACAGTATCTGCAAGGGATGTTGAAACAAGCCAGAAAATAGTTCAAGCCCTAACTGAAAGGGGAATTTTGCTAGGGGTTGATCTGCCTCAAGAGAAGATCTGGGAAATCCTGGAGAGTGAAGAGATTGAGAAGTTCTGTATAGAGTGATTTTTTTTGAAACCGGAATCAGTTTTTAATAGGTACTACTCTTAAAAAGCCTTCTTTTTTTAATATTTTATTTTTAAAATATTTTATTAGAATTTTTAATATTGTTATTGAAACTAAACTCTTTAAATAAAAATATCTTAAAACTTTATCAAAAGCTTTAAAAAGTTTTAAAACTCATAAAATCAGTTAATCTTATAAAAACAGTTTTAAAGGAATATGAAAAATAAAAAATGATTTAAAAACAGCCAAAATATAAAAAAAGATAAGAAATCTTTTATTAAATTTCAACCTTAACTGTTTAGAACAGTTCCTGCAGTTTTATGTTGTATTTACCCAGATTTCCACCGAAGTTACCCGCGCTGATCTGTAGAACACCGTTAACTTTGGTTGCAGCTTCTATACCTGCTTTCATTGCTGCTTTAACTGCTTCTTCATCCACACCGTCTATAACTATCTCATAGACTCCGTCAACGTTTTCTGGGATGTTACATCCTTCAACATCGCCCTTGAGTGTTACGCACATTTTTTCGTTGGTGGATGCGTTGAGGAACTTGTACTTGTTTGAACCTACCTTGGAACCTGAAGCAACTATCCCCCCTGGGAATGGTGTTATAGCGCCAGGTACTGCTTTAATAGCGTCTACTGCTGCATCTGCAGCTAAGAGTCCTGCTGGCTGGTTTTCAGCGAGTATGAACAGGTTTCCCCCTGCAACTCCTGCTTTTACTCCCAGTTCGGATTCAACAAGGAAATCTCCGGACATGAGCGGGATTGAGTGTATCTTTCTTCCCTGGATGTCAAGGACTTTTTCGTATCCGTCACCGTAGAATTTGAGCTTGTGACCTGTTTTGAATTTTTCGTCTGGTTCTTCCATTGCATCGAAGACAGCTGTGGTTGCTGCTGTGAGTATGCACATTCCAATACGTTCAAGGAGCTCATGGTCGAGTTTTTTCTTGTCCATGTTGCAGATCATGATGATGTATCCTGGCCTTCCGTCAGGTGTTTCCTGTGGAGGTACGTAGCAGTCTATTCCTGCCTCTGCTGGGCATCCAATAACGGATGTTCCGTAGCCTGTAGCTTCCACAGCCGCTACCTTTGCCAGTTTTTTGGTTGCTGCAGTTATGAGAATTCTGGATGTCTGTATACCGAATGCTTCTGCAAAGTTATCTTCTATTTCCACGCCGTTTATTTCCATGATTATCACCGACTTGATGTAGGAGAAGAAAAGGTATAAATTTTTCCATTTGATTTTTTCAGTTGGACAGATGAAGTTTTCAAGCCATTTTAGTATACAGTCAAGATTAATGCAGTTATAACTCAAAAAAAGTGAATTAACAATTTATTAAGATATTAAAAACTTAAAAGCCCATTGAAGTTTTATAAAATGAGGAATAATTAATTAGGTACTAAAAATATCAAATAAACATTCTTAACTTAAAAATTTAAGCAATTAAATTGAATTAAATAACAAATTGAAACGTTTTACTGCCCCATCTCCTCAGAAACCTTGTCCATAACACCTGTTCCAAAGTAAGGAAGGAGTAGCATTCCTATGACCGAGGTCATCCAGAAGGATATGAGTCTCTCAACTATGGTTGCAGCTGCACTTATTGAAGGTGGTACACCTGCGATTGAGTACATGAGTATCATTATACCATCAACAGCCCCCAAACCTCCTGGTAAAAGAGGTATCATTCCAATCAGCGTTGCTATTACAAAAACAACTGCTATAACTCCCGGAGAAACCTGAACACCGAAGGCTGAAAATACTATGTAAACCCTCGCTATCTCAAAGAGCCATATCACGAATGATAGTGGCAGACCATACAGCAGGACATTCCTATTTTTCATCATGGACTTGATGCTGTCCTGAAAGTTGTTCAAAGCCTTTAAAGCTTTGTTTTCAATGTTGCTGTGTTCTTTTCTGGAGAATCTTTTTATAAGCCTCACAAGCCACATGGTTATCTTTTTTCCAGCCCCTTCATTTATGCACATGTAGATTATGATGAAAAATGCTACCAGGAGAATCAAAAGGGCAGCTATAAGAGCCCCTATTGTGATTTCCGATAGTTTCAAGTAGAGAACCGAGTAGGTGATAGAGAAAACTGCAAGCACCACGAAGGGGAAGGTGTCAAGACCTCTATCAGCTACTACAGTTGCAAAGGCATTTTCCATGGGTGACTTTGAATATTTGCCCAGTATGTATGCCCTTACAGGTTCTCCCCCTCCCCTTGCACTTGGGGTGAGGTTGTTTATTGCAAGGCCAACCATGAGCATTGGCAGTATGTGCCGTTTTTTAGCAGTTATGTCAAGGGATTTAATGGTTATATCCCATCTAAAGGTCCAGAGACCATATATTGCAAATTGTACAAGAACTGCAATGGCCACGTACCATGGATTTGCAAGCGCAATTGCACTTTCAACTTCTCCAGGCCCTATGAATAATACCATTACAGCAAGTACTCCAATTCCCACCAAAAATAGTGCAAGAGTTTTATATTTCATTATAATTCCTTCAATAGTTTATAAACCAATTTTAATCTTGAATTAATTTGATACTATGATCTAAGTTTAATAGGTCTCAAAAGATTTGATCATTAATATTTTAGTTTTAGATAAGTTTAAGGTAACTCTTCTTAGGTACTCTTCATAGAAAATTCATGAAACGTCCTTAAAAAATTTTCTAAATCACAGTGTGAAATATTAGTATTGAACCAAGTTATATTTAAAGGAGTATTGAATTGGAGTTTACTCTACTTTTAAGCTGCAGTTTAGAGGTGTACAATTTCATGACCCAAAGTCTCTGGATCCAGGAGCACAACGGTCCTATCCCCTGAAACGTAACCACAAACCTCTCCAGGATTTACAATCACTGTATCGTCCTTTATTATTTCAGTTTTATGGGTGTGTCCCCTTATAACAACATCGTAAAGTCCACTTTTAGCCAGTGCATTCACAATTGGCTCTTGTGTTCCATGGATAACTGCAAATTTCCTACCTGAAACTGAAAATTCCCTGAAATCTTCAAGCAGGCAAAGATCATGGTAGGCGGTTTTCAGGCCATCCCTTTCACCATCGTTATTTCCAAAAACTGCAACAAAGTTCGCATCGAGTTTCTGGAATTCTTTAGCTGTAAAAGGAGCTATTAAATCCCCTGCATGTATAACAAGTTCAACGCCATTCTCATTGAATAGTTGAACTGCATCTCTAATTGCACTTAGATTATCATGGGTGTCTGCCATTATACCTATCATAAAAATTTCTCCTTAACCTGTATCAGTCATGGAAAACTGTTTTTTCATGGATTCTGTATTATTAAAGGGAATCATGAAATTAATATTATGAAAATTTTTAATATTATAAATATTATAGAAATTGCTAAGAATGAATTGTTACTTTGAAACCATTTAGATAAACTCAATGCACCTAAGCTAGTTCCAAAAAAGCTATGCATCATCATTATAATATTCATGTGAGTATCCCTATTAATTTTACGATTATTACTGTTAAAGAGATTAATGCAAAGGAATGCAGAACCAAAAAGTTTTGAATAACTAAAAAAAATAACCATGTGTAATCTTTTTGAAATTAATATTAACAGTGCCCCACTACAAGAATATTTTTCCCATTAAACTTTCCAATAACATTATAAACCATTTTAAAACCCCATAACTATCTGAAACAATTTCACTTTTTTTGCAAAGATATATATACCATTAAAATAAATGGTAGTTAAGGTCATTTTATGGCTGAATTAGGAAGTGATGAATTGTTCGGAAATAATTACGACAGAAATGATAGCTACGAAAGTAGAGAAAATTCAGCTCCTATTAACGTAGGAGAAGAATACGATGTTAAAATTGAAGATCTCGGAAGGGACGGAGACGGAATCGCACGTATAGAAGGTTTTGTTATATTCGTAACAGGCGCAAAAGTAGGCGACGAAGTCAAAATCAAAATTAACTCAACCAGAAGGAACTTTGCCTTCGCAGAAATAGTCGAATAAGACTACGCTTTGAATTAGGAAATTTTTATTCTTGAAAATTGTAAGTTTTATAAATTTTAAATTTTCATGAATATTTCTATTTATTTTTAATGAACTTATTAACTGATTAAACTGTTTTATTTCTTATTATCCACTTATTGTTCTAAATTATCTTACATCCCCTACCGTTTTTAAATGAAATCTAATTTTGTACTAATATTATGCAGTGAATTGAGAACATGACATCAGATCTACGTAATAAGTAAAGATTCTAATGGATGTTTTCTAATGGATGTTCAGTTTAAAAAAACATTGAATTTTTTTAGTGAAGGGCCAAACACGATCTTCATGTATAATAAGTTGAAAAACCTAAATATTAACTAGAAACAACCAACAAAAAAATACATGGAGGTTTTAATATGGATATAATAACTCTTTTCATTATAGGCATAGTGATTTTAATCATACTCGGTCTTTCAATCAGAATAGTGAACCAGTATGAAAGAGGGGTGGTTTTCCGTCTGGGAAAAGTTATAGGACTTAGGCAGCCCGGACTTAGACTTATAATACCCCTTGTGGACAGGATGGTAAAGGTTTCCCTGCGTATCGTGACCATGCCAATACCCTCCCAGAAGATCATAACCCAGGACAACGTTTCAATAGATGTGGCTGCAGTGGCCTACTTCAAGGTGGTTGACGCCCTTAACTCAGTTGTCGTCATTGAAAACTACAACAGAGCAGTTAACCAGATAGCACAGACCACGGTTCGAAGCGTCATAGGACAGTTCACACTGGACGAGGTTCTATCAGAAACCCCAAAGATAAACGAGAGGATCAAAGAAATAATCGACTCACACAGTGAACCCTGGGGAATAAGTGTTACAGCAGTTGAAATCAAGGACATTAAACTTCCTGAATCAATGAAACGCGCCATAGCCAAACAGGCTGAGGCAGAGAGGGAGAAAAGATCCAAGATCATCACATCTGAGGGTGAATTCCTATCAGCAGCCAAACTCGGTGAAGCTGCAGACATCATTGAAAACCATCCAATAGCACTTCAACTTCGTAACCTGCAAGTTTTAAGTGAAATAGCCGTGGAAAAAAACTCCACAATAGTTTTCCCAGCCCAACTCATGACAACCATACAGGAAATCAAGGAGTTCATGGCCCAGGAAAGTTTGAAGGATGAAAAAAAGTGATGTAAAGTTTTAAAGGTTGAATTCAAATCACTTAAAATCCTATTTTTTTAAAGGTATATCTTGGGAATAATTCGATTTAAACAAAAATAAAGCATTTAACAAATCTTTAACTTACAAATCTACTTTATTCTACTAAAAATTTTTATTATTTAAGTTTTGTTACGTTTTCTCCTTAAAAGGAATCCTTATTAAAGCAAAATTTTATATTAGAAAGATTCCATCATATTAATGATATGAGAGGTTACCTTAGAAAGAGAGATTTTTTTGTTATATTCCAGAACCTTGGAACTGTGATGGAAGGTGTAGGGGCTGTTGTACTCATACCATTGATTGTTGCACTCATCTACAACGAACAGACTTACCTGTGTTTTCTTGTACCTGCACTGATTTCACTTTCCATTGGTTACGTTCTAAAACGTTTCTCTGGTGAAGGTACCAACCTCAGACTCAAGCATGGAATGATAATAGCTGCTCTTGCATGGCTTTGGGCAGCATTGATAGGAAGTCTCTGTCTTTACCTTTCAACAGACATAAGTTTTCTTGATGCCTACTTCGAGAGCATGTCCGCATGGACAGGCAGTGGTCTGACCATGTACGCAAACGTTGAAATACTCCCAAAATCTGTTTTGTTCCTAAGAAGCCTTGAACAATGGGTTGGAGGGCTTGGAGTAGTAATTGTAGTTATAGGAGTGCTTATAAGGCCCGGAACTGCTGCTGCAAGACTTTACAAAGCTGAAGCCCGTGAGGAGAAAATAAAACCCAACATAGTCAACACAGTGAAGACAATATGGTGGATCTATCTATTTTACACAGTTCTTGGAATAACACTCTATGTCATTGCAGGTATGCCCCTCTTCGATGCAATCAACAACTGTTTCACAAACCTCTCCACAGGAGGTATGTCCATTAAAAACGACAACATCGGAGCATACCACAGCATCTGGATCTACATCGTAACAATGGTTCTGATGATACTTGGAGGTACAAGCTTCCTCGTACATTACAAAGCCATTAAAGGAAAAATAACTGATGTATTAAAGGACATACAATTCCAGGCCATGATAATTATAGTTACAGTTTTTTCAGTACTTTTAATGCTTTACGGCAATTTATCCGATATTAACTCTGTTTTTTACGTTGTTTCAGCCCTAAGCTGTACCGGTTCAAACACAATGACCAGCATCCAAATGGTCAACTGGACAGCCTACGTAAAGATAATACTGGTGGCGTGTATGATAATCGGTATGTCTGCAGGTTCAACAACAGGTGCATTGAAACTCATAAGGGTAGTTACACTTGTAAAGGGCGTTTACTGGGATATATTGAAAGTTGTGTCCCCTGAAGGTTCTGTAATTCCAAGGAAGATATCTGGAAAAACCGTTAAAGATGCAGAGATAAAAGAGGCAGGAAGTTACGTGTTCCTGTACTTCTTCTGCATACTAGTAAGCTGGATCGTTTTCACCAAGTATGGATACGGAGGAATAGATTCTTTGTTTGAAATTGCATCAGCACAGGGTAACGTGGGTCTTTCTGTGGGAATAACATCTGCAACCATGCCAAAGATCCCTGAGATATTCATGATCATTAATATGTGGGTTGGAAGGATCGAGATCATTCCTGCAATCGTGCTCCTCAAGGTTGGATTCGATCTATTCAAAAGGCTTTAATACCTGAATGTCAAAGTTTAGATATACAATTAGATATGAAAATTTTTTTATCCAGTTACATGAAAAAGGACCGATTGAATTTTGTTGATTGATTTTAAGTTTATATCCTAGATCAATATTAAAATTAGTAATAAATTAAAAGGTGTAATTATTATGTATGTAGTTATAATGGGCAGTGGCCGAGTAGGGGTGAGCCTTGCAGCATCACTTGTAAGCGGTGGCCACGATATCACAATAATTGATAATGATGCAAGCCTCTGCAGCGACGCTGCCAGTGAAATGGATGCATTGGTTATATGTGGAAATGGAACAGATGTAAAAACCCTTGAAGAAGCTAACATTAGAGATGCAGACGTTTTTGTTGCAGCAACAGGTAACGATGAGGTTAACCTGCTTTCATGTATACTCGTTAAGGAGTACAACCCGAAAAAAATAATTGCAAGGGTCAGCAACCCTGACCATGAGGAGGCCTTCAGGAAGGTTGGAATAGATGATGTTATCAGCCCAGAACTCACAGCGGCAAGCTACCTTGAAAAAATTATAACAAGACCTAAGATTGCAGATTTGATAGTTATTGGAAAGGGAAATGCAGAGATACTGGACATAAGAGTTACCAATGATAAAGTTGTTGGTAAAAGAATAGGGGATCTCAGCCCAACCAATAATTACATAATAAATGCAATATACAAGGATGGAGAAATAACCATTCCTAAAGAAGATGTTGTACTTGCAAGGGGAGATAGAATATTTGTTCTGGTTAAAAGTCCTGCAGTGAAGGCAACAACCAAATTATTCACCAAATGATTGATTTTCTATGAAATCCTCAATCAGTAAGCAGTACTCAACAGGATCATTAGATACTACCATCAGATATTTTAAGAATTCTGCAATACAGATACCATGGATTTCTTAACCCATTTCATTATTCCCTATGTAACTTAACTTATGTAAAGTAAAAATCGTTTTGAAGGTGAATTGAGTATAACACCTGTTTTTTTTGAGATATTCTAAAATCTATTTAAAAAATCTATTTAATTTTTAGTATTGAATTTTTTAAAGTAGTCCAAAACAGCACAAGAAGTAACTAGCACTTTTGTTTTCTAAAACATCTAAACTTAAAACATCTTAACCATGCCAAAGGCCATCTTGATGTGCCTTGATCCATCTGAAGTGCAGGGACCGTGTCCCGGGAGCAGGTACTTGACATCCAGTTTGCTCAGTTTTTCAAGGGAGTTTTGCATGTCATTCACATCGCCCCCTATGTCGGTACGTCCGAATCCTCCACCTGCAAATACAGTATCGCCAGATATAAGTGTTTCACCATCGTAGAGACATATTCCTCCCTTTGTATGACCCGGTGTGTGGAAAACTGTGAAATCATGGATCTTGTCTCCCTCGTGGAGTTTTCTGTCCACCTTCATACCTTCAGTGGAGCCTCCAAACATTGATGCAACGGTTACATCATCATCTCCACGTTCAAATGCTTCAGCATCCGCCTCATGCATTGCAACTTCAAGGTTGAAGTATTTGTTACCGCCGGTGTGGTCGTAGTGGTTGTGGGTGTTCACGATTAGGGACAGATCATCCAGACTCAGGCCTGCTTTTTCAATGGAATCCTTGATGTATCCCATGTTTTCTCCGGTTCCTGTGTCAACTACCACATCATCGAAGATGTAGATGTTTGAATCGTAACCCATTCCGTCTATCATTATGATGTTGTTGATTTTTTTCAATAAGCATCACCGTGAAGTGTAAAATAAGATTTTTATTAAGTTTAATTAGAAAAAGTGGGGTCACCGGGATTTGAACCCAGATCCTAGGATTTCTCTTGTCTCAGTACTCCAATCGGTCATCATACCTTTCCTCAGTGTGCGCACTTTCTTCAAAGACAACTGGAGTCCCAGATGATAGCCAGGTTACACTATGACCCCTTAGGAAAATTCATGTGTTGTAGGTTCTAAAAATCTTCTTAGAACATTTAGAGCCAAGGGAGAGATTTGAACTCCCGTGTAATGGATCTGCAGTCCACCGCTTCGCCTCTAAGCTACCTTGGCTTATTAGTAAGGTTACGTTCTGTTTATATTTAAACCTTACGGAAGGTATTATGGATCCTGTAAATCATGCGCCAATGTTTACATGTAACGGAACGAAAATTCCAATTAACAACCCATCTGAAAACTGTGGAAACTCCTCAATCAGATATGACTATCTGACCTGCACGTACTTGTGGAGGATAAGACTCCATTATTGGACCGGAAAATTGAATTTCGACCTTCTGTCCAGGTTTAAAACTGCTGAATGATGAAGATATTTGTTTGTTTCCTTGTTTTTTAAATATTTGAGTTTCATTGGTCACTATTACAGACACGTTTCCATGCTGGTTGCCATCTGTGACCACACCATCAACCAGAATTGAATTTGATGATGAATAATCCATCATTTGATCGTTTTGGCAGACACCAACTATGCTTCCATTCATATCTGCAGGAGTATCCCCTGTTGCATATAAAACCCCATATATTACCCCTATGAACATTACTGATAACAGTGCAATGAGTGTGATAACCTTCATGAATGTCACATCCTTAATTGCTTGTAAAAGGTGAATAGTTGATTTTCAGGGCTTAGAAATCTCTTTATTCATTCTAAACAATATCAACAATTTTTATAATTATTTTTAGATATCCTATCTTATAAATTATCCTATAGATCATTATTTAAACTGCGCAGAACCTATCATTTTATTTAAAGGATAACCTTCCCATCTAAAAGGTTATATGTTTCCAGAAACAGATTATTATAAAAATACCTGAGGTTAATATCATGGCTTTCGTGTGGGATCCTGTATCTGTTCTCAACCTTTTATTCTGTATTTTGATAGTTATACTTGGATACTGGGCTTATAGACAAAAAGAAAATGTTGTTGCACTGTACATAGGCTTGGGATTTGGTCTTTTTGGAATATCACACATTGCAGTTCTTCTCGGCTCCCAGAGCTCAGAGATTTCACTTCTGGTTGTTAGAACCCTTGGATACCTTGTTGTGATCTTTGCAATGTACAAGACAGCTTTCCAACGCTGAAACACAATCGTGAATTACAGAGCAGAGATTCACGTTTTATTTTTAACCTTTTTATGAATCTATCTAAGATTTAATCTTTAAAACTGCTTTTTCAGTACTTCATGTTTGCTCACGGTAGTTTTAAAGAGTTCATCGAACACACGGGGCAGATCCCTTTCTAAACCCTTTAAACCTTCTTCTGTAATGCCTCCAGGAGTTGCAACCCTCGATACAATTTCTTCAACCGTCATGTTACCTTCGTACAAAAGTTTTGAAGTTCCATAACATGTTTTCATGACCATATCCTCTGCTTCTTGGTTGGAAATACCACTGATCTTGGATCCTGCCTCTGCAAACTTCCTAAGGATCAATGCAATGAATGCAGGAGAACAACTTGTGAGGTTGGTTGCAA
Organism: Methanobacterium congolense; assembly: GCF_900095295.1. NCBI lineage: Archaea > Methanobacteriati > Methanobacteriota > Methanobacteria > Methanobacteriales > Methanobacteriaceae > Methanobacterium > Methanobacterium congolense. The sequence continues at coordinate 2,203,215 of NZ_LT607756.1, forward strand.
CTTCCAGATCTGCTTCATCAACAACCACAACATCCCCTAGAGCTCCGAAGATTTTATCCACAAAATCAACATCCTCATGAGCCACATTCTGGCTGTGACAGACCAGAGAAACTCCTTCACCCACTTCTGAATTTATTGAGGGTATGACCTTACTCAGCTTTCCTGGAAAAATCGTATTTACATCATCCAAAGTTAAACCAGCAGATATGTAGATTATATGAACATATTCCATGAGATATTCTCTTATTTCTTCTATCACTCCCTTAACATCACCAGTACCTACAAAAAGGAATATTTTATGACATTTTTGGGCTAAATCAATATTATTATCGGCTATTTCAATTTCAGGGTAATTTTTCTTCAGATCATTTAATTTGGAGTCTGTCCTCGTTGATACGATCATTTCTCCATGGTTTGGAACATTTGAAGACAGAATTCCCCTTATAATCATGCTCCCCATACTGCCGTAGCCTATGAAACCTATTTTTTCCATTGAATCCACCGATTATCCATTTTACATATTTATATTTACTTGATACCGTAACCCCTGAAGAAGTTGTAGAAAAAGGTTCCACCTGGTTCAGCAGTCTTGTAAAGGTCTTTTATTCCCCTGTTCCATGTTTCAATATCGATCATACCATTTTCCAGAGCCTGATCCTTCACACCTTCCACCATTGCAATGATGGTTTTCTTTATAAATCCATCAACAAGTTCTGGCCTGTTTGAGTCAACATATACAATTTTAGGGGAAATTTCAACATTTTTAAATCCAGAATTCTTTAAGAGAGGCTGTAACTCCCTTCCAACCATAGGATTCCCATCCAAACACTTTTGACTCTGTACCAGACAGTTCCATACCTTCACAGATTCCTTTGTTTCAGGATAGAAGTAGCAGGACCCATGATCGCCTTCAATCACAGTTATTGATCCTCCCTTTTTTAAAACTCTTTTCAAGTTTTGAAGGGCTTGTTCTGGATTTTGAAGGTGCTCGAGAACGAAACAAACAAAGACATGATCAAAACTGTTTTCTGGAAAGGGAAGGTTCATGATGTCTGCCTGCTGAAAATTCACATTAGAAATACCCTCAGATCTTATTAAGGATTCTGCATGATTCAAGGATTCCTCTGAAATATCCACTGAAGTTATTTCAGATTCAGAACTGTTTTTAGCCAGTACAACTGTTTGAGCCCCAACACCACATCCTGCCTCCAGGACACTGCTTCCTGAAGGATAAGTTATACCTGAATGCAGTATTTCTGTCAGAGTATCAGCTTGATCAGCAAGCCTTAGGGCTTCCCTATTTGAATAACCGTGTACGTATTCCATACTAAACCTCCTTAAATCCTTACCTCTGAAAGCCTCTCCATAACTTCATCAACATTTTCAGCACCATTGAATGATTTCACAACTGATTCAACTGGTTCTGAGTAGATTCCAGGGTAATCCACCTCACCATCGTGTGAAACTGGGAATGCAAGTTTTTCTGTATCCATTGAGAACTGGGCATCAACATCCTCCCTGTTACCCCTTGCATCCAACCTGTACCATTCACCATCCAGAAGTACTGCGTTGAGGCCGTGAAGAACGTAACCCTCCTCGTGGGTGAGCCTCTGATAACAGAAACCTGTTGGCACTCCTAAAAATCTGAGCATTGCAGCCAGGAGGTTGGATTTTGCAAAGCAAAGTCCTTGACTTTTATCCAGAACATCAGATGCCCTGAAGGTTATCATCTGTCCTCCAATATCCAGTGAATGTGGTACTTCATCCCTTACAAATTCGTAAACATTTTTAACTGTTTCGAGTTGATTTTCAGAGTGATGAGTTAGTTCCAGTGCCTTTTTCTGGATATTTTGATCATTGTAGTTCAGGATTTCAGAATCCTTTATGTAATCATTTATATTATCGTTCATCTGCTTAAGCTGCAATTTATGACCTTCCCATCGATTTTAATTAGTTTTTAATATTTTTTTATATTATAAATTCTAAAATTTAATAAAACAGATTGTATGATTGAAATAAGGTTTATTTTGGTTTTGAGCTGCAGCGATCATGTACTGCTCGTCATCTCATTAATTAACCCAATCAATTCTCCAGGTTTTCTGGTTGAAAATATGAATTCCTGAAATCTGCCCCTTTTAAGTGAAAGAGCAACTCTTGGAGTTTGTGGAACTGTGTAGGCAAGTCTTCTTTTTCCATGGGACTTTTCAAATCGTATTCCCCAACCACCGTAGGTCCACACAGGTGATTCATCTTCCCAGCTCCTTTCAATGTCTTCCCATGGAATCCTATGCTTCACAACACCAAAACCTGTTGACAAAAATTCTGGAGTCAGTTCAATGGTCATTGCCCTGAAGTTGAAGGTTAAAAACAGAAAAATAACCGTTAAAACAATTAAACCCCATCTTGGGGCGGGGTAGTCTCCAAGTGGGCCCACGAATATCTGGTAGAACATCATGAAGATGAAGAATACCGTGACAAATGCAAAAAGGACGGTTGTCCATTTCGAGGCTATTTTTTCCCCATAAAGTGTGTTTGAGTCCATTTAATTCCCTGCATATTTCTTCTATAAATTTTTTTCCATATATCCTGATTTTAAGGATTCACCTGATTTCTTTCACTTGAATATACGATATTTGAGAAGAACTACATCATTCTTCAGTTTCTCAAGGCCCGTGAGAAAAACCGGTATCGTATCTTCATCTGATTCCAGGTCAGGTGCCTGGTAAATGGATGAAGGTGATGTTCCTCCCACGAGCTCGGGGTGGATGAAAACGTGGACTTCATCCACAAGGTTCTCCCTCAGGAGAACTCCATTTAAGATGCCACCACTGTCAACCCTCACTGACTTCACTCCAAACTGGGTGTTTAATTCCTCCAATGCAAAGCCCAGATCAACCTTCTGGTAACCTATGATCATGTACTTAACGCAGTTCTCATCCAAAAAGTCCAGGTACTCTTGGGGAGTGGATCTGGAGCATAAAACCAGGACGTCCCTGATGTAGGGCATTTCAAGAACCCTTCTCCAGATTCTTACCTGCCCCCTGCTGTCTGGAACCACGAGAAGCGGTCTTTCATCTGCCGGATCAACCTCTCTGGGTTTGAAGTCCTCTCCAATCTCCTGAAAAGCCTGGAAGGGCTGGGCTTCGAATCCTGTCAGCACAGTTTCACTTCCCATTAAAACCGCATCAACCCCCAATTTTGAAGCAAGTTCATAATAAAGCTCTGAATCTGCATTAAATCCTGTTATGCGGCCGTCAAGGCTTACTGCATTGTATATTATGACCTTTGGTAACATTTTGCACCCTACCCCTTTTTACAAATAACAACTTCAATGGTTTGAAGGTTTCTTGAATGAATTATTAGGAGGAATTGATTATTGTACTTTTTGTGAACCTTCCTTTTAAGAATGGAAACTTATTTTATGCTACAAAAACAAAGGTAATATTAATGATTTCAGTTGTATGTAATAGTTTTATCCAAGAATGGAGGGATGAATTTGATGGTTAACACAAATTTAGAGTGTGATTTTCCATGCGATGATGTTAAACACATCTGGACAATCCCCAAAATAAATTTAGACCCTGAAAGAGTTAAAATTGTGGTTGTATCTGAAGCACCTCCTCTCGATGAAAAAGATTACTACTACACCAATCATGGTAGCTTTTTTCAAACTACAACATGCACTACATTTGAAGACGCAGGATACTCCCCTAAAAATTTTGAGGAGCTGGTTGAAAAGGGAATATACTTCACCACTGCAATTAAATGTCCTAAGAAAAATTACAACGTCAAAGCACAAACCCTGAAAAATTGTTCAATGATTTTAGAAAAAGAACTGTCCCAGTTTCCCAATGTATCCGTTATTATGTGCATGGGGGACTTTGCAATTAAATGCATCAACTACATAACAAAGAGGAGGGATGGTGAAAGGGTTATTCCTCAGGGTTCAACCTACAAATTACGATCCAATGATTATGTCATGGATTCAATTCTTTACGTGCCTTCCTACACTCAAACAGGCCCTTCTTTCAACATCGAAAAAAGTAAAAGGAATATGATAGCTGAAGACATAAGAAAGGCCATGGAATATGCAAAAATAAGTTGAATGAGCTTAAAATTTTTATTTTATTCCCTTAACGGATCTTTTTATTGGTGATCTGACTGAGATCAGATCTTCAACATCCCTCAAACCTGTTTCTGATGTGAGATTGATGTAAATCCATTTCCCCTCACGTATTGGTTCTGTTTCTTCAATGATCTTCATTGTATCTGGTTCAAGGTCCATTTCCATGGCTTTTTCAACCTCTTTCCCGTTGAGGATGATCTGCACTGTGAACTCATTAATTCCCGGGTACATGGAGACCAGAACCCTTCCTGATTTACGGTACCTCAAGGCCCATCCAAAGTTCTTACCGTAGAACTTGAGTTCACCTGAAATTTTGTAGTTATCGTCAATGAATTCCCTTAAATCATTCCACAATGGTTTAACTGATGCTAAAGCTTCAAAGATTTCATCTTCAGAGGGTTCGTGATTTTTATCAGTGAAGGATCCTTTGCTCATTTAATCACCTTATCAACTATCAAATGTTTTACATCCAGATTTTTTTAGATTTAATGATATTATTTTTAAAAGTAAGTGATTTTAAACTGTTATAATCTAATTAAATCCTTTAAATCTTTAATATCATACAATAAATCCTTATCATCAAGTTCCATTAAACTATCCTTTTCAATATGGTTTAAAGAGTTCTTTATAGCCTTGAGACTTGAGTATATTAAGAGTGTGGGTAAACTAACCCTTTCAACTCCCAGATCCTCAAGATCGGTTATTGAGAAGTTTTTTATGTTGTAGGGCATTCCTGCAGCCACACTCAAGGGCCCTTTAACCTCTTTTTTAAGGGTTTTGACCTCTTCAATTGTTTCAACGTAAGGGGCGAAGGTTAGATCTGCACCGGCATCAAGGTACTGGTTTGCACGTTCTGCTGCAAGGTTAAGGGCATCTTCTCTATTATCCAAGGATTTCAGTGCATCTGTACGGGCATTGATGATAAAATCCGGATTTTCAGATTCTGTTGTTTCCTTTGCAACCCGGATCTTCTCCACCATAGCCTCTGAACTGATTATGCTTACACCATGGCTTCCATCCAGTAGCTGGTCTTCAAGGTTCAGTCCTGCAACACCGGCATCCATGAAAGCCTGAACAGTACGTTTCACTTCCATTGCATCCCCATATCCATCTTCAGCATCGGCCATAACAGGGACTCCTACAGCATCCACCATTCTACGGGTTATTTCCAGGTTTTCATCCCTTGAGATATCAATTTCCTTTGGCCTTACTGCAGCAATTGAGAAGCTGTAACCTGAACACTGCACCGCCTTGAAACCTGCCATTTCTACAAGACGGGCACTCACTGGATCGTAGGCATCAGGTATTATCAGGGTTTCTTCAGAGTTTAAAAGTTCTTTGAGCTTTTTACTTTTGTTCATAAAAACACCACGATTGATTTAAAGATTAGAAACAAATTAGAATTCTGCTACAACCAGCATTTCAAAATCTTCAGTGGTTAAACCATCATCCCTACTGAAATTTCCAATTTTACAACCGAATATATCAATATTGTTGAAATTAAGAGTTTTAAGAAGCCATGAAATCTCAGAAGGTACGTAGTAACGTTGGTTGCATTCTAAAACCTTTGAATTTCCATCATCATCCTTGATCTCAAGGGTAGATACCTCTCTGAAGCTCATGATATCAAAGGAGTTTTCAAAACTACCTTTCTCCCTGTTGGATTCTATAAAATCTTTAACAGAATGATACAACGGATAAAGACCGTTTAAAGTTGTGAATATGAATTTTCCATTCTTTTTTAATGCCTTGGCTGCGTTTTTGAGAATGTCAAAGTTCATTTCATCTGTTTCCATCAACGGGAATGCACCTTCACATAACATTATTGCCAGGTCAAATTCCTGTTCAAAGGGCAGGTTTCTGGCATCTGCAAGCTGGAAATCGATATTTAAACCAGCAGTTTCAGCTTTTTCCCTGGCTTTTTTGAGCATGGACCCTGAAAGGTCAACTCCTGTGACGCTGTAGCCACGTTTTCTGAGTTCTATGGCGTGCCTGCCAGTTCCACAGCCAATGTCCAGAATTCTGCATTTTTTATCATGATTGAGTTCATTTTCAATGAAATCAACTTCCCCAAGGGTTCCCTGGGTGTAGATTTCACTTTCATAGGTATCTGCGTAATTGGAGAATAGTTCTTCGTACCATTGTTTCATAGATTAACCCCGAATATGTTTAATAATCATTATTCCTTATCTTAAATATTTTAACGGATTAAATCAACGCTGCGAATCCATTTTAATAGATTCAGTAGTTAAAAGAGATCATCCCCGCTCTGATGGTCAAAGGCAGGGTGCAGATCGAAACGTACAACTCCCACCACTGCTTTTCCCTTCACAGCTCGGGCTATCCTGGCTGTTCCTTCGTTTCCAAAGCCTGCACACAGTTCAATGGCTGTGACCCCATCCGCTACCAGTTTTAGGGCAACTTCTTCTGCTTCGTCGTAGTTTTTCACTCCAACCACCGAAAGTTCAACAACTGGAGAATCGATTACTGCGCGGTGTTTGTTAAAATCGTTTTCAGGTGCAATGAATATGAATGCGGCTTTAGTTGACATAGTTTTATTATTTAATCAACTTGTGTTAAATAATGTTATTCCATAACTTGTGATCTACTGTGATAACTAACACCCATCATCTGAATTCAGGCAGCACCTCTTCTCTGTAGAATTCTATGAATTCATCCTGATCTAGACCTATCTGCTGGATACAGATATGATCGAACCCTGCCTCAACGGTTCTTTGGATTTTATCTATATGTTTCTGGGGATCTGAGCTGCAGAGCGTGCTTTCAGCTATATCTTCCAGTTTAACATTCTGGGCGAGCTGTTCAAAGTGAGTTTGGGTTGGAATCTCCCAACTCAGATCGCTTTTAAAGGGCATAATGGGCCAGTACTCGTAGACAGTATCCACGGCCACGTCATCGGTTTCTGCCCAGCATAGTGAGATTTCAGATAGACAAGGCTTATTCTGACCTCCACACTCAACGAATATATCAACCAGCCCTTTTTTCTCACCCAATGCTATCAAACCGTCCCCCATTATACCCGCTGTTTCAGCTGCCATTGCACCGTTGGCAGCGATGAATATTGGAGGTAACTCTTCAGGTAGCGTGTGGATCCTTGCATTCACAACCCTGTAGTACCTGCCTTCGTAATCCTGCATACCTCCCTTCCACAGGTTTTGAATGATATCCACTGCTTCCTCCAGCATTTCTATCCTGACGGGGGCTGAAGGCCAGACATCACCAAGGATGTGTTCGTTTAAGTTTTCCCCAGAACCCAAACCCAGGATGAACCTGCCAGGTAACATGGCTGCGGCTGTTGCTGCAGCTTGAGCTATGATTGCAGGATGTATCCTCACAGTTGGACAGGTAACACCCGTGGTTATGATTAACCTTTCTGTTACCTGAGATATGCCACCTATTGTACACCATACAAAGGGACTATGACCCTGCTTGCTTATCCATGGATGGTAATGGTCAGAGATTGAAGCAAAATCAAATCCTGCATCCTCAGCATGCTTGGCGTATCGAACCAGATCCAGAGGACTGTGAAGTTCACTGCTGAGTTTGTATCCAATTTTAACCACATATACACCTCCTTTTTATCAAACAATCTCTTTAAAATTGTTACATAAATAAAGGAAAATGGAAAGAAAATAATTTCTGTGATAGTTATAATTCTGTGAAGGATGTTATCTAAAAATGTCTATCCTGAAAATTTTATTAAAAAATTTATTAAAAAAAGAATCGTTTTGAAATCTATTTTATAAATGAAACTTCCTCTGGCAGGTTTTCATCCATTATCCAGCTTCTTAAAACTCTGTTGAAGAGGTCTGGATTTTCTATATTCCACACGTGTCCCAGTTTGGGTGCCGTTATTCCTGTGGCGTTAGGTAAAACTTCCAGCAGATCTTGAGCTGATTCCTTTATGACCTTGTACTCCTTCCCACCATCCATGACCAGTACTGGAACATCTGCATGGTTCAATCCAGTGGGCATCTGGAACAGCATGTTCTCGTGCAGGATTCTGTCCAGAGATGCTGGTTTTATGAGATACGTGGATTCCTTGAACTCGTTAAAAAGATTTTTAGGTATGTTGTATGTTCTCATGTTGGCCTTTATGAAGAAATCTGTGTCCTTAACTGGCTGGTAAACCTTTATGAGATAATCAAGAAGTTTTAAAAAGGTTTCTGTGTGGGGGATGCTGTGGACGAGCGTGCCGCTTATCATTGCATGATCCGAAACTTCAGGAGCCTTGCTTAAAATTTGGAGGATTATTTGAGCCCCCAGGGATATCCCCACAAGATTGGCCTTTCCACCCTTTGCCCGGGTCTTTATGAGATCTATGATCCTGTCTGCAGCACCTTCAATGGTGAATGGCTTGATATCAATGCTTTTTCCATGTTCTGGAAGGTCTGGGATGATCAGATGGTAATCCTTGAAGACTTCAACCTGTTCCTTCCACATCCAACCTGCCATTCCACCACCATGAAGGAATAAAATGGTTTCAGCGTTTTCCTGGCCTGACTCTTCAACGTACAGATTCATGATCATGGTTGTTCTCAATTGAATTTAAGTTTTCGTTAACATTCATTGGATTTTTTAGCACATATTTTGACATTTACCATTTATTGAACATCAATTTAATCATAGGGCACAAATTATTGTTGAATAAATAAAATAAGAAAAAATATCAGATTTATTATGTGATTGATGCGATAAAGTCCATTACATGTTTTTGGAAGGATCCAGCATTCATTAAATAGGCCATATGTCCTCCTGGAAGAGAGATGAACTTTGAGCCAGAAATGTTTCTTGCAATTTCCCTGGAGGAATATTTTTTAGGCACAACAATGTCATCTTCTCCCTCTATGACAAGAGTTGGAACTTTGATCTCACTTACCCATGAACTTGAGTTAAATTCAGATGCTGCATCATTTTGCAGTTTAAATCCATGAACATTTTGCTGATTTAATGTTGTTAACATGGCTTTTTTAATCATTTCAACAGCTGTGGGGTTTTCAAAAACTTCATCTGGAAATGACCATGCTATTGAATATATTGCAAGACTTTCAGGATCAACTCCTTCCTGAACATTTTTTATCGCATGTTGAGCAGCATAATTTGCCTGTGGAGATACTTTCATCATTGTTACAGCAAGTATCAAACTTTTCACTCTGTTAGGGTGCAAGAAAGCAATACTCTGAGCTATCATTCCACCCATAGATGCGCCGAGTATATGTGCCTTCTCGATTCCAAGGGCATCCATCAAACCTACTACATCGTTCGCCATCATCTCAATTGAATATTCCATATCTGGCTTATCAGTACGGCCTGCACCGCGGTTGTCAAAAGCTATCACCTGATACTCTTTGGAAAACATAGTTATATGGTCTTTCCACTGGGATAACTCACCACCATTACCAGATATTAATATCAAAGGTTCTCCTTCACCATGTGATTCATAATACATATTTATATCATTTATTTTTACAATTGACATGTTAATTTCTCCATTATATCCAGTTAGCCATTCCCTGATTTAAAAAATCAAATCAATCCTCTTTTTTCATCAGCATTTGATGTATGATTCCTTTTACATATGTGGAAAATTGCTTTTCATCACTTCCCCTACTTTCCAGTATATCTCTATGCAAACAGCTCATATTCGACATGCTCTGTGAGATCAATGATATCAATATGGCTGCTTCCACTGGATTCACATCATCCCGGATTGTGCCATCATCCACTCCAAATTGTATTGAATCACTCATAATGAAAATTAGTTCTTTAAGTATCTTCATTACTTCTTTATACTCTTCACTAGCGTTTATATTGCTTACATCAAATTTATTCGATTGTGGAGAATATAAAAGGCCCATACAATCTGGATATTTATTATAAAACTCATTATTTGCATTTCCAAATAATCTGAACTTTTCAAAACCTGTATCTCCTTTTTTTACTTCTTTTTTGATCATTTCATCTAAAATTTGAACTCCGCGTAATACTACAGCAAAGTACAGTGCCTCTTTATTCTTGAAGTAATTATACAGCGTTGCTTTATTAACTCCCACTTCCTGAGCTATATCATTCATCGAGACATTATCATAGTCTTTATATATAAATAACTTCTGAGCAATGTCTAAAATATATTTACGTCTATCTTCTTTCTCTTTGATCTTTAATTCTTTAATAGACACCAAATCTCACCACCCTCTTTTAACCATCATTTAGATTTATAACCTATGGTTATATAGATAACCCATGGTTAGTTATATTATATAAAGATTTGGATAAAATAAGATCTTGATAATCATCAAAAAAATAACACTGAACTCAAAATATCCTATGGAATATAGGTATACCTTGGATAATGGAATTCAGATTTATATTGATAAATTAAAAAGAAGAATAATGTAAATTTCTTTATCATCTTTATTTGGGCTTGAATTAATTATTACCACTTAATTTCAGCTTTTATACACAACTATTGCTGAAACGAGATAAATTCCGCCTATTCCAAAAAATATACCGACCATCATGGTTCCTGCAGAGAGCCCCAATCCAAGGTGACTTGAATAGCTTAAAGATGTTAATGTAGTTGCCAGTGCAACTCCTAAAAAGGCGCCAAAGTTTCTAAAAGTTGCAGTTACACTGGATAAAACGTTTGTTTTTTGTGGCAACGAACTCATGACATCTGTATTATTAGGAACCATAAATAGGGCGCATCCGACACCTATAAGTGCCAGGGATATCATGGCACCCAAGATATTTCCAATTAAAAGCATATATGCAAAGAGGAGGGTTGTTAAACCTGTGATTAATACTCCTAATGAAGATAAATTTCGGAATTTATATTTATCATAGATCCATCCGCTGACTGGGGATATAAGAAACATCGCGACTGCCATTATCATCATGGTGAGGCCAACTTCTGTAGCTCTCCAGTCCAATACATCCTCAAAATAAAGAGGGTATATTATATTAATCATATTTGATGCTATAAAAAACAATATAAGGCCCATAGCAGGTTTTATGAAAGATTTTGCCTTAAATATGGTTAAATCAAGCAGTGGTTCTTTACAATTCGATTCTCTTAATATGAAGATAAAAAGAGACAGTACAAATATGGAACCACATATTAGGGTCAGTACACCTCCACCATTTGATAAATCCCCCATGAATAAGATTAATGCAACCATGAGCACCACGAACAGGGAAGATCCCATCCAGTCCATGTTTAAATTCTCGGATTTGTGCTCTTCAATTTTTAAATATTTCAGGGCTGAAACCAGGCCTACAATTCCTATGGGGATATTGACGAAAAATACATAGGTCCATCCTAGCCAATCTACAATAACTCCTCCCAAAGAGGGTGCAATGATCAGGCCGATTGCAATTACAGAAGCTTGATATCCTAATGCACGACCCTTTTCACTATCTGGAAATACATCCATAATGATAGCCGTGCTTATACTGAAAACCATGGATGCTCCAAGCGCCTGTAATATTCTAAAAAATATTAGCTGATCAAGACTTGCAGAAAACCCACAAAACAGTGCCCCAAGAGTGAAAATTACAAAACCCAAAATAAACAGCTTTGTCTTGCCTGTGTATTCTGATATCTTTCCAAAAATTAAAAACATTGCAGTAACCGTTAAAAAATAGGAGGTCACTATCCACTGCGATTGCGCAATACTGACGTTAAAATAGTTGGTTATGTTTGGCAAAGCAACGTTCACTATATTACTGTTCATCAAGGACATGAAAGTACCTGTAAGCACTATTGCCAAAATGATATACCTGTTATTATAAGTTGTTTCAGATAATTTATCGTGTGCAGGATCTTCTGCTGATGTTTCCATAAATTTAGCTCCTTAAATCTATTGGTGGAATCTTAAAAGTAAAAATAAAATTTAAATGTTGTTTTAAATAAAAATGCATTCGTTTAAGCTTTTTTCATTACCATATGCATCCACAAATCCAAAGAATCCTCAACATATTGTTCATAAGTAATTCCTTCACTTTCTAATTCTTTTAAATGACGCGGATTTAGTTTTACAACCTGTTTTGATGTTGTTGCTAGGAAAATTGCCACTTCAAGGGAATTCACGTCTGCCCTTATGGAACCATCCTCAATTCCTTCCTCTACTGATTCACGCATTATCTGGATTGTCTTACATGAAAAAGTCCTGATTTCAGGCACATATTCGTTATCACTTTCATCGAATCTCTGCGAGTTAAAATAAAGGAAAACCTTGTAATAATCATGAAAATCATTGCAAAACTTAAAATATGCCCTTCCAATCCCTCTAAGTTTATCAAGCCCGTTATTGCCTTTTGCTCCTTCTTCGAACATTTTATTCCTTATCTTAACTGCGCGCAGAACCACTGCAGAATAAACAGTTTCCTTATTTTTGAAATAGAGGTAGAGTGTGGCCCTGTTAACCCCTACTTCCTGGGCTATATCATTCATTGAGACGTTATCATAACCTTTATCAAAAAATAACTTCTCTGCCGCGTTAACAATGTAATTTCGCCTTTCTTCTTTTTCTTTTTCCTTTAATTTCTTGATGGACATGTTATTCACCTACCCCCAACAATCGTTTATAATAATCACGTTATGTTATCTTAATTACACAGTGTTATTTATATAACAGAGTGTTATTTATGTTATATAAAGGATTCGTTTTGAAAAAAAGAATTTTAAAAGTTATAATAAAAAAGTTATAAAATAACTTATTAAATTTTTAAGTGGCTTTCAATTGAAATTAAGAAAAATAAGATATTACTCTTAAAACAGAGTTTTTAAAATACATGTTAATCTTCTTTAAAATATAGTTTGATTGATTAAAATTAATTTGATTAAAATAGTAAAAATAGGAAAGTATGAACTACTTTTTTAAAACGATCTGGAAGGACCGTTAAAAAATTGCACTGAATCTTCTGAGTAGTGCATCTATCTTCTCATCCCTGTTCTTATTCCAGACTATGATATCCGTTCCGACTATGCTTCCTCCCTTGGATTGAGATATCTTCTTCATCTTGCCTATTGCCTGAGTTCCACCTGTCCAATTGAATCTTACCCCCTTGGTTACAAAGAGAGCTATTTTCTTACCTTGAAGTGATGGAATCTGCTCAAGGTACGCCTTCATGGGCCGTGCAAGTGAAAATGCCTGTACAGGAGACCCGAATATCAGTGCATCGTACTTTTCCACCTCAGGGATGATTTCAAATTCCATGTCCTTTGAACCCGGCTGAGCCTCTCCTTTCATGACAACTCTCTCAAGTTCTACTTCCTTTCCCTTTTCCTGGAGCCTTTTCTGGAGTTTCTGAGCCACAGAATATGTATGTTCCGTCTGAGAATATACCACGATTCCTATTTTCATGTTGAAATCCTCCTTTTTTTATAATACATCTTACAAAAGATCATCATATGTTTAAAAGAAATTTAAAGGAATGAACAGCTTCTTTGATCCGGACCATGATCCCAAACTGCTGGTTATTAATATGAAACTTTTAATTAAAGTATAATACTGTAAAAAGTTCTAAAATAGGTTCAATTGTTTTAAAGGTAGTATGGGCAATAAATGTCCAAAGAACAGCATAACCTATTAAAAAAGCTTGATGTTGAGGCAAATTATGAAAAGAGCGTTGTTAATAATAGATGTTCAGAATGAATACTTTTCAGGTGCGTTACCTGTAAGTTACCCCAGGGAAAGCTTTGATAACATCTTGAGGGCAATAGATGTTGCAAATAGGCAGAAAATCCCTGTGGTCCTGGTGCAGCACACAAATCCAGAGGATGCTCCCACCTTTGCTAAGGGGAGTGAGGGATGGAAGCTTCACAGTGAAGTGAAATCCAAAGGATACGAACATATCATTGAAAAGAGGTTGCCAGGCAGTTTCACAGGGACTGATCTTGAAGCCTGGCTTAGAGCAAACAACATTGATACCGTGGTTGTAGCAGGTTACATGACCCAGATGTGCTGTGACACCACTGCAAGGCAGGCCATGCATCTGGGCTTCGATGTGGAATTCTTGTCCGATGCAACAGGAACTCTGAGCATCTCCAACTACGCTGGAGAAGTTTCAGATGAGGACCTGCACAAAGCCATCCTTGTGACACAGGCAATGAGGTTCAGCAGAGTTTTAACAACTGAAGAATGGGTTGAAAACCTGGTTAAATGAGATAAAATATTAAAATAGTAAATCTTTGAGGAAGTAGCATGGAAATAAGTTACATCGAAGGTAATGAAAAGGACCTGGACCTGATACAACCCCTGTGGGAGAAGTTGCGGCAGCACCACCAGAAAAAATCAGAGCACTTTCAGAACCACTATCAGAATTTTGATTTCCAGGAGAGGAAGGAGGATCTGCTTAAAAAATCTGCAGAGGGTTCCATGAGGGTTGACCTTGCAGAGGATCCTAAAAATCGGGTTGTTGGTTACTGTGTGAGCTCGTTATCCACTGAACTTGAGGGAGAAATTGATTCCATCTACGTTGATGAAGCGTGGAGATCAGAGGGTATAGGTAGCAGGTTGATGGAAAGGGCCCTGGAATGGATGGATGAAAACCATGTTAAGAAGCGCAGGATCCTTGTGGCCAACGGTAACGAGGAAGCCCTGGAGTTTTACGAAAGATATGGATTTTACCACAGGGCAACTGTTCTGGAGCAAATAAACCATTAAAATAAGTTATTTTTTTAATTGATTTATTTCAATCAGAATAGAACTTAAAAAATTAAAAAAAGAATTAAAAAGATAAATAACAAGTTCTCAATAAAAGGGGGGGAAGGAATTTATCCCTGGAGGGTATTATACCCGAATCTTCCCATCCCTCATCTCAATGATCTCATCTGAGTATTCAGCAGATTCCAGGTTGTGGGTCACGATCACGACGGTGACACCATCCTTACGGTTTAGATCCTGGAATATCTGCATTATTGCATTTGCGTTCTTGCTGTCAAGCTCTCCAGTTGGTTCATCTGCAAAAACTATCGATGGATCATTGATAAGGGCACGGGCTATTGCAACGCGCTGCTGTTCACCACCTGAAAGCTGGCTTGGAAGTTTGTTATGCTTGCCCTCCAACCCCATCCTATCGATGAGCTCCATTGCTTTTGATTTGTCCTCCTTGATCATTGGGAGCATTACGTTCTCAAGGACCGTGAGCTGATGCATCAGGTTGAACCTCTGGAAAACAAATCCTATCTCATTTCTACGCATCTGGGCCTGTTTTTTTGAGGAGAATTTGCCGGGTTCCTTTCCATTTATGAGGAAAGTACCCCTTGTAGGGGTGTCCAGTATTCCTGCAACATGGAGGAAGGTTGATTTTCCAGATCCAGAGGGACCCATCACTGCAGTGAAAGATCCAGTTCTCAGGGCTAAATTCAGCCCTGCAAGGGCGTTTACCCCCTCATCCCCCATTTTATATGTTTTCCAGACATCTTTAAATTCAATTACATTGTTACTCATTTCTCAATGCCTCCACAACGTTCAGTTTTGAAGCACGCACTGCAGGGTAAAGTCCTGCGAGGATACTCAGGAGTGTGGAACCTGCAATCGCGCTTACAATGAGCCATGCAGGCAGCATTTCTGACATGTAGTCAGTGAAGTTGAGTACGTTGGCCAGTGCAACTATTCCAATGGCACCTACGATCACCCCAACAACTGCCCCTATGAATCCAAGGATTCCAGCTTCAAAGAGTGTGCTTCCCATTATCTGTTTATTTGTAAATCCAATAGCCTTTAAAACTCCTAATTCTCGTGTTCTTTCCATTACACTGATGAACATGGTGTTTACAACGCTTATTATACCCACAAGGAGTCCCACACTTGCAATGAGACTTGCAAAGAGCATGGATTTGTCTGCCATCTCCTGAACT
This sequence comes from Methanobacterium congolense, assembly GCF_900095295.1. Lineage (NCBI taxonomy): Archaea > Methanobacteriati > Methanobacteriota > Methanobacteria > Methanobacteriales > Methanobacteriaceae > Methanobacterium > Methanobacterium congolense. The sequence goes on from NZ_LT607756.1 coordinate 2,219,228, forward strand.
TCTGCTACTTTATCAGATTTTGTTTCGACTGTAACATTTCCAACATCCTTTTCAAGTGCATCTGCCACTGTTTTTGGGTCTCCATGGGTTTTGGCTGTTATGATACTTACCCTGTTATCCTGCATCTCTTTTGCAAGGGTTTGATTTATGTATAGGCCGTTTCCATCCTCTTTGGCTATTCCTGTTATTGCCATTTCCTTACCATCAACGTTCACCTTGCTACCGACCTTGTAGCCCAAGGTGTCAGCAATACTGTAGTCCATAACAACTCCTGGGGATCCTGTCTTGAGTCTGAGCTGTTTCCAGTCGTTGGTTCCCTGAACCGCAATTTCCTGTCCATTTATTGTTTGCTTGAAGACTGTGAATTCCTTGGTATCGTAGAGTTTGGAGTAGGCTTCCACCTTCGAAGCTGTTTGGTTATCCATCAGGTAAGATCCCGTGCTTCCTGCAGGGGATACAGTTAAATCATACATATAAGCACTTGTTTCTTCTTTTACGACCGATGTTGCACCTGCAGTTATGCCCACAAGCACCATTATGGTTGCAACGCCGATGATTATTCCTAGCATCGTCAGGGCGCTTCTGAGCTTCCTTCTGCGGATGTTGTTGAAGGCCAGTTTATAAAGATCCATAATTTATCACCTCAAATTCTTTCACTTATCGATTGACTAAAAAAAAATCTTCAAAGGGATTAAAAAATACTGAAATCATGAATATATCTGATCTATTTTATTTGAAGATTTTATAACAATTTTTTGAATATTTTGAATGTTAAAATCCAGTTTAAATCACCCCATCAAATTTAACTCTATTTTAATGTTGATTAAACTCTTAAAAATAGTTTTTTCCAAAATTAAGGGAAATTTAACCCGTATTTTCCTCAAATTTGTCTCTGGATTCACTCCAGATTACACCCAAATTGGGTCTCAGAAGTTCAATGTAGGAAATCATTGAATGAAAGATGAAAGGTTAAGAAGTAAAAATAAGGATTTAATGTATGAAAAAAAGAAATTCAAAGTTTTTTTTTATCAGTTAAATTTAAATCAGAACCGATAAATTTGCCCTTATCTTTTCTGCTGTTTTTCTTCAAGTTTTCTGGAGATGTCTTTACCAGTTGCAACTGGTTTTTCCTTTTTTTGAATTTTATCTTCAACTGTATCAACTTTTATAAGGTTGTAAACCATTGAAGCCAGTACAAAACATATAAACAATCCTTATAATTGGATTTCCCGAGGATTGGCCAACATAATCTACAGACAAAGCAATGACCGTACCAGTGCCAATGAAAAATCACTGCAGCTAACACTGCAAAAAAAATTCCTAAACCCCATAAACCATCACATCAAACGACTAATATCTGTGTTTATAAGTTTTAGATAAGTTTTATTAGCCGTTATAACATCAAAACTGTTAATTTTATCCCTACCACACATAACTGCACTACAACCAGATAAAAGCAAAATAAAAGATTCTTCAGTGACTAAAAAAGTTGTTGACACCCTTTCTGTTCCTTTCCACTTGTTATGTATCAACATAAAATTAATTTCATGAATATGATTATAAAGCCTCTTTACCTGTTTATTTTGCCATTTAACTTTACCTAAACGTTTAAAAAATTCAGCACTAGGATTGGGAGTTTCAATGTCAGAATCAAAATCCTCTAAGAGCAAAATTATTCTTGTGGCCATTTCTCCGTTTTCAACTTTGTATAAATCTTCCTGGTAAATATTATGATTTGTCCTAATACTGTAAAGATCGCCTATAAAAGTATAAATCACCCAAAAATGTTTTATATCGATTAATGGTGCTAAAGGAATACTTAAAGGAAATTTACTAAGATATTTACCAGCAAAAATTGCTAAATCAGAATAATCATCACTTTTAGCAGCATAACCCTTATCAACACTTGAATCAATAGGATTACCCATATGAACAAGCTTTTCATAAACTTCAGAATCTTCCAAAGCAAGTATACCCTCAATCACTTCCTTTAACCCATCAACATCACCAAACTCATCCAAAACTTTACCCGCAACATCAACAGTCGGCTCTGCACTAAAAAAACTCATATTTTTCACTTCCATTACCATGGCCATTTACTTTTGATCCAGTTTACAGTTGAAGTCACTACTTTTTTAACGGTAGTTTTGACTTTAGCAACTACTTTCTTCACAACTTTAACCACTTTCTTCACAACTTTTTTAACCTTATGAACTACCTTCTTAATTACTCTTTTAACTGTTTTTACAACTTTTTTAACTTTATTAACTACTTTCTTAACAGTTTTTTTAACTTTATTAACTACTTTTTTTATGGTTGTTTTAACTTTAGTCACGACTTTTGGCAGTACCTGCCTAACAGTATTGGTGATTTTAGTCATAACCTTATTAAAACCGGTTTTAGCAGTATTTACGGCTTTATTAATAACTTTTTTAGAGGAATCTATTAAACTTTTAGATGAATCTATTAAATAATTCAAATTTCTATTTAAAAAAGCACCGAGCTCACCGTAATTCTCCCATACTTTCTTAAGTGGATCTGGACTAACCAAAAGCTTACCCAAATCTCCCAAACCCCTCCTAAACTCAAAATTACCAAAAGCCGTTGCAATAGCAACCAACCTCTCACTACCAACCAACTTACCCAAACCCTTACAAACATCCACAAACCAACCCACAGGATTAGGAAACAAAACATCACCCACCCAAGAAACAACCTCCTTCAAATATTCAAGGTTATTTAATTTAAACTTCTCAGTTAAACGTCTCATGAAACTTCCAATTCTCGTTAATAAAACATTATCAGTTAATTTTATTCCTATTTTTATTCCTGTTTTACTTAGTAGTCCTGATAATGCCTTACCCAGTATTGTTCCTGCTCTTCCGATGGGTATTATCGCAAGTACGTTTAGGAGGAAGTTTCCAACGGACATATCACCATTTTGTTCAACACCAAATCCCCAATAAAGCAGCCACTTAATATTCTCCCCACCCCACACATGATCCAAATTACTGTAACCGTAAATATGATAAAAATTATAATTCCAGAAATCCCAGAAGTTCCCAGTACTCCGGGCCTTCTGAGCGGCTTGCATCAACTTATCTTGTATGTAAAACTGATAAAAAAGCGGGCTAAAAGGATTCTCTATAAACTTAGCATAACTGCCATAAATAGAACCCTGCACATTACAATCCAAAGAATTACTTGCATAATCCAAAAACCCATCCAACAAACCAGAAGACGATGAAGATATGGCAGACAAACCCCCACCAACAGGAGCAATAGGAGAAACCACTTTAACAGCCACGGCAGAACCAGAAGAACCACCCTGCACACTATGAACACCGTTACTGTAACCCTGTGAAACCGAATGCACAGTTGATGTGGATGAACCAGTAAAACCTCCACTTGAACCGTGATTAATGGGTGTTACTGGATTCTGTACCTTGAAAGCGACTGTGGTGTTGTTGGTGTTGTTGAGATCATCCCAACCCCTCAACATGACATTGTAATTACCATCTTTAAGTCCAGGAACAGTGTAGGTGAGTGTCCAAATACCACTGGAACCTTTAATTAGGTTGTAGGTTTTTCCGAGAATCTCCGCTGTAACTGCCACAACATCAGAAAGAAGTTAATATCCATTACATTATAAAAAAAGGAATATTTGTTGATTAAGTCTCTAAAAGTTTTTTAACTGATTTTTGAGCTTTGATTGCATCTTCAAATTCAGGATTCAACTCCAAAACTTTATTATAACATTCTAATGCTTCAGAGTATCTTTCAAGTTTTTCTAAAACTATTCCCATCTCATACCATGCATCTTCATCTTCAGGATCTATTTCTAAAGTATTACTATAACATACAAAAGCTTCTTCAAACTTTCCAAGCTTTTTAAATAAATGACCCTTTTCATACCAAGCATATTCAGATTTAGGGTTTAACTCTATAGCTTTATCATAACATTCTAAAGATTCCTCATATTTTTCGAGGTTGAAAAGTGCAACACCTTTATTATTCCAAGAATATTCAGAGTTTGGATCTAATTTTAAAGCTTTATTAAAATAATTTAAAGATTCATCATACCGTTCAAGCCTAATTAAAGTGTTTCCTTTATTATGTAATGACTTTAAATCTTCAGGATCTATTTCTAATGCTTTTTCATAGCATTTTAATGCTTCTTCAAATTTTCCAGATCTAGTGAATATCCATCCCTTATTGTACCATATACTTCCATTTTCAGGATTTAATTCTAATGCCTTCTCATAACAAACCACAGCCTCTTCAGGCTTTCCAAGTTTATTAAGAATCCAACCTTTATTCTGCCATGCATCTACATTTTTAGAGTTTAGCTCTATTGTTTTATCATAAGATTGAAGAGCTTCCTCATACATTTCAAGATTAGTGAGTGCCAAAGCTCTATTGTACCACGCAATTGAATTTTCTGGTTCATTCTTTAATATTTCATCACTACATTCAAGTACTTCAGAATACTGTTTAAGCCTCATAAACTTATTACAATCCTCTTTTTTATTTTTAAATAAAGTGAGTATTCCCATTTTTACCATAACCCTACTTTTCTTCCAATTTTACCTACAAAATTTAAACCCTGCTTTATAACTGGAACATTCCTAACCATCTTGTAAGGTTTGCTTTTCACTATAGGATCCAGATATTTGTGTACTTTTGGTTTAACATATTTTTTCACGAGAGGTTTAACATTTTTGGCATAGTATCTCTTTATTTGATTGTAACCTTTTTTTACTTGTTGAATTTTATGTTTAATATATTTTACAGCCCCTTTATGCTTATATTCATTAAATTCTTTTTTAATTATTTTAACAACAGGTTTAGACACTTTAACAATAGGTTTAAATGTAGATTTAACAGAATTAACCATTCCACCAATAAAAACGTCCCTCTTACGTGCGGGCACATTTTTGAACAAATAAAACCCCGAAAGAATCAATGAAATAAAAGTTCCAGCCATTTTATAGGGTTTACTGAGGTTTTCCCAGTTTTCCATCAACTTTGCAATCTGATCACGAATATCCCTTGGAGTAGGTATCCTACCTAAAATTCCATTAATTCCTTCTTTATCTTGGTATTCTTTAAAATTATCAGATAATCTAATATTATAATCAGGAATTCCTTTTTTCAACGAATTTAAAATTGGCCATGGTAGATTTATAATATCTTGTATTAGTCCTTTCCATCCTGTTCTTTTTTGGGGGATTAAGTTGGGTGCGTATTTATCTAAGAGATAATTTCCTCCAAAGAAAACCGCACCAAATAGAGCAATCAGAGCTGCAACTATCCAACCCCAACCTGGAACCTCAACCGAACTCTCCATAGAAGCCCCCCAGCCAACATACAAAGCCTCTAAACCAGCACCACCTATCAAATTTTTCATCTGATCAATGGTTAAAGGAATACCTCTGCTTACAGGAGGCAAAATTAAAGCATATCCTGTATATATCTGGTTGAATTGGTCTTTAGTTAGAACACGTATACCTAAAACTGGGTCCTGAAGCACCACCCAACCATCCAAATTCTGCAACACTACACTATAATGAGTTACTCCATTAAAATTCAGAAGAACAATATCCAAAGGATGAAGCCCACCAACACCCAACTGAACACCAGACAAGGAAACACCAAACTTCAAAGCAGCTTGTATCAAACCCAAAAAACTAGTACCCACATTAGTAGTACCTGCAAACCTTACAATCTCATCCACCGACGCAGAAATACCTAACCCAAACAAAACATTCGAAAGAGCCATAGGACCACAACTACTCAAAGAAGAAGAACTCACACCACCATACAAACCAGAATGTAGAGTTGATGTGGATGAACCACTAGCACCTCCACTTGAACCGTGATTAACTGGGGTTACGGGATTTTGTACCTTGAAAGCGACTGTGGTGTTGTTGGTGTTGTTGAGATCATCCCAACCCCTCAATAAAACATTGTAATTACCGTCTTTAAGCCCGGGAACAGTGTAGGTGAGTGTCCAGATGCTGTTGGACCCTTTAATTAGGTTGTAGGTTTTTCCGAGAATCTCCGCTGTAACTACCAAAGCATCAACATCAGAATAAACCCTCACAAAAAGCTTACCACCCTCCCTAACAGTAACAAGCAAAACCTCTGCTTTTAGGGTCGGTGCAGTGTTATCCACAGTAAACCCTGTATAAGCTGTTCCCTGACTACCCAAACCATTGGTAGCAGTAAGAAGTACGGTTTGAAATCCGTCTGCAAGTCCTTGAACGGAGTAGTTGAGGGTCCATGTGTCGTCACTGTTTTGTGTTAGGTTGTAATGGTTTCCAGTGATGAGTGCTGTGATATTAACCACATCAGGATCTGCACAAACCCTCAACGTGACATTACCGCCATTTTTAGTACGGCCCGGTAAAACAGTACAATTCACACCAGGAAGCGCATTATCCACACTCATATTCGTTGTATTAAATCCATGATTACCAGCACCATCCCAAGCATCCAGAATCACCTGTAAAAGACCATCCATAACCTGTGGTACTGTGTACTGAAGAGTCCAAATACCATCAGGACCCTGGATCATAGCATAAGTTGTTCCGAGTATTGTTGCAGTCATACGAACCGTATCAGGATCTGAAACCACCTTAACAAGCACCGAGTTACCAGTTTTAGTAAGACCCGGCAACACATAACCATTAATACCAGGCGCAGTGTTATCCACCGTAAAATTCAACGATGCACTACCCATATTTCCCAGTGCATCAGTTCCAGTTAGAATTATGGTGTAGAGTCCGTCTGCAACCTGTGGTACCGTATAATTGAGTGTCCAAAAGCCATCAGTACCTTTTGTGAGGTTGTAAACCTGTCCGAGGATGGTTGCGGTTAAAGTGGCTGTGTCGTTGTCTGCACTCACATTCAATGTTATGTTATCCCCTGTTCTGGATGTGGTTTGATTTAAATCCCCTAATAGTGTGGGTGCTGTGTTGTCCACTGTGAAATTGAGGTAGTTGTTACCTGTATTTCCCAGTGCATCCATTGCAGTTAATATGATGTCATAGGTGCCATCTGCAAGTTTTGGTACTGTGTAGTTGAATATCCAAGTGCCAGTTGGATCTTTTATCATGTTGTAGATGGTTCCCAGTACTTCCAGGGTCATACTCGCGGTGTCATCATCTGCAGTGGCATTCACCAGAACACTATTCCCGGTCCTTGTTAAAACCGGATTACAAGTCGCATTTATAGTTGGTGCAGTGTTATCCACAGTGAAGTTCATTATTGAAGTGCCCATATTACCCATACCATCAAAAGCACCCAATAACACAGTATAAACGCCATCTGCCGCATCTGGAACTGTGAAATCCAGGTTCCAATTGTTACCCGAACCTTTATTCATACTGTACAGGTTTCCCATAACATTAGCAACAATATACGACGTATCTGCGCTGGACTGAGCATCCACAGTAAGATTATCACCAGAACGTACCATATTACGATTCAACGAAGATATGACAACCGGGGCTGTGTTATCCACGTACTCTGTTAAGTCCCATACTAGTTCTATTCCGTCTTGTCCCATTCCTTCTATGCCGGTTCCTGTCCACTTAAAACTCACACTGCTGATTATTCCTTTGATCATTACGCTTCCTGCACCTGCACTGTTGGCTGCCCATGAAGCTTCCTGATTAAACTGGGAGAACTTCTGATTAGGTGTTCTCTCTATAGTTTTACTGGTAACCTGAAACTGACTGTTACCCGAAAGTTTAGTAAGGCTCAGATCTGAGTTTAAGAGTGTTAAGATTGCAGAGTTAGTGGTTGCCTTGTTTGAAACACGACCATCACCACCCATACGATCCAAGTCCAAAACTGGATTTAAAACAGGTTTGCTGAAGTAAAAAGTGATGTACCCGGTTCCTTTATCATCTCCGGCACGATCTATGTTTGTACCCACAGAATCTGGACTAATATCCCACCAGTAACTGCTTTGCAGGGACGTGTGCCCTGCAGCATGTGAATTGCTCCAGAAGTTATTTGTATTCAACTTACCATTAGAAAATGGAGCAGAACCTGGCACACCCGAATCTGCAACACCCCAACGAGCATTACCGGAAGTCGTAACAACACCCGTAACCGTAACGTTACCCGCCTGAGACGTTACAACAGCGCTTCGGCCATTATCACTAACACTTCCACTCCATGGCCCGGTTAAATTACCTGCATAAACCAAATTCGGAGTTAAAATCGCTAAAACCAATATCAACACTAAAACAACATTAAACTTCCCATTTATCATCAAATAACCTTCCACAAACAAATTAATACAAATCAACAAAAACAATACTACAAATAATACAATAATACAACTAATTAAATAAAACAATATATAAAACTATCGGAAAAAAAGCACCAAAACAAGAATTAGAAGATACTTCAATCAAAAACCAGATAGAATACATAAAAGACCTAAAAAATCCACAATAAATGTATAAAACATTTATTAAGCTCATTTTTAATAATTATACAGATAAATTAGAATATATTCAAATTTTAACCATCAGAGATCCCCATTCATAATACACCTCACCATCACTCCCTCAAAAATCGTGAAAAAATAACTAAAAATTCAAGAATTGGTCCCTAACAAAATTTTTAATGATCTCATACAAATTTGCACGGTGTTTGATTCTAAAGAGATTAAAAATAAGTAATATACTAAAATTGATTATTATGAACAAAAATTATAATTATTATTCAGGATCATGGATGTTACATCCCTGCCCATACTAACCTCATCCCTGACTGGAATCCATCTTCAGATCAACATCATCCATGACTTCAATCAATCCCCATTAAACTCATCCCAGATCTCAAGGAATGAATCATAGCTCTCCTCCATTCTCTCCGAGAGGAAGTAAAGGGCTCCGTAGTTTTTTCCAGGTGAGGTGACAAGTTCATTTTCCTCAAGGACATTTATATGGTACTTAACGGTTTTGTAGTCCAGGGAGAGTTTTTCAGAAAGCTTGTTGATGTTGTATGGTCGATTTTCCAGTTCTTTTATTATCCTGGCACGATTGTTTCCTCCCTTCGTGCTTGCGATTATCTTCCAAAGAAATTTGTCCATAAAAATCACTACCATTATTTTTTTTAGTTGTTTGAAGCATCTCGTCCTTTTATAATCCTCAAGTTCAATTTCAGGTATCTGATTGCCAGATCGTAGAACCATTTAGATACGTAGGCCATTATAACCACCCATACTGTTCCCAGAACCGTTAAACCCATGCCTCCACCTATCATTATGAGTGTGCCGAATATCCCCTTACTCACAGGGAGGTGGACGTAGTTTGGGACTATCACATTCAGGAGTGGTGAGAATATTGCCAAGATCCCTGTGAAAACAACTGCCAGTCCTACAACGAACAGTGTAACCAGAATGGCTGCAAATCCCAGGGCAGGTACAGCCACGAATATCATGTTGAAAAGTCCCAATCCTGCCGCTGCCAATATTGCCTCCATCATACGGCCTGCTGAAGGTTTGTCCTCAGCTTTGCTGATCATGTACTCTGCCTTAACCTGTTTTGCAACTATTTTTGGATCTCCCAGGGCCCCTGAAAGTTCTTCCTCAGTCCTGCCATTTTCCAGCCCTATCTGGAAGTGTTCTTCGTAGTCTGAAAGTATATCTTCCCTGTCTTCCTCGGGCAGATCTTTCAGCAGTTCATCGAGTTTTTCAAGATATTCCCATTTATTCATCCTTAAATTCCTCCAAATCCGTGGCATTTTCAGAGTACAGTAAATTGTTAACACCTACAGAGAAACTCTTCCACTCTTCAACCAAGTCATCCTTCTTTTGTTTTCCCAGATCTGTGAGTCTGTAGTACTTCCTTGAAGGGCCGTCTGAGGACTCTTTCAAGTAAGAGGTCACAAGTTTTTCCTTTTTCAGCCTTTTAAGAAGGGGGTAAATGGTTCCCTCTGAGATTGCGATGTTCTCGGATATCTCAGAGACCATTTCATAACCGTAACAGTCTTTTTTGTCGAGTATTGCCAGAACGCAGATTTCCAGCACTCCTTTCTTAAATTGGGTGTTCATGGTATCACTGTACTTTTACAAGGTACTGTATAATGCAAGGTACTATTTATAATTTGGGTTTGTGTGGAGGAGTGTTGAGGGTTTCAAATTTGTATCAGGATCAATTAATATGGAAACGAATTAAAATTAGAAATTGAATTAAAAATTAAATAAGAAGTAATGTTTGAATTAAAAAAAATCAGTGCATAAATTACTTAATTCATGAATTAATATCATTTTAAATTTTTCAGAGCAAACACTCCATTCCCCAGGTTCCATCATCAAGTCCGAACCATTTGAACCTTTTTTCACCGTAAACTGTGAAGCCATGTTTCTCGTACCATGCCCGCGCCTTGGTGTTGTAGAATAGCACATCAAGAACCATTCTTTTGCAGTTCTTCTTCCTTGCAATCTCGAAGGAATGTTCGAGAAGGAAGGTTCCAGTTCCTTTACCCCTTACTTCAGGATTGACTGCTATGTTGCCGATGTAATAATCATCACCATCTATGGATGAAGCTGAAATCCTGTCGAAGATTGGTTTCACGAGCGTGAGCTTTAAAAACTGTAAAAAGTTCACTGCATTCCTGTAAACCTTTACTTCGTCCATGAATTTTATTTCATCCCCTCTGTAGGCAACCAGAACACCCATGGCTTTACCATCTTCATCCTCTGCAACGTGGATGTTCTCATGGCCGTATGGATTCTTTCCAGCCACTATGAGTTTTTGAAGTTTTTTAAGGGCTTTTTCACGGTTTTCATCCAGGAATATTCTGAAGAGGTCTTTATCTGTTTCGTAGATAAGCTCTGAAACCAGCTGAAGGTCATGCCTTTTTGTGTCAAGTCTTTCAATGTTCATCTCTAAAAACGTTCCTTTTAAGATTAATTAAACAATTTTACTGGTATTAATGGTATTAAACCACGGTATCAAAAAGTTATATCAAAAGTTTTAATTTCAAATCTGATTTTTTTTTATAAATATTGAGAATTTTATAAAAGATATATGCGGATTATATTCATCTAATTTTTCATGCAACTTACATTTGAAATTTACTGCCAGAATCTGTGATTTTGTTATTCAACAAATTATATACAGACATCTCTATAAATAAGAAGCTATGGAAACCAAAAAATTCGTGCTTCTGGACATTGATTACATCACAGAAGACGACAGAGCAGTTGTCAGATTGTTCGGCAAACTGCAGGGTGATGAAAAAGGGAGATCCGTTATAGCAGTCGATAAAGGCTTCAAACCCTATATCTACGTTCTTCCACATGATTCAGAGGAGTGTGTGACTGATATCAATGAAATGGATGTTGAAGGAGTTGAATGGGTCCGTGAAAAGGACATAGGCAAAACCAAAGACTTCCTGAAGGTTACTCTCAAGCATCCCCAAGATGTTCCAAAGTTGAGGGATAAGATAAGGAACCTGGACTCTGTTCTGGATATACGAGAACACGACATACCCTTCTACCGCCGTTATCTCATAGATAAAGGATTGTTTCCAATGTCAGAGGTTGAGGTGGATGGTGAGTTCGTAAATGCTGAGGATAACAGTTTCAGATGTGCAGAGGACACCTGTGTGTTTGAAATTCAGGGTGAACCTCGCCCAGTTGAATCTGAATTTCCAGATCTGAAGATACTGAGCTTCGACATAGAGGTTTACAACCCTAAAGGCATGCCACAGGCAGAGGTTGATCCAATCATAATGATGAGCCTCTCAAGCAACCAGGGACTTGAGAAGGTGCTTTCAACCAAAAGTTCCAGGCTTGAATTTGTTGAAACCCTTGAAAGTGAAGAAGCCATGCTTGAAAGGTTTGTTGAAATTGTTAAATCTGAAAACCCCGACCTTTTAATTGGTTACAACTCAGACAACTTCGACATGCCCTACATAAACGACAGAGCAGAGAAGATCGGGGTTGAACTGGACATGGGCACTGATGCTTCCAAGCTGAAGTTCATGAGAAGGGGTTTTGCAAATGCAGGACTTATCAAGGGTAGGATACACGTTGATCTCTATTTATTAATGCGCCGCTACCTCACACTGGACCGTTACACCCTTGAAAGGGTTTACAGGGAACTTTTCGATGAGGAGAAGGAGGATGTTCCAGGGGATGAGATCTACCAGTACTGGGACGATGGAGGGGAGAAACTGGACACATTATTCAGGTATTCCCTTGATGATGCCGTGGCCGTTACCAAGATCGGAGAGAAAATGCTGCCCCTGAGTCTGGAGCTCACCCGTATCGTTGGCCAGCCATTCTTCGACATAGCCAGAATGACAACGGGACAGATGGTGGAATGGTATCTCATAAGGAAGGCTTACGAGTACGGAGAAATCGTGCCCAACAAACCCTCCTCAACACAGTACTCAGAGAGGAGGAGTAAAAGGGCAGCAGGCGGCTACGTTAAGGACCCTGTGAAGGGACTCCATGAGAACATAGTTTCCTTCGACTTCAGGAGCCTGTACCCCAGCATAATAATCTCAAAGAACGTTTCCCCAGACACCATGGTTTCAGAGTGCAGTGAGGATGAGTGTTACATAGCCCCCGAGGTTGGCCATAAATTCCTAAAAGAACCTGTTGGATTCGTTCCATCTATAATAGGGAACATACTCAAGGAGAGGGTGAGGATCAAGACCATGATGAAGGCATCTGAGAATCCAAGGGAGAAGCAGATACTGGACGTGCAGCAGCAGGCCCTTAAAAGACTTGCAAATTCAATGTACGGTGTTTATGGATACTCCAGATTCAGGTGGTACAGGATAGAATGTGCTGAAGCTGTAACTGCATGGGGAAGGGATTTCATTAAGAAAACCATGAAACAGGCTGAGGATTATGGTTTCAAGGCCCTTTATGCAGATACTGATGGTTTTTATGCTACATTCGAGCCTTCAGATGAAAATTAAACACCTAATATAATTTTTACTAAATCTTTTCTAAAATTTCCTTTATCCAAGAATGATAAAATTAGTTTATTTAAAGAACACCCACCTTATTTCAACTTTTACCTAACTGGAACAACCGTCTTGCCACCAGGACTGAAAATATCGCCCATGGAACGAGAGATGTGAAAGCAAAGTAAATACCTATGGTACCTGCCGTGGACGGCACCAACATCAATAAACCAGCCAGTAGCCCCAAATAAGCAGTTTTTTTACTGAAAATATTGCTTTTTAGCATGACAAATGAGATTATAATAAGTGTGATTGCGTTGAGGATGTAATACACGTCAAAGGCAGTGCCCTGAAATGTGGTAAGCATTCCCTGTCCTGCCGCCAATAAAATAGACCGCTGCACATCTGTTGTTGCAGCCGCGTATTGGTTGCTGAGAGAAAGCATTTCAAAGGCAGTGTTGGATGAAAAATGGGCTGCTATCCCTACAAGTCCCAAAATCAAAGCAATTACCATGAAAGACTCATTGATTCGTTTTAGAGCAAGGTAAAGTGCAAGATATACAGGTATCATAAGAGCACTGACAAGGAGGTACAGAAGATCCATGTCTAAGAGTCCAATGAACCATTTGTTCTGAAATAAGGTGAAGTAACCCAATACTGTGGTTGGTGGAGGCCAGGTGACAAATATAAAAGACTGGATGGGAATAATTACCACTATGACCAGTGCAGCAATTCCCCCAATTTTATAGAGCCAAGCCCACTTAGAATCACTAGTTTCCACGTCATTACCTGGGCTTAATTTAAGATCTGACATTGAATTCCCTCCTTATAACCATTCATTTAATTTAGGTTTTTGAATAGGCTTTTAGAAGTTTTTGGCCCCTTCAATGATTTACGTGCCAAAAAATAAATTTCAATAGTCAATAATTCTCCTGAATTAAAGGTTACATCACGTTTCAGAATCTTATTAAAGATATTAAATCCATTGAAAACTTTTAAACAAGATACTATGAACTTCAATTGAATTTTCAGGTAAAATTAATCATTTTTCACCTTATATTTATGAATTTGATCCTTTAAAATATTAACGATCGGGGTAACCAAGTAATAGATTGATATACGTGAGATATTTGGCATTTCAGCCGGAAAATACGTTTTATATTCATGAAAAAAGTGTTATGAATAATTAAAAAGTTTTTTAAAAAAATTAAAAATCCAGTTTAAAATATCCTGGAGTTATGGCCTTCATTATTTATTCGTACTTCTCGTAAGACGTTATCTCACCAATAGCCTTCCTTGGCCTTGAATCAGGATCTTCATCTGCATATCCCAGTGTGAAGGCTGCAACAACCCTTACATCATCAGGTATTTCCAGAATCTCCTTGAATGCGTCTTCACTGAATGCTCCAAGCCAGCAGGTTCCAAGTCCAAGTTCCTGTGCCTCCAGTATCATAAAAGAAACTGCAATTGAGAGATCCACTGTGTAGGCTGGTTGACCGCATGGCATCACATGTTCAGACTCTGTTGAACAGGCAACAACAAGCACAGGTGCCTGAGTAACCATCTGCTGACCATGGGCTGCTTCAACAAGTTTTTCACGTGTTTCCTTATTCTTGACAACCAGAAACTTCCACTGCTGTCTGTTGGCAGCTGAAGGTGCCAGTCTTGCAACTTCAAGTATCCTTTGAAGCTTTTCTTCCTCAATCTCCACATTCTGGTAAGTCCTGATACTCCTTCTAGCCTTCACTGCTTCAAAAACATCCATTAAAATCACCCCTCTGGAAAGTATCGTATATCCAATATTATTTTATTATATATAAATTACAGATTATAAAACATTCCAATTCAAGAAAAATTCAAGAAAACCTTAAATAGAAAAGCTCCAATTGAGCTTAAACTATCCAAATAATCTTTGAATCTGGAGTGATCCAGATAAACCTTAAATCTGGAGGGAAAACATGGTACATGAACATATAAAGAAGAGCTTTGATGAAGGTGCAGAGGATTACGACAAACACCGAAGGGCTGTTATACCTCACCTAGATGAACTTTACGAGGTAACAGCCGATCTTGCACACTGCTCCCCTGATAAGCCCCGCGTGCTGGATCTTGGTGCAGGCACAGGACTCCTGACAGAGTACATTTTTAAGAAGTATCCCCAGGCAGATTTTACCCTTATGGATCTCTCTGGTGAGATGCTTGCAGTTGCAAGGGAACGATTCAAAGGGCAGTCCAACTTCAGGTACGTCCAGGCTGACTACGTTGAAGAGGATTTTGGAGGAAACTATGACATAGTTATCTCATCCCTGTCCATCCACCACTTGAGCCATGAGAACAAGGAGTTTCTTTACAGAAAGGTTTACACTCACCTGAATAAGGGCGGTATTTTCATAAATGCTGATGAAGTGCGTGGTTCAACTAACAGGGCCGAAGGTGAGTACCAACGAAGGCATGATGAAAACCTTGAAAGCCAAAATTTAACAGAAGAACAAAAATCCATCATCTATAAACGGAGAAAGCTCGACAATCCTGCAACACTTGTTGTTACATTCAAATGGTTCGATACAATTGGTTTCAATGATGTGGATGTCTTCTACAAGTACTACGAGTACTGTGTTGTAGCAGGGCGTAAAGGCTGAATGCAACCTGATTAAATAAATTAGATTAAGAAAAATAGAAATTTAAAAGGTTTTGAAAGATATACTTGGAGGTTGAAATACTTGCTTATGGATGAGAGGCTGGATGAATTTTCAAGGGCACTGGGTGCAGATTTCTTTGGAGTGGCGGATCTGAGCAGTGCTAAGAATTTCATAGGTGATTATGGAGGTAAAAACATTGTAAGGTATCCTAGGGCTGTTTCAGTGGGTATAAGACTCCCTGATACAGTAGTAGATGAACTACCGCACAGCTACGAAACCACGGTTTCTGTGAACTACCGCCATATCTACGACATTACAAACCTAAGGTTGGACCTTTTAACCTCACGCATTGGAAGCCTCATCCAGAACGAGGGTTACAAGGCACTGCCCCTACCCTCCTCGAAACGTGTTGACGATGAAAAGATTGCAGCGGCATTTTCCCATAAGCTTGCAGCCCACCTTGCAGGGCTTGGATGGATAGGTAAAAGCTGTCTTCTTATAACACCTGAAGCAGGCCCCAGAGTCAGGTGGGGAACTGTTCTAACTAATGCTCCCCTTAAAACTGCAGAACCTCTGGATGATCGTTGCGGTAAGTGCACAGACTGTGTGGATGCCTGTCCCGTCAACGCATTCACAGGGAGAAATTTCAGCGAAGATGAACCCCGTGAATCCCGTTACGATGCACGCAGGTGTGAGAAGTACCTTCAGGACCTTGAGAGGATGGATAAACCTGGAGTCTGTGGAATGTGCATCTACGCCTGCCCCCATGGTATGAAGTGAATCAGGTAAGTGTTTAATTGACTTTTTAAGATTGTATATTATTTATTTTTAGCTTATTTTAGAATTAGGGGTTTAAAATTAATTGGAATTTTGTATATCAAATCAATGAAATTAAGATTTGATGAAAATTGGGATATGAAAATTAGGATTTAAGATTTGATAAAATAAATTAGGATTAAATAAACGTTGGGGTTAATGCCCATATCATTTTTAGGGTTTACATATCTGTTTAACGATAGTAACTGCAAAAACGCCTGCTCCAAAGCCGTTGTCAATGTTCATAACTGCTATTCCTGGTGCACATGACTGAAGCATGGCATAAAGAGCTGTGAATCCACCTTCACCCACTCCGTATCCCACAGAGGTTGGCACCCCAACAACTGGAACATCAACGAGGCCTGCAACCACCGATGGAAGTGCTCCTTCCATTCCTGCCACCACTATGATGACCTTAACATCCTTTTCCAGCATTCTGCGGATGTGGCCAAAAAGGCGGTGTATTCCTGCAACTCCCACATCGTAGGACGTCAGGACCTCGCATCCTGCCTCTTCTGCTATTATCCGCGCCTCCTCTGCAACTGGAATGTCAGAGGTGCCTGCAGTTATTATACCTATTTTACCGTTCTTCTCTATTTCATGGTCCCTGACAACCATTATTCTTGCCCTTTCATTGTAATCCAGTTCAAGGCCCTGATCCTCAAGAACCTTAAGTTCATCCTTGATCAGAGAGTAGCGATCCTTTTCAAGGCGTGTTACAATCACATGGCCCTTGTCTGCAAATCCAAGAACGATCTTAACCAGCTCATCGTCGTCCTTACCCTCTGCGAATATTGCCTCTGGGACACCTGTACGAACATCCCTGCCTGTGTCTATCTTGGCAAAGTCCTCCAGTTCACGGATCTGCATGGTTTTAAGCATTTTCTCTGCTTCTTCTGAGGAGATCTCTCCATTCATAAGTTTTTGAAGTATTTCCTTCATGGTATCACTAATCTTATCTATCCCTAATATATAAATCTGGAGTGTTAAAAAGAATTCTATAGTATATAAACGCTGTGATAAAAACTTTGGCTCAATTAAAAAAAGCCGTTGAAATCAGCTGATAAACAATCCATCATTGAAACTGGAATATCGGGGTGTGAAGTTTGGAGAAAGCCAGGATCTTAGTACAGGGAATAGTTCAGGGAGTCGGATTCAGACCCACAGTTTACAGAATAGCAAAGAGCATGAAACTCACGGGTTACGTCAGAAACCTTGGAAACATCGTGGAGATCATCCTTGAAGGGGACAAAACAGATATAGAAGATTTTACCAAAAATTTAAAGCTTAAAAAACCTCCAATTTCTGTTATAAACTCCATTGAACTGGAGTGGATGGATTCAGATCGTCAGGAATTCAATGATTTTACCATACTATCCAGTTCTGAAAACTTCTCAGGATCATCAGTGATACCTGCAGACCTTGCAACATGTGATAGCTGTCTTGAAGAAGTCCTAAATGACAACAACAGGCGTTACAAGTATCCTTTCACAGCCTGCACAGACTGCGGTCCACGTTTCACGGTCATTGAGTCTGTGCCCTACGATCGTGAGCGAACATCAATGGATGATTTCCCACTCTGTCCAGACTGCACAGAGGAATATGAAAACCCTGAAGACAGACGTTACCATGCTGAGGCAACCTGCTGTCCAGAATGTGGTCCTGAAGTCTTCCTCTACAACGAAAAACGTCTTGAAGTGAAAAATCCCATAAAAGAAGCTGTTAAACTCATAGATGAGGGTAAAATTCTTGCAGTTAAGGGTATAGGTGGTACGCACCTCGTTGTAAAGACCACAGATGATGATGCTGTTTTGAAACTCCGTGAAAGGCTTGAAAGGTTCAACCAGCCCTTCGCATGTATGTCCCCTGACCTTGAGACCATCAAAACCTTTGCAGAGGTTGCAGATTTTGAAGAAAAAGCATTGCTATCAAGGAGGCGTCCCATAGTTGTTTTAAATAAAAATGATGATTATTACCTGGCACCTTCAGTTGCCCCTGTTCTTCACAACCTGGGAGTTATGCTCCCCTACTCTGCACTGCATCACCTGCTCTTTCGTTACACTGATGAACCTGCACTCATAATGACCTCTGCCAACATGCCTGGAGAGCCTATGTTGATCCGCAACAGGGACATAGTTGAGAAACTTGAGGATGTTGCAGACTGCTACCTCCTGCACGACCGCAGAATCGTTAACAGATGTGATGATTCTGTTGTCAGATTCAGGGGAGGTGAAATGGCATTCATAAGGCGTTCAAGGGGTTACGTACCAGAGCCATACGATTTTTCAGGAATAAACACAGATCTGAACGTCCTTGCACTTGGTCCTGAGATAGATGTGACCTTCTCCATACTCAAGGAGGGGAAATGTTACGTTTCACAGTACATAGGTAACACAACCAAGTACGAAACCTTCCTTTCAATGAAAGATGCAGTTCATCACATGATTGGCATAACAAAGACTGATTCAGTTGATGTTGTTGCCTGCGATCTCCATCCAATGTTCTTCACAACCAAACTTGCAGATGAGATGGGTGAACGTTTCGGATGTCCTGTTTTCAATGTTCAGCACCATCATGCCCATGCAGCAGCCCTATGCGTTGATAATAATCTTGATGAGATGATATGCATTGCAGCAGATGGTGTTGGTTACGGTGATGACGGAACTGCGTGGGGAGGGGAAATACTCCACATCCAACAGGATGAATATGAACGTGCTGGAAGCTTAATGCCTCAGAAGATGGCTGGTGGAGATTTAACAACCAAGTATCCAATCAGAATGGTCATGTCCATGCTGCACGGTTACTACGACCGTGAGGAGCTTGTTGAACTCATGAAACGGGACTACCAGAGTTACTTCAAACACGGCGAAAGGGAAGTTGAACTCATTTCCAAACAGCTTGAGCGTGGATTCAACCTTTCCACAACAACGAGTACCGGTCGTGTTCTTGATGCAATTTCATCTGCACTTGGAATCTGTGGAGAACGTACCTACGAGGGTGAGTGTTCCATGAAACTGGAATCGGTTGGTTACCATGGCAGGGATTCCCTTGAAATTCCATACGAAATCAAAAGAGAGGATGGAAAAGCGGTTCTGGATACGTCAAAGATACTCATGAACGTTCTGGAGTTGAAGCAAGAGAACAGGAAAATTGCAGATATTGCTAAGGCTGCTCAAAGGGCCGTTTCCATGGGACTTGCGGATCTTGCTGTGCGCTGTGCAGACAGAACTGGTGTGGAGTCCATAGGAGGTTCCGGAGGTGTTTTCTACAACGAAGCCATCAGCATGACCATCAAGGATTTCGTTGAAAGTGCAGGTTACAGTTTCCTCCAGCACCGTGACAGCTGTGCAGGCGACGGTTCAGTGTCAATGGGACAGGCTGCAGTGGCTGCATGGCACCACAACAGGCTCGGATCCTTTGAATAAAAAAATCATATTAATTTTATTTTTTTGAAAAAAGATTTTAAAAAAATTTAAAAACTAAAAACACGATTTAGAGTCTAAAAATAAGTTTAAAGTGTTTAAAAAGTAAAAATTGTTAAAATTTAATTAGTTATTATTTTTAATGGGCTATCTTTAATAAAATTATAAAATTCCTATAAAAGAAAAATTATTATAAACTAGCATTGGAACTTTTATCATCCCATTTTATCGTTGAATTCCTGCAGTGCCTTGATCTGCTTGCGCCTCACAACCTCTGCCAGAAGGTACTCTGCATAGTTTTTGGCCTCTGCGTACTTCTTGATGAGGTTTATGAGTTCCTCTGCAACCTCAACATCCCCCATCTGGATTTTGTTCTGTATCTTCTGGAGTTCTGAGAACTCATCACCGAGAACATTCACCTTTATTGAGCCCGGGCCTATGAATATCTGAATTTCTATGTCCTTGGAGATGTCGTAGTATTTACGTGGCCTTCCTCGCTCTATCTTCTTGAAGGATGAACTTAAAAGTCCAAGTTCCTCCATTGCGCGCAGGTGTTCAATTATTGCCTTCTGTCCAACCTCTAATTCACGTGATATTTCACTCACAAAGCGAGGTTCATCCCTTAAAAGGTCCAATATGTCCCTTCGGGTTTTGCAACCCATTACATCTAATATTGCTTCAAGATCCATAATTTAATCCCCTTAAATTCATGATTGTTAATTTGATGATATGTTGAATGTTTGCATCCTTCCTAGTTTATACTTGTGCGAAAGGTTTATATAACCTTTGGTAACTATAATAGTTAAAGGTTACTGTTCTTTTTATACCATATGAAAGGTGAATAAATGACCGATAAAGATGAAATAAAGAAGTTAAAGGATGATCTGGCCAGTTTAAAATCTGAGATCCAGGAAAAAGATGAGGATATCCAAGTGAAGGATGAGGAACTCCAGAAGAAGGTTGACGAGATCCAAACTAAAGACCAGGACATTGAAGATTACAAGGATCAGGTTCAGCGCCTCCAGGCTGACTTTGAAAACTTCAAAAAGAGGTCTGAGAAGGATGTTAAGGAGTACATCAAATACGCCAATGAGGGATTGATACTGAAGATCCTGGATGTTTACGAGGACTTTGAAAGGGCCCTTGAAACTGAAAAATCCGATGATCTCAAGGATGGAGTTGAAATAATCTACAAGAAGCTCACGAAGATCCTTGAGGGAGAAGGCCTCCAGCGTATCCAGTGCGAGGGGGAGCAGTTCGACCCATTCAAACATGAAGCCCTCATGGTGGAGGACAGCGACGACTTCGAAGATGGAACAGTCCTTGAAGAACTTGCAAAGGGTTACACCCTGGATTCAAAGGTCATAAAGTATTCAAAGGTCAAGGTCTGCAAGAAAAAATGAAAATTCTTAAATTGATCAAAAGCATTGGTTTAAATCTTCAACCTTAAAACTCGACTTTGAAGATCATTTGTGAATGATAGAAATTGAATATAATATCTGAAAAAGATACGTTAAAAATCAATTGTATTTGAAATAACTCATTAAATAAGCGTATTTAGAAAAAGAGGTGAATTTCATGGCAAAAAAAGAAAAAATAATCGGTATAGATCTGGGTACAAGTAACTCAGCAGCAGCTGTACTTGTTGGAGGTAAACCAACCATAATACCAAGTGCAGAAGGAGCAACACAGTACGGTAAAGCTTTCCCAAGCTACGTTGCATTTACAAAGGACGGACAGAGACTCGTGGGTGAACCTGCAAGAAGACAGGCAGTAACAAACCCTGAAAACACCATAAGTGCTATAAAAAGGAGTATGGGTACAGACCACAAGGTCAAAGTCCTTGGTAAGGAGTACACACCACAGGAGATCTCCGCATTCATCCTCCAGAAGATCAAAAAGGATGCAGAATCCTTCCTTGGCGAACCAGTGAACAAGGCAGTTATAACAGTTCCGGCATACTTCGATGACAACCAGAGAACAGCAACCAAGGATGCAGGTACCATTGCAGGTCTGGAAGTTGTGCGTCTGGTTAACGAACCAACAGCAGCAAGTCTTGCCTACGGTATAGACAAGGCAGAGGAAGACGAACTTGAAATCATGGTTTTCGACCTTGGTGGAGGAACCCTGGACGTTACAGTTATGGAGTTCGGAGGAGGAGTCTTCGAGGTTAAATCCACAAGCGGAGACACAAAACTCGGTGGAACCGACATGGACGTTGCCATAATGAAACACCTTGCAGCGGACTTCAAGGCAGAGACAGGAATAGATCTCCTTGACGATGACCAGGCAGTTCAGAGGCTCAGGGAAGCATCGGAGAAGGCCAAGATCGAACTTTCAACAACCCTAACAACTGACATAAACCTTCCATTCATAACAGCAGGAGCAGACGGTCCAAAACACCTGACAGCAACCCTTACAAGGGCAAAACTCGAAGAACTCGTTGATCCTATCATCAAGAGATGTTCAGGACCAATGGAACAGGCAATATCTGATGCTAAGATGAGTAAATCTGAAATAAGCAAGATCATACTCGTTGGAGGTCCAACAAGGATGCCTGCTGTCCAGAAGTTCGTTGAGAAGTACATTGGAAAACCTGTTGAAAGGGGAATTGACCCAATGGAATGTGTTGCATCAGGAGCAGCAATTCAGGGAGGAGTTATGGCTGGAGAAGTCAAAGACCTTGTTCTACTTGACGTTACCCCATTATCTCTGGGTATTGAAACACTCGGAGCAGTTTTCACCAAACTGATCGAGAGGAACACCACCATACCAACCAAGAAAAGCCAGATATTCACAACAGCAGCGGACAACCAGCCATCCGTGGACATACACGTGCTTCAGGGTGAAAGGCCTATGGCGGCAGATAACACAACACTTGGAAGGTTCCAGCTTGTTGGAATTCCACCAGCACCAAGGGGAATGCCTCAAATTGAGGTTACATTCGACATCGACGCCAACGGTATCATGAACGTTTCTGCAAAGGACATGGGAACTGGTAAAGAGCAGAAGGTTACAATAACAGCTCCAAACAAACTCTCAAAAGACGAGATTGACAAGAAGGTCCGTGAAGCTGAAGAGCATGCAGAGGAAGATAAACAGCGCCAGGAAGAAATTGAAGTCCGCAACAATGCAGATTCAATGATCTACACCTCAGAGAAAACCCTGGACGAACTTGGAGACAAGGTTGAGGCAGACCAGAAGACCAAGATCGAAGGCCTTGTCAAAGAGCTCAGGGAACTTGCAACAGGCGACGACCTTGCTGCAATCAAGGCCAAAACTGAGGAGCTCACCAAGGCAGTGCAGGAAGTTGGTGCAAAGATATACCAGGAAGCACAGCAGGCACAAGCTCAACAGGAACAGGCTCAGGGCGCAGGTCAGCAGGATGCAGGTCAAACCAAGGATGATGGCGACGACACAATAGATGCTGACTACGAAGTCAAAAAATAAGCATTTAATTGGAGTTGAGGTTCAAAACCTCCTCCCATCATTCATTTATTTTATTACCGATACAAGTAAGATCATTAATTAATCAACATAAATTAATTGGTAAATATTAATAAATAATCAATAAAATTAATGAAGATTATTTAATGAATTGTTCAACAAAAAATTATATTAGATTACATTAGCAATCGTACCATTAAATAAGATGAAGTTTAATTTTCTATATGTTACCTATTTTCATACCACAAAAATTACCACAGGAAAAGAAAGTTTTGTTGGTAGTCATTTAAGTTATATTATCAATCTCATAAAATCATTACAGGCTGATAAATTCAGCCCTGAACTAAAAAATTGAAGGTAAGATTATAATGGCAGAGAAGCGTGATTATTACGAAGTTCTTGGAGTAGATAAGGGTGCAGATAAAAAGGAAATTAAAAAAGCCTACCGTAAACTGGCCATGAAGTACCACCCAGATGTTAGTGAGGACCCAGAGTCAACCGAGAAATTCAAGGAGATAAGCGAAGCCTACGCTGTGCTCTCTGATGAAGAGAAGAAACAAACCTATGACCAGTACGGCCATGCAGGTATGGGCGGATTCAGCCAGGAAGACATATTCAACAACGTGAACTTTGAAGACATATTCAGAGGATTTGGATTCGGAGGAAGTGGAGGTGCAAGTGGGGGAGGATTTGAAAGCATCTTCGACCTCTTCGGATTTGGAGGCGGCCACAGAAACGGACCCCGCCAGGGTGATGATGTTGGTTACGAACTTAGGATCACCCTTGAGGAGGCAGCAACGGGTATCGAAAGGGACATAGAAGTTCCTCACAAGAAGATATGCCCACACTGCCACGGAGCTAAAGCAGAACCAGGAACAGATACAAAAACCTGTGAAACCTGTGGAGGAAGCGGTCAGGTCAGACACGTTAACAACACACCCCTGGGTCAGTTTGCAACTGTTAGGCCCTGCAGTGTTTGTAAGGGTGAGGGAAAGATCATTGAAACACCCTGCAGTGAATGCCAAGGCAAGGGCATAGTCAGGAAAACCAGTACCATACACGTCAAGATCCCTGCAGGTGTTGAGGACGGCAGCCGTCTACGTGTTCCAGGTGAGGGAGATGCAGGTGTGAGAGGCGGACCTTCAGGTGACCTTTACGTTATGATCCATGTTAAAAAGCACAAGCTCTTCCATAGGGAGGGTTCAGACCTCACATATGAAATGCCAATAAGCTTTGTTCAGGCATCCCTTGGTGACACGGTTGAAGCCCCAACACTTGACGGTGCTGTGGATCTTAAAATACCTGCAGGAACCCAAACAGGCACATCTTTCCGTATAAAAGGTCATGGAATGCCGCATCTGCGCTGGAATGGCAAGGGAAACCTTTACATTAAGGTTAAAATCATAACACCTAAGAAGCTCAGCCCAAAGCAGAAGGAACTTTTGCAGGAGTTTGCTGAAGTCAGTGGGGATGAGATATACGCGGAGCAGAAGGGATTGTTCGACAAGTTCAAGGATGCAATAAGTCATTGAACTTTGATGACCCCTAATTTCTCTTTTAATAATTTTTAATTACTTTTTTAAAAGTCACTTTAAGTTTTTTAAACTGAATTCTAATTAAACTGAATTCTAATTAAACTGAATTCTAATTTTGTTTTGTTCAAGTTCTATTGATGTTCCTATAAATTTGAAATGGTCCATTTGAATTGAAAACTTTCATTACAAAATACTTTTCATTAAATCAAAAGTATCATCAATATAACGACGTGATATAAGGAAACTATTTATTTTATCTGTGCATATTATCATTAGATTGAAGTTTGAATGATGATCCAAGAAATGAGATGATACAATGTCCATGGAAAGCAAAGACAAAGAGAATTTAAACGATGCAGATGTTGAGGAGATACTCGCAAAGATAACAACCTACTTCGGTTTTGTTCCGAAGATATTTCAGGTTTTGAGTGAAAATCCACGTGCTTTAAATGCTTATTTTAAAAAATTAGAGTGTTTCATGGAGGATGATTCCCTACCACCATTAACCAAGGAGTTTATATCAATAGGCGCTGCATCTGCACTTGGAGCAGAACACTGCCTTAAAACACATGTGGATGTTGCAAGGGAATCTGGAGCAACGGATGAACAGATCCTCCTGGCAATAATGATGGGTGCATTCATAACAGAAACTAAAGCTTTAGCAAGTTCTTTAAGGGTTTATGAGGAATTTAAAGGATGTACGAATTAATTTATACCCCTTATTCCTAGAACTCCTTAAAAAGCTCTGAAATATGAATCAAAAGTAGTTATAACAGCTGATAAAAAAACGAAACACTACTCGTAACGCAGCGAATTCGAGACATCCTGCCTGCACCCATACCATGCAGGATAAAACGCTAACAACATACTCAGAAGAGTTGTTATTAAAATAATCCCTAGGGGAAGGTACCATGGTACCAGAACTGAGAGCTGGTTGAAGTTGAGCACCTGAGAGGCGAATGTTACCCCTCCAACACCCATGATGGTTCCCACCACTGCTCCGATCAGGCCAAGTATGCCAGCCTCAAGGATTGTGCTGAGAATGATTTGATTCTCTGTAAAACCCATAACCTTCAAAAGGCCAAATTCACGTTTTCTCTCAAGCATGTTCAGGTTCATGGCATTCCAAATACCAAATAAACCAACTAAGAACACCAGACTTGCAATAAAATCAAGCAAATAAATCAGATTCATTAAAATATTTGCCACGTTCTTCGAGAATTCAGAGCTCGTGAATTGAGTTCCAAAAACAGAGTTTACAGTTTCCCTTGCGGAGTTCAGTACGATTTCAACTGCGTTGGTGTTTTGATTAGAAGCGTTATGTGGGATCACGTCTCCTGTTAAATTTTCAACCTGTTTAACCGTACTGTTGAGTCCTATTCCTGAACTCAGGAGGATCGTTAGAACAATCACTCCAAAGGTTATTCTCATGAGGGTTGAAAGGTTTCTCATCCTGTTTCTTCGAAGGTTTTTGTAGGATAAACTGTAAATTCCCATTATAAATGTTATTTCTTTGGGAATATATAAAAAAATTTCTGATTGTGTTAAATCCTTTCATCGTTGTTTATAAATTAAAATTAGAATTGAATTTGATTAAAATTAAATTTGAAGGTCAATGGCATGCCGAGAATAACCCACATTCTGTTCCAGCAGCATTCATCTTTGCGAGCTACCTCTGCCTCATACAGGATTCACTGACAGTATTTGCCCTTGCATCCCGCGGAATGGCCGTTTCACCGTTCCTTCTGGTGTCTTCAGCTTGCGCATCATATTCATTCACCAGAAGACGTGTCGTTTCTGCTCCAGTGTCATGCCTCTTGGCATGTGCTTTATAGCACCACGGTTCTGTAAGATGTGTGGAGTTTCCTCAGTTTGATTACATCCTAAGATGTAAAAACCGTTGGCTGCCCTTCGGCTTGCCATTGAACTGTCAATATTAAATATTGGAATGGTTCAATTTAAAGTTTGTCACAATCATATATCCATGACTAAATAATTTGATTTAACAATGAATTTAATTTTATAATCTAATTTTAAAATGAGTTAAATGAAATAGCGGGGCCTAGATTTGAACTAGGGCTCTCGGGGTTATGAGCCCCGCGGGATCACCAGACTACCCCACCCCGCTGTAGATTACTGTTTACATTTCACAGTATATAAAGGTTTCCCCTCATACTTATTATGATGTTATCTTTTTAAAATAAACGTTGTTTTAAAATAAAAAAGGTAATCTAAAATTTTCAATACAGGAAAAGATTAAAAAATTTAATTTAAGTCTTGAAACTTAAAAATCTAGGATCTGACTCATTCCATTTCAAGTTTTTCAAGTCTATTTTCAATGGACTTGATCTTCTTGTTGGTGTAACCCCTGTACTCATTGAACCTGCCTTCCAGTTCCCCAACATCCCTTGATACTTTACTGTACCTTTTTTCAAGGTCATTTATATCGGATTTGGTTGCAAGGTCCCAGTCCTTTATTAGCTGGTCACTTTTTTCATCCAGAAATACTTCTATTCTTGCTGAAAGGATATCTGTGCTTATTGGAACTTCTTTAACTTTTCCCATTATTTTCTCACTCATTCCAGCCATTTTCTCACTCATCCCTGCTGTTGTTCCAGTTTCAGAGGTTTCAGATGTTCCTGTGACTTTTGAACCTGCTTCTTTGAATTTTCCTCCAACCGTGGAAACTGTTTCATCAAAACTGGATGTTATACCTGTTCCTGTAACCTTTGAACTTATTCTTGAAAGAGAACCAGTTCTAACATCCTGCAGGTAGTAGTATAAAAGTACAACAACTGCGCCGGCCAGTACAAGGATGGCAAATAATTCGAGTGCGTCCATGAATTAATTCCCCCTCATCAGATTTTACCCTTTTTTTCCAATTCTTTTTCCTTTTTCTCTATGTCTGTAAGTAGTTTCTGAAGTTTTGCATATTCAGTCTGGACTTCTAGGCGACTCACCCTTTCGTTTATTTCACTGTGAAGGTAACCTGCCTTCTGCATGAGATCCGATGTGTTTTTCCTTATTGAAGATAGTTTCTCCTGTTCTTCCCTTGTAAGTGAAATGTTACCCATCCTACGTTTTGATTCCAGATCCCTCTCAACGAGTTCTATCTTCTTAAGCTCTGCCTGTTTTGCCAGGAATTCCACGTTGCTCTGGGCTTCCCTTACACGTCTCCACTGCATAAGTACAATGATTAACCCTACAACTGCAATCACGGCAATGATTATTAAGAAAACATTCTGTGGAATTGTCTGCATATAATCCCCCCTTATTATTTATAAAAACTCTTCATATAAGTATGATCTTTTTTAATTCATTTACACTTCCATTCCACTTGAAATCTCAAAGATATTTAACTGATTCATCACCTATTTTAGAATCCTTTTACTTTCTGAACATTTCTTCATCGAAGTCAGATGCATCGTCGTCCCTGTTGTTCAACCATCCACCCTCCTCATCAAAATCAAAATCATCATTTAAATCTGCAAACTGAGTTTTAATATTTGATAATCGTCTTTCAACTATTTCAGATGATTTTTTCTTTTTTAAGGATTTGTAAACCGTTAAAACTACTATTAAAATAATTAAAATACCTGCTACTCCAATTATAATGCCCGTGCTCCCCATCGGTAAAATCATTGGAAAAGAGGCTGGCGCAAGGTACCCCACATCTTTTTTCATTCCTTCGTGAATGTTTACACACTCCCTCTAAGCCCTAACGGCCTTTTTTTATTACTTGATAAATGATACCTTATACAAAATATAAATTGTGGTTTCTATATAATTAGAGTGTCATAATATTATTTTAAATTTAGGCATAAATCTAGATTTTTACGTGGCTCCTACTAAAAAGAGAATAAAAATCCAGAATGTTACTTGTAATCCGATTCATTTTAAAAAGAGAGTCTATAGTGGTTATATGATTGAAATGTACGAAAAAGCAGGCAAAATTGTATCAAAAGTAAGAAAAATGGCTGTAAATTATGTTGAAGAAGATATGAAGGTTTTAGACCTTGTGGAATTTGTTGAAGGGAACGTGAAGGGACTTGGAGGGTTACCTGCATTTCCATGCAACATCTCCATAAACGAGGTTACAGCACATTACACTTCCCCTTGGGGTGATGAAACCCTTCTTAAAAGGGGAGATCTTGTTAAGATAGATCTCGGTGCCCATGTTGATGGTTACATCGCAGATTCAGCTGTGAGCGTGCTGGTTGGAATGGATGCAGACAGTTCACCAGAGGACTCACCCCTCAGCGAAGAAGAACTTGATTTGAGTCTAAACCTAATTGAAACATCCCAGGAAGCACTTGAAAGTGCCATAAGCACGGTTCGGGATGGTGCCACCCTTGGAGAAATTGGAACTGCAATTGAGGACACCATAAACGCCAGGGGGTTCAACTCTGTTTCCAATTTAACAGGTCACAGTATGGATCAATGGATACTCCATGCGGAACTTTCAATTCCAAACGTTAGGGAGAAAAATGACCATCAAGTGGAGGAGGGAGATGTTCTTGCAATAGAACCCTTCGTAACCAATGGTGTCGGCAGGGTCGTGGACATGAAGGAAACATACATCTACAAATTCATCCAGGAAAGACCACTGCGTATGAACCAGGCCAGGAAGCTCCTGAACACCATAGAAGAAAATTACAGAAGCCTTCCATTTGCAGGAAGGTGGCTTGTGAACGATACTCCAACACCAAAGTTCAAAATGGCCATGAGGAAACTCATAAGTTCCAGGGCGGTTTATCCATACCATGTGCTCAGGGAGAAAAGCAATGCAAGGGTTGCTCAGTCTGAACACACCGTTATGGTTGAGGCGGATGGGTGTAAAGTTTTAACCGAATGAGGAACTCAAAAACCTTAATTTTTTTTAAAAGTTTCTTTTTCTTTTTTATTAAAATTTTATCAAAAAAAATCTTTTCAAAAAATTGATCTTTATTTTTTTATTTATGAATTAATTTTTAAAATTTAATAATGATTGATTCAGCAAATAATTTTTTATTAAATGATTTTTATTTTAATTTTACTTTAAATGAAACAGCTAAATGAGTTAATAGATTAAAATTGTTTGTTAAAAAATTATTAAACGCAGACCGTGATGTTAAACTTAATCTATAAAAATCAGGATTTTTAGAAATTAAACTTTAAAAATGAACTCTTAAAAATAAAAAAAATATTGTAAAAGGGATGTTTCATCCCATTTACAGGTTTTATACGTTTGCAAGTGGGTCTTCTTTTTCGCTGCTTGCTTTGAATGGAACAGGTAATCCCATTCCTTTCCTCTTGTCGATCTCCTTCATCGCTTTCTCTTTTTTCTGAGTTGCGAGTTTTGTGAGCATCTCAAGACCAAATTTACCTTCGTTAACAGGTTTGGTTTCTATGACTCCAGCTTCAACTGCAGCTTTGAATATTGTTTCTCCGCCTTCTGTCCTTGTGAAAACTGTGGACCAGCCGTCTGGGGAACCAACTGAACCTGTTGAAACGTCTGCAAGTTCTGCAACGTAGTCAAGACAGACTTTACATCCTGCCTGTTCGTATCCATGGGTTTCTTTGAGTGGGATTGTTAGGACGTCGTCCTGGGTTTCTACTATGAATTTACCCTTTCCTATGTCCATTTTCTCAACGAGTTCCATGCTAATTCCCATTTTCTCTGAAATGAAGGTTTCAAGAGATACGAATGGGAAGTTCTCCATACAGAATATACCTGTGAGGAGTGCTATCTTGTCTGCAAGGAACCTTACACCGAATGGGTAAGACTGCATTTTCCTTATACCCATAGTCTGACAAGGAATTGCAACGGTACCAACTTTTTCAAGACCGTACTGTCTTACTGCCTGTTTTAGCATTAAAACGTTTGGTGAAAATGTGTATTTGGTTCCTGCTGCAGCTATTATTTCATCTGCGCTCATTGCAACCATTGGTGCTGGTTTCCAGAATTCGTCGGTTGGTCCAGCAACAACTGCACCATCGATGAGTTTTTCTTCAAGGGCGTAGCAGAAGAGAGCAGATACTATTCCACCATCTTGTGAAACTTTTTGGATCTGTTTATCAGTTGACCTTGCGGTAACAACTTCTTTGTATGTTCCTAATACCATTTTCTCATCCTCCTATAACCCTAAATCCTTTTTAATCCTGTCAGCTGGCCACCAGCTTCTTGGGCACTGGACGTAGCATATACCACATTTAATACAGCGTGCACTGTTGACCTCTGGTCTTCCGTTGGTCATGCTGACTGCTCTGGTCTGACAAGCCATTGCACATGTTCCGCATCCGGTACATAATGCCTGGTTCACAACTTTGAGCTGTAAGTCGCATCCACATGCTTCTGTGTAACCTGCAAGGTCTATCATTGGCTGCAGGTAGTCCATGTCACCGTTTATAACAGCAACAACTGTTTTTGCAATTATCTCTGGGGATGGTGGGCATCCTGGTATTGCACAGTCAACTTTTATGAGATCAGCTATTGGTACAAAGGACTCGTGGTTTGGCTGGGCCTGCTGGCCTCCCCTGGAGTACCTTGTGAAACATCCAGTTGCAGCGCATGAACCAAATGCAACAACTAATCCTGCCTTTTCCCTTACTTCCATTAACTCATGGAGACTGTGTTCATCCTGCAGACAACATGATCCTTCAACAAGTGCAAGGTCCATTTCTGGCATTTCCCATAGGTCTACCAGTGTCTGTCCGTAGACTATCTCCACCATATCTGTTAGTAAATCTGCTAGTATATCGTAATTTTCAGTTAACGACATTCCATCTCCGGTACATCCTGAGAGGTGGATGTATCCGATTCTTGGTTTGGTTTTTTCTTCAGCCACTTTTTCAACCTCCTCTTTTGAAACAACTTCCTTAGGCTCTTCTGAAACTTCCTTAGGCTTTGCTCCCAATCCTAAAAATTCTTTTATGCGGGCCAACATAGGCTTAAACCCCTATTTCCCTCAAGATCATTTCTATGGCCTTAGGAATTCCATTTTCCACACTTTCTGTTAGACCCAATTCAACATCAGGCGCAGAGACATATTCAGGTTGACAACCTATGACCATGACTTCACATTGCTTGCTGAGGTCATGTAAAGGCTGGCTTACAGGCCATGAGTGTGCGTTTTCATAGGCACCTTCGGGTAATTCATCAACAGTGAATTTTTTTACTGTTCCTGGTTCAGCTCCGAACTGGGCAACGTCCACAACTATCATCTTCTTCCATTTTTCGTTTGGAAGTGAGAATATGAAATGTGTACCTCCAGTCCCTGCGTCTATTAGCATTGTGTTCTCTGGTAAACCGTGTTTCTCTTTGTATTCTTCTAAGGCCTTTATAACTGCTGGTCCAAATCCATCATCTTTAAAAAGGACGTTTCCACAACCAACAACCATTATCTCTGCATCGTATGGCATGTTATCCCTTAAATCCTGACCATTTCGTTCTTCAGAACGCTTTTATCCTCATCATCAATTACCATAACGTGGGTTGCACATGATAAACATGGGTCGTATGCCCTTATTACGTGTGGTCCGAATTCGTGATGGAAACCTTCAGTTGCTGGTCCCATTGTTGGGATGTTCCAGGTTGTTGGTACGAGTGCACTGTAGAATCCAATTTTACCGTCTGGATTAACTGTTGCCAGGTGGGTGTCGGTTCCTCTTGGTCCTTCTATGGAACCAATTCCAAGTTTGTTTGTTCCCCTGACATCGAAGTCAGCCCTTACAGGTGCGGAGGTGTCTAACTCAGCAAGTATGTCTATTGCTTTTGAAAGGTTTACTTTCATTTCCATAGCCCTTGCTACGTGCTGTGCAACAACTCCCTGACCTTTGAAACCGTCGAAGACTGCTGCTCTTGCCCTTGGACCTACCTCTATGTTGACTCCGTCGTAGAGTGGTATGGTTGAGCATGCTCTCTTACCGATTTCTGGGTCGTTGTACCAGCTTTCTGGCATTACTTCTGTGAACCTGTCCATGTCGAACTGGGTCCTGTCACCGTATGTCCTGTGTGTTGCAAAGACAGGCTGGTTGTGGACACCGAGACCTTCAGGTAATCCTTTATCTGCAACTAAACCAACTATGAGATCCACGTGTGCATCTACTTTTGGTTTAAGTGCTTTTAACCTTGCATAGAGCCTTTTTCTGGCTACTTCGCTTATGTTCTGAGCCATTCCACCGATCCTTACATCAGATGGGTGTATACCTTCACCAGCAACTGTGTCAACTACTGTCTGTACTGTTTTCCTTATTTCGGAAACAGATTCTACAGCTGTTTTGAAAAGTTCTGGTGGGACAAAATCGGCTGCTATGAGGAAGTGGTGAATAGCGTGACTATTAACGGTGTGTGCTGCTAATGTAAGCTCCCTTAATTGTCTACCTGCTTTTGGCACTTCAATATTCAAAGAGTCGTCTATAGCTTCTACTGAAGCTAAAGTGTGGGGTATCGGACAAACACCACATATTCTCTGTACCATTACGGGTGCAGTTTCTGGTACCTTACCGGTAACCATTTTTTCTAGCCCTCTTACTGGAGTTATACTAAGGTACTGACCTTTAGTTACAATTCCTTCATCATCGACTTCCATACGCAGTTCTGCGTGTCCTTCCTGCCGTGATGTAGGCGAGATCACAATAGTTTCGCTCAAATGTATCACCTCTTGTTTTTATATAATGAACATCAGTATTTCAATTGATTATATATGATATTATAAACTTTTCTTTGGAAGATAAAATGAAAACTATATATATAATGAGTAACTAAAGTATAAATTCCTTTATGGGAATAATGGGGTGCAGAGTTATAAATTCTTTATAAAAAACAGAAATTGTATTGAACTCCATAATGCATCAATTAAACCCAAGTTAAGGAATGTAACCTATTGTATTGATTAGTGATTATCTATTAAGGTATGCTGAGTAGATCAAAGAACCCAAAATACGATCTTGCTCCTAATATACCAAAGTTAAATAACAATTAGAATCAATATATTTGATGATGGATATCATGAGAGAAATCTAATTTCATATTGTTGAAATTTATAAAAAATTAAAATTTATAAAGTTAGAAGATTAAGTGGTAAAATGAAGAGGTGAGAAGATGATAAATAAAAAGATCATCCTATCCGTAATAATCGTGCTCCTAATAGGATTTGCAGCGGCCGGTTATCAAGTTACCACTAAAACTCCTGGATTATGGCAACCTACAACTTCTACTTCACAGAGCCAAAGTTCAACAGGAGATTCATCTCAGACCAGTGCTGGAACATCCAGTCAGGGAGATGTTCAATCTCAGAGTACAGGAACTTCAAGTGAAGGAAGCCAAACAGGAGGTAGTAATGTGAAGATATCATCATCCAAAGCCAAAGCAATAGCAGCAACTTATATAGAGCAAGACGGTGCGTCAGCAGGCACACCAGAATTGAAGACCATTGACGGCAAAAGTACCTACATCGTACCAGTCATGATGAATGGCAAACAAGTGGGTGAAATATACATAGATCCTGAGACAGGTGAGAACCTGGGAGGTGCAGGGGGTGCGCCATAATGGTAAAAATGGTTGAAACAGAAGCTGAATGCTGTAAAATAGTATCTGAAGATGTGGAAAATGCTGTGGTTCTTGAAGGATCACCAGGATTAGGCCTTATAGGCAACATAGTTGGATGGCTCCTTGTTGAAGAGCTTAACATGAAGCAGATAGGTCACATAAGTTCAAAATACTTTCCACCACTGGCAGTTCTTTACAAAGGAATTGCAATACATCCATTCAGGATATACAGTTCAGAGGGAATAGTTCTATTCCTGTCAGATTTCATAGTTCCACCAAACGTTACCTACGATATGGCGAATGTTATAGTTGAATGGATGAAAAAAAACAACAGTAAAGAACTTATAACATTCAACAGCATGGTTGTACCTCAGAAAAATAGTGGAGTTGCAGGTGCTGCAAATTCACAGGAAGCACTACAGAGATTAGGTGATATTGATCTACCAATCCTTCCATTTGGAAACCTTGGAGGTCTTTCAGGTACCCTACTCACAAAAACTGCCTCAAAAAACATTCCTGCATCATGCCTCTTTGCAGAGGTCTTGAATCAGTACCCTGATCCAAGGGCTGCAGCAGGTGTAGTGAATGTTTTAAATACTATGTTAGATATACAAGTGAATGCAGACCCACTCATAAAAGAAGCAGAGGAGATCGAAGCAAGACTCAAAGAACTTGCAAAACACGTTCAAGGAGAGCCAGAGACTCCAATATACATGTAATTACAGGGGCCCGTAGCCTAGTTGGATAGGGCGTCGGACTTCTAATCCGAAGGTCCCGGGTTCAAATCCCGGCGGGTCCGTTAATGTAAACTTCTTTTATACATTTTACATAAATCAAAACTTCAATAGGTAAAACTATCTAAAGTAGGGTCTAACCTTAAATAATATGAATAAAAATAGATAACCTGTAGGTTTACAATAATCTGCAAAAAAATATATTCAGGGCCCGTAGCCTAGTCTGGACAGGGCATCAGACTCCTAATCTGAAGGTCGAGGGTTCAAATCCCTCCGGGTCCGCTTATTTAATTTTTCAGTACGCTCTTTTTAATCATCTTTGATGTTGTTTATTTGATGTTGATGATCTCAACTACCCATTCTCCATATCCTTAAAATCTCAAAAGATGGAATGATCTGGGCGAAATTAAAAATTCATCTCATAAAAATTAGAATTTAATAAGGTGTATTAGTTTTTGGATTTCCACAAAAATTAAAGGTTGAATTAAATTTTCTATAAAAGAAAAATAGATATCTCAATCCACATCATTTTTGTTGAGTAACTGTGTCATGAGGGAAACCAAAACCATTCCACCAATGATAACCGCTGCAATTAAAGTAGCACTTTCCATATTATAACACCTTCTTATTGTATAATTTCGATCTATAAAAATGTACTAATTCATTCTTTATATATTTTCGTCATGGTGATGATTATTATTGAATTAACCTAATTCCCTTAAAAATCGAAAAGGATATATTAATAGAAGTATAACCTAAAATGGGACTATTTTAATTGAATAATAAATTATTGGTTTCGTTAATCTTTAAGAAAAATAAGTTGATGTTAGGAATGGAGAAATTTTAATGAGGAAGTTGATTTACCTTGCAGTGGTGGTGATAGTTCTACTTTTAAGTTCAATTCCTGTGAGTATGTACCTGTCCCAGGATCCACTGAAGGAATTCAGCGGCCCAAGTTACATTCCCCATGGTTACCAGGTGGGTGGTAACAACACAACCAAAAATTCAACGTTCGTACTTTATCAGAACGGAACTGATATAAACCTCTTCGTTGTTGGGGCAACAGAAGATCCTGATAAGAAGTTCTTTAAAAGTATAAAATCTTCATTCAGTAACAACACAACACAGAGCGCTAACCTCATTCTTGTAAAGGAAACCCTGATCGTTGATGGTCATCCTGTAGAACTCCACAGAGAGGAGATAAATGTTAATGGGACTTTAATAGACTTCTTTGAAACCAAATGGTACTGTGATAAGTCAAAGCTGACCATCACAGCAACTGGAATTGTCCCTGCCCTTGAAATGGAAGAAATGAGGAAGATGTTGAAATCAATAAAATGTCATGAAGACTCCTTTTTTTAAAAAATTAAATTGATTCTCCATAATATCTGTTACAAGCAAGATCTGGAAGGTTTCAGTCCATATAAAATGAAAACTTCAACCCATACAATTTTTACAATAAAATAAGAAAACCGACAAAAAAAGAGATAAAAAACTCAAATAGTAGGATAATAAGATTAAAACCTTCAATTGAGTTTTTTAATTCTGATATCTCAGAAGTAGCTGTCCAGTGTGTCCTGTTCGAACATTATCTCCCCGTACTTTCCACCACCACCTGATTCTATGTGGAGGGTGTTGGTTCTAAAGGCTTTTATAACCTTTGAAAGCTTTGGATCCACAGCTTCAATTTCCTCAAGGGGCGTTTGTATGAGGACGTTTATTTCATTTCCAAACTTGTAAACCAGTTCTTTCCATATCTTCTGCACGAAGACCGTTGTGACACCTTTACAGTAGGTTGAACTTATTATCTCTGCAAGGGGAAGTATATGGATATATGGAGGTCTCTCTGGAGGATGATGGGGTTCATCCCACTTGGAAAGTTCGTATATTCTGTAGTCCACACCCTTCTTTATTTTACCACCACAGGGACAGCGCCAGTTGAGTTTTATTGCTTCGGATATCTCGTACTTTCTGTAACACTTTGAACATGCTGTTTTATGATACTTGCCGAGACGTGGATCGAATCCATAGTTGCTGTGTATGTTGCCATTCAGAATTGAATCCTTCACACCATTGAACGTGAATTCTTTAAGTTCCATTTCATTAAACTCACGACCCAAACGGTGCGGCCATGGAGAATGGGCGTCTGAGTTAGTTAAGAAGGTGATGTCCTGAAGCTCCTCGATCCTGTCTGCCATGTCAGTGTCTGCTGAAAGTCCCAGCTCAAGAAAGTCAGGCTTTCTACCGTAGCAGTCATAGACACTGTCGTACTCCTTGTATATGCTCGTCCAGGGTGTGAAGGCATGGGATGGGCCTATTATACACCCCTCTTCATGGGCTGCATCCATTATCTCATCACCCTTCATCCGGATCTTGGGCCTTCCATCTGCATCCATGTTTCCATTGAGTTTACTGCGCAGGGCGTGGACAGATTCCAGTGATGGAAATATTATAACGTGATGAACCCTTTTTATATCCTCAACCTCTGTTGTTAGGATGAATTTGCATAGATCTGTATCATCCAAAGTTTCAGGGACATCTTCAGAACCTTCGGGAATCGTTCCATCTTTCAGGGAGAATATTCCATCAGATGTTTCTTCTGTTGTTTCTTCTATTATGTTAAGCCATTTCTGGTGCAATGCATCACCCGTTGCAACAAGATCCAGGCCCTTGAGCTTTGCCTGGGGTGCCATGGTAACAGGGGACATGTTCTTGGATGTTGCCATGGAGTACCTGCCATGTATGTGAAGATCAGCGTTTATTATCATGGTTCTACCTTTGATTCTGATGCTTTATAACCGTGAAGCTTCATTAAGTTCAAGTAACTCCATCGATTTTCAAAGGAAATTTCCTTCTAAAATAGTTTAGTTCATCAATAGAAATTGGAATTAATCGAATGATTGCAATTAATTAAATCTTTTAAATGTACATTCCATAGATCGTTAAATAGAATCTTTTAAAACTTGTTTTAAAATTTGTAAATAATGATTCAGTCAGGATTTGCAATTAAAAATAGTTAGTTCCTTGTTTGAGCTTGCTAAAGCTTTGCTAAGATATATTAAAAAAGTGGATTGAAAAAAAGAAGTTTAGGTTCTGAAACTGAAAGATAGAAATGTTTCAGTTTTATCCTATGTACCTGAGGTCTTCCTCACCTGGAACTATGTTCATCCTCTCAGTTACTTCTTTTTCCATTTGCTGAGCTTTGGATATCATTTTTCTGGTTTCTTCAGCCCTTTCTTCCAGTTTGGCTATGTCCAAGTCCATCTCAAGCAGTTTCAAGAGTACCTTTAGAACTGCCTTGGATGCATCTGCATCTATGAAGTATCCAGGTGTTTCACCCATTAAGCAGGCCCCTGTAATGCCTTTAGTCATTCCAAGACCAAGTAAAAGTCCAGATGCACCTATTATTCCCCCATCTGCAGACCTAAGGGTTACTTCATGTTCCTTTAATTTTTC
Source organism: Methanobacterium congolense (assembly GCF_900095295.1). Classification (NCBI taxonomy): domain Archaea; kingdom Methanobacteriati; phylum Methanobacteriota; class Methanobacteria; order Methanobacteriales; family Methanobacteriaceae; genus Methanobacterium; species Methanobacterium congolense. The sequence continues at coordinate 2,257,757 of NZ_LT607756.1, forward strand.
TGCAAGTTCAGAGGTTGTTGCAGCACCGAAAACCTTGGGTTTTTCAACTGGCTGTCCTGTTCCAAGACCTCCGAGTGTGAACATCTCATTGACACCGTAACCTGCAACAAAATCCATTATGGTTCCACATATCTCGTACTGACCCTCTGGACTGAGGCCCTGGGTGTTTCCAACTAGGATTATGTAGTCCCTTTCTGATTCTCCCTGTGATTTAAGGCAGTAAAACTCGTTTTTCATTGGTTCTATGATTCCATTCTCATCCACAAAAACTTGAGGTGGGAATGAAGTTGAGTAGAGTTCTGCGAATTTTTCTGCATCCAGTTCATGGATCATGTGCTCTGCAACCAGTTTTCCCACATGTCCAATTCCAGGAAGTGCCTCTATGAATATTGGTTCCTGTAGTTCAACATCCTTGATCATTTTTATGAAAGTTCCATCCATCTAACCAACTCCTTGGCCCTCTAAGAGCTGTTTTTTAAGTATTCTTCTATACTTCCCGTATTTGTCTTCAGGAGAATACTTAGGAGGGTAAATAACTCCCACATCTCCACCACAGTGAGGGCAAACATCCTTCAGGGTATACTCCCTGCAGGACTTGCATTTTTTCATCTTCATTGTTATTCCAGTTCACGGTGGAAACTACCTTCTCCACCTTCTTCCTCTACCACAGCTATTGCTTTCTCTGCTGCTTCTTTAAGCATGGTTTCTGCGGTTATGTAATCAGAAGATTTGACCATTAACCTGTACCTTGGAGCTCCAACACACTGTACTGAAATTTCTCCTTCATCTATAGCACTTAATGCTTTTTTTATAACTTCAACACCCTCAGGTGCGTAGGATTTCAGATCAACGTAACCTGTTATGTGAACTTCAGGTGGAGATATGTTTTTCTTGGCAACTTCTGTGATTGCTTCGGCCCATTCATCAGTTATGGCACTTTCATCGAGTGCACCCACACCTTCTTCTGCAGCTAGCTCAAAGGCACCGTAAAGATCTCCAAACTCTTCCATAAGAGGATATCCAACCTCTTTATAGGCAGTTTCCATGTCTTTGTCCAGGCGTTTTGCAGAAAATTCCAGGAGTTTCTCTGCTTTCTGTTCGATCTTCCACTGCTGCATCTTCCTTGTTCTCTGATCTTCCCTTATCCTTTTAAGGGAAACATCTACATGTCCCTTCTTTGGGTTGACCCTCAGGACTCTTGCAACGATTTTCTGATTTTCACGTACGTAGTCCCTTATGTTCTTCACCCAACCGGAGGAAACCTCGGATATGTGGATGAAAGCTTCTTTTCCCTCGTATTCCTCGAGTCTTGCGAAGGCCCCGTAGTTTAAAACCTTGTGGACAGTTCCAACCACAAGATCTCCTTCATCTGGCCATTGTTTTCTCATTCTTACCATTAGAACACCTAATATGTCTAATAAATATACTTGATATGAAGTACATTATTAATTTATAAATTAATTACAACACCCTTCAAATAACTTTCCATTAGCCGTGAAAAAATTGGATAAAAAAGTTTTAACTGAATTTAATTGAGTATTGCATGAATTAGTATATGAAATTAAGTGGGATTTAAAATCCCGGGACCCGGAGATCCCTGTATTAATACCGAACTTAAGTTTACTGGATTTAATCCAGTACTTCTATTATCTGAGCTTTTATCTCGGATTTTCCACCCTTGGATTTTACCAGGGTCTTTCCGCAGATTATGCACTGAACATTGGATGCAGCATGGTCAAATACCACCTGCTGGTTTCCACAGTCCACACATTTAACCCTTAAAAAGTTGCTTTTTTGAGTTCTGAACTTCGCCATGAAAACCACCTTACATCTTAAATTCTACTTTTCCAGCTCTGAATGAGGATCGTTTGATATGGGTTTTTCCACATTCTTTGCATTTGTATCTGAGGTCGAGTTTTTTAACTGGTTTGTTCCTTGATGGGAGCGGCCTTGGGTAACCCCTGTAACCTGCTGTGACCCTTCTGAACTGACGCTGACCCCATTTTAATTCGCTTGCTTTCCTTCTTTTTGATTCAAATACTTCGTGAATTGTATGTTTTTTGCAACTTGGACAGTAAGTTCTCCTTTCTTTAGGAATTTTCATGTAATCACCTCTTAAATGTAAAAATAAGTTATTTTGATATTTGAAACTTATTTAAACTACTGATCATTAAACTCGTTTAATAAAAAGTCTAATTTATATTAATGTTAGTTTATTATTCATGGCTTATTTATATCTTTGGATGGCCATTCCTTTCCTGTTTTTTATGAGTACCTTTGCATTTGCTTCAGGCATGGTAACGATGTCCTGGGGAATAACAGGACCATAAACATTCTTATCAACGCCTAAAATTGAAGGTAACTCATCGAGTATGAGCAAAGTCTTTAATGTACTGGTTCCGTCTGAAGCCACAGGTTTTAATGTATCTGAAGTTTCATCTGCCCCAAGTGTAATGGAACTTCCATGACCTGAACCTTCAAGATCTGAAACATTTGAACTTGAAATTCCGGCAGCCGTCCCATTAGAATTTGAAGTTTCGTGTGCTTCAGGACTTTTTTCATTGGAAATCCCAGAATTAGACCCTTTTAATCCTTCCTTTTCTGAAGTCTGCTTTGAGGGTTCAGAACCGTATATCTCATATATCTGATCCTCAAATCCAGAGGGATCCCCCTTAACCGGCTCCTTAACTGATCTTTTAACATCCCTTGGAGATTCTGCCTCTAAATCTCCAGGAACTGAATCAGATTGTGAATGAACTTCATCTTCAGGTTTACCCTGTAACTGGGAAGATGTGGCCACTGAAGATTTGGAAGTATCGTTACGAGATTCCTCATGCGCTTCAAGTGAGGTTTCATTCTTGTGGAGATAAGATCTGAGGGGTTTGACCATCCTCTCCCTGTATTTGACCAGAGAATCAACGATTTGAAAGTAAAGGTCCTCTTCTTCAGGAGTGGAGTTCACTGGAACTGCTATGGGGTTTTCCTTCTTAATCCTTGACCTTTTACCCTTGGATTCCTTGAAAAGCTGACGGGCCCTTTGAACATTCATAACGGCATTGTTTGCAATTTTATGCTCCCTTCTCTCACAGATCTCTTCAACTATCCTCTGGGCATCCCTTAAAAGGTATGATTCGAAGGAAAATGGATTATCATCTATCTTCCTCATTAAGGCGTTGAGGTAGTTTGAAACGTCGGTGTAAAAGTTGTCTCCCACACTGGATAGACCACTCATACTACGTTCTTTTTTTTGTATCTCCCTCAATGTCTGGAAAAATTCATCCAACCCTATTCCTCACTTTCTATCCTTGGAGCTAAAAGGAAACTTAGCTCACCCTCATCTGCAACCATGTTCAAAGACAGGGTTAAGGGCATATCGTTTCCAAGTCTCATTACAGCTGTTTCAGAGAATTTATCTGCCTTCAGCATTTCTTTTATTTTTTCCAGTGAGAAGACTGATTTTGCATTCTCAGTTATTTTTTCACCGTGGAGGTACTCGATCTTGGCATCTCCAAATTCACCCTCTGCAGATGCAATGAACTTATCAGAGTCCACAATAAGGGCAATTTTATCAGAAACTATGCTTATGTCCTGAATGGAATTTTTAAGAAGATTGAAAGGTATTTCAAATTCAGTTGGGTACTCAAGTTCAGGTGGGCTTGGTGCCTCGTACTCTATATCTATAAGTCTGATTTTGAAGGTACGCCTTGCCTCATCTTCAAAGGTAACTATTAAATTGCCTTCATCAACCGTTAATTCAACTACATCCTCGGATTTAGCCCTTTTTAAGACTTTCATGAGTTCTTCTGTATCCACGTTGATCTTCAGGGGCTCGTCACATGAGAATACATCAAATAACGCTGATTTAAGTTCAAGGTGCACGAATGTGATGTGGGACCTGTCCAGTGCATCCAACCGTAATCCATCACCGTCTGCCTTCATCTGAACTTCATCTACAATTGAAGATATTGCTTCAAAACTTGTCTTCAAAATGTTTGAATCGCTTAAAACCGCTTTGAACATTTTCATCCTCCTTTCTACCTTTAATCTTCTGATCTAATATCCTTATTATTCTTATCGTTATTATTCTTTGCATCGCTGCTACTGGTTGAGGCATCTTTGACCCTTGTATCTGATTCTGAGGTGGCATTATTTGATTTTGAATCTGATTTTGAATCTTTACCCTGACTTTCTGCGTTATCAGGGTTGATCTTCTTTTCAGCAGCTTCAATTTCCTTGTGTATGTTGTGAAGGAATGTTCCACCAAACAATCTCTTTGCAAATGCTAAAATAATTATAATAACACCTAAAAGAATCAATAAAACTGCAAACGCAGATTCATCACCGAACATTACATTGTCCGCCACTTTAACCGTTGGGCTTAGGAAGAGAAACATTCCATAGACTATCATTACTGCCCCCAGTAAGGTGGCCAGTGCCTGGAGTATAAGGGATTTATGGGATTTCAGGTCCCCAAAAATTGCATGACCCGTGAATCCCTTTGTGAAGGAGAGATCATGATGTTCCTCAGTAGATTCCTTTTTTTCAGTTATTTCAGGTTTTTGAGGGTTTTTACTTTCAGGTTCCTCCGTAACTGGATCCTCAGTTGTGCCTTCAACAACAGGCTCTTCATCCGAATTCTTAGTTTTAAAGAATTTTTTTATATCGAAGGATGATGATTTTTTGGAACCTGAAACTTCATCTGCATCAACATCGTCATTGTGAGAATTTAATCTATCCTCTGAAACCTTCCCTGAATTTTCATCTGAATCTTCTGCCAATTTATTGTCCCCCTTAACCTCTAAAACATTGCAATGTAATGTTTTCTGTAGTAAACAGTTAGTAGAACTTCACTTTAACTGATGTTATCTGACCATGGATTTAATCGTACTCGCGCCAGGTGTGTCCACACTTGGTGCATCTTAAAAATCTTGTTTCAGATTCATCAGCACTTCTTGTCTGTCTTAAACGCCAGTAAGCTTCATTATTTCCACATTTAGAACATTTAACCTTTGTTTTTGGTAGTGTTTGGATGTTGTCACTTGTAACTATCACACTCTCTTTTGCATCCACCTTTTCAGAAACCTCGTACTGACTCACAGATTCCTTGGTCATTTCCTTTGTGTATCCGCAGTTCTTGCATTCGAAACAGTCCCCCTTAGGAAACATGACTGTTCCACATTTTGGACAAAATTCCATTTAAATCCTCCTAATAATAAACTAACCTCAATAGAAGTTTGAATTAGTTATTAATAAACTTTGATTTTACTCAAATGATTCAATTTTTAATTTTAGTTTTTAATTTTAGTATTTTTAGGTACTGATTTGATAAGTACTTTATAGTATGCCTTTTTTAGTAAGTTATCTTTTTTAATTTAAGTGATATTCCTTTTACTTTTTCCCTTTACTTTAAGGTTATTTTTACCAATTCTCCTTTAAATGCCTTGGTTTAAAAAATTTTCCTTAAATTACATTCAACAGAAGTTGTTGAAGGGTTCATGTGAATTAATAGGCATCTGAATTCAGTGCATCCTATTCATTATATTTATTGAAGATTTTAAGGCCTTCTTCAATTATCTGCCTATGATCGAAGGCAAGATCAAGCTCTAACATCTCAGGGATGCTGAAGTACTGGGCATCCTCTGCATCCGTGTCTGCAGTAAGTTTGCCAGATGATTTATGTGCCAGAAATACAACAGAAACTGTGTGTCCCCTTGGGTCCCTTTCTGGATTCGAGTAAACACCTATAAGATCCTTAAGATCGATCTCTAGACCTGTTTCTTCCTTAGCTTCCCTTGAAGCCGCTGCTTCCACAGTTTCACCGTACTCAACGAATCCGCCTGGAAGCGCCCAGAAATCTTTGTAAGGTTCATTTTTACGTTTTATAAGGACAAAACACACTTCCCCATTACATATTTCCTGATCGTCATCGTAAATCAAGGCATCGACAGTTAAAAAAGGATTTCTGATTTGAACACTTCCTTAAAATTAGTTCAGATTCTTAATTTTATGTTACTTACTAAAAATTATGTTACTTACTAAAAAGCATCTTTAAATTGTACGCAGTTTTCAATGATTTTAATGTTATATTAAGCGCTTCCCCGTGACTCTCCAGTTGTGACACCTGCAGCTATTAGGTGTGCAGCCCTTATAGGTTCGGGTATGGCACTTCTGGTTGATGAAAGCTTCACAACTTCAACTGCATCCTCCAGTTCCATCCCACATATCTGGATGTATACTGGTTCACCATCCTTATCAACCCTGTGTATCTCACCAGCTTCAAGAATACTCTGCCAGCGATCCTCCCAGTTCTTGAAGTGCTGAAGGGCTTTTTTTATCCTTTCGAAGTTCGGCTGCTTTCTCATCACCACGATCACAGGTATTCCTGTTTTCCGGCATATCCTGGGGATGTTTGCAACGTTGAAACCTCCAAAGGTAACTCCGTCAAGCATTATAATTCCAAGCTGTTCCTTCTGCCTGGAACCGTTGACCATTGAGATTATCTTCTCTGTTGCATCATCACCATCCACCTGTACAAAGGTTCTCAGAACACCGTCGAACCATTTACCTGCCCTGAAGACAGTTCCAACGACCATGACTGGATCACTGGTGTGGGGTGTGAATGGAGCATCATCAACTCCAAGAATTCTTATTTCCTGTTTTATGGACCGAAAATTTCTTTTTGGAATAATTTCGGGGTGATTTTCTTCAGCTCTCATCTCTCATCAGGTTACCTGAAGATCTGCTTATCCAGAGAAAATTTATAAAAATTTGGGTTTATAAAATCTATAAAAAAATTAGGATTCTGAAGATTCTACAAGAGTTTTGAACTCATCACATTGAGCTTTAAGTGTTTCTGCAGCTTTTTTAAGTGATTTTTTTGGATTTTTAGCCTTTATCTGGAGCTTTGGTTCTCCAATGATTGGGTGTTCTATGACGTAGGCTGCAGCTTCAACATCCTCATCTTCCATGAGAGTTTTTCTCAGGGCGTTGCAGAGTGTGTGGGTTTCACCTGTAATTTCTATCTCTAATTCCTTTTTCTTATCGGTTATTATCTTCATTTTATCCCTCATATCATTGAAAATATTCATTTATGCTGAGTTTTTACTAAACTTCGCAAATCATATTAAAAATAATATAGTTTAATGCAGTTATCAAAGCTTCTTTTTATATTATTTAGTAATTTTAATATGAAATTCTATATTAAATTTTATATTATATAAAGGTTCAAAAAATTTTATTCCTGTTATGTATTTTAAAGGAATAAATATTTTTCATTGACTAAAAAATTATTGTTCTTCTTAGCCCGCCTCTAAAATTGTGGTTAATAAACTAAACAAAGAACAATTATAAAGATAAACCAAAGAATAACCCAAACAAAGAATATCTTATCCCAAATACCCATAGATAAGTATTGGTACTTTTCAGGATACTTTTTCTTAGCATACCAAAAGAAAGGAGTACTAATCATCATGATCACTAAAAATACAGCATAAATATGGCCTGTAATACTTCCGATTATAAAAAGAATTCCAAGTACACATGCCAAAAAACTTTTTTTATAATCTAAATCTTTTTCCAGATGTTTTCGCTTAGAAAAAAGAATAGATAGACCTGTTCCAACAATAAAAACAACACCGAATATTGAAAATAATAAATTAAAAATTAAGTTTACAGTATCCATGAATTATTCCTTCAAAAAATAAATGACCTTTCTTCAACATGCCACTTTAAAATTTAAATATCAAGAAGCATTAGCACGACTAAAAAAGGTAGCAACACATCTCTGTATGATAAATTAGCGATCCAAAATAAAAAACAGGGAATTAACCCTCATACTTCGAAGAAATATTTCTTTTCTCCTTCCTTCCACAATTTGGACATGTGACTTCTTTTTTACCTGTTTGCTTCATGAAGTGCCTGCAGTTAGTGCACATGGCCTTTAAAACTCCGAGTTCAGGTTCGGCTGTTGTCAGGTCAACGTTGTCTATTCCAATGACCTTTGTAACCCTTGCCTCTATAAGGTCTCCGATTCTGAATTCATCGGTCAATTTGTCCACATAGCCCTTTTCAGCCTGAGATATGTGTATTCCGCCTGAAAAAGATGTTACAAGACCTCTGCTGTTGTCCTTGATGCTGTCTATTTTCATAAGGGCTCTCTGACCCCTGACATCAGATATCTGTCCAACAACTACTATTCCCTTCTTAATAAGGGATGGAGAACTGGTTTTTGGTATTATGGATATTTTTTTCTCCTTATCATCCACTGAAACTGTTCCTGCAATGAGGGACCTTATTTCCCCGTCGTCATCGTAGGTCCCCTCAGATGGAAGGAACTCCTCACTAACTCCTAAAGAATCTCCAGGTAGAACAAAATCTCCAGATTTGGTTTTCATTGATTCACCTCAACTAAAGTCTATGAACTAATCATGAGTTGTAGCTATCCACATGCAACACCCTTGTATCCGGCTACAAACATAAGAATCGCATTATTTACTGAACTGTTATTATGCGTATGTTAACCCACATGGTTAATAAAATGATCAGGATTTGAATGAATTTTTTTTAGAATACTCGCCTTTTAACCATCATCATTCAATGCTCGATCTCATCCATCATGTAGTCTTCCCAGTCCCTTTTGCCGAGAACTATTTCAAGTTCCTGAGGTGTTAAAAGCGGTTTTTTGTACATATTAGCGTCATCAATAGCTATTCTTGGACATGCAGTCATTACAAATGCATCTATGTCCATGAAGGGAGTTAGAAGCTCTGGTGAAACATCATCCATGATCAGTATGTACGCTTCCTTCTTCTCTTTGTGGATCATGTTCTTTAAAACTTTTGCAAGTTCCATCCTGGACTGGCCCTTCTTTGATGAAACAATTATGCCAAAGCTTCCAGCATCCATTGCCTTGGCTATCCTTGCAAAGCGAATTCTCATAATTCTATCTGCAAATTCATCAATATCTCTTGCCTCGTTGATGTAAGGATCCGCTATTACAACTGGTTTATCTGTGAAGAGTTTTATTCCGAGGGTGTGGAAGTTTCCACTCCCAACGTAGAGAAATGCATCGGCTTCGAGGTCTTTTATGGATGAGAAGTTGCAGCCAAGGATTTGACCATTTTGGGTGCCTCTCCCCCCATGCATAACAACTTCTTTCCCATTTTCTTCCAGAAAATTCTTCATATCCTGGAGAAGATAGAGGTGTTGAGCTGTTGTTACCAAACCTATCCTCTTGTAGCCTTCAAGAAGTTTCATTGCACTGCTCAACGCCCCTTGAACATCCATGTCAGATCTTGTTTCAACGAATATAACCGGAATATCGTATTTAATTGGCAGTGCTGTGTGGCCGAAGTGAACCAAAAGATCAACAACATCCTTCATATCTGTATCAGCTGCATCACAAGCCCCATAACATGGATCAGCAGAGATTATAACGGTTGCACCAGTTTCATCTTCGATCTGTCTTGCTATCCTGGTTGCATGTATCTTAAGACCTTCTGGAAACTGTACCCCAACAACTTCTGCATGGAACTTTTTTATTTTCTCTATAACCCCTTCAACATCAAATTCGTAGCCCAATACATTACCTCCCAGATCTATAAGATTAAAATAATGAATACCCTTAAAATCACAGGGTTTCGTCAACACTGCCCTCTATTACAACCTTTCCATCAACAACGTTCAGTTTCACCAGGCTCCTGACCTTGACCCCTGTCTCGTCTTCAACCACGTATTTACCTTTTCCCTTCTCTATAACTGCCATAACATCAACGATTTCAACACCAATGGCTTCAAGGGCTTTTAACACGGCTATCATGGTCCCTCCTGTGCTCACAACATCATCAACCAGGATCACTTTGTCCCCCTTGTTGAGTCCGTTTATGTAGAGTTTCCCTTCACTGTAGCCTGTCATCTGGTGCACTGCAACCTCACCTTCAAGACCGTAGGATCGTTTACGGATAACAACAAATGGTTTTCCTGTTTTAAGGGATAGTGCAGTTGCTATGTGTATTCCCATTGCTTCAACACATACGATTTTGTCAACATCCATATCACCAAACTTTGAAATACCTTCTGCAACCTCTTCCAGTATTTCAGGTTCAACTAGAGGAACTCCATCTGTAACAGGATGTACAAAATAATCATAATCGCCTTTTTTTACTACAGGAGATTCTATTAGACTTTTTTTAAGTTTTTCGAACATTTTATCACCTAAGTGTTTGAAGTGTAATTAGAATTTTTAGTTAATAGTTTGAACAATACGAACAAGCAAATCCAATGAAGTTACGTTAGTAGAATCCTTAAAAATGGATAAAATCCACTGCAAATCCAAATTTTTTTATTTCTCAGTTTTTAAAGGAAATAACAAAATTTCTCTACTAACATTTTATACCATATTATATTAACCTAAATTTATTATAATGTTGATTGTAATATAAATTTAAATTTATTAGGAAGACATGGATCTAATGAAGACAAGGATATAAAAGGATCCACCCAATCATTAAAGGGGATTGAAATCCAGATGATCCTTTAACAAATCAATAAAAATCAGCACGTGACAATTTTACACTTAAAATTAGTAATTGAACGCGTGAAGCTTAAAAACAGTTTACTAAACTAGAATTTGTAATTCAGAGCATTTTAACTTATTAATATGCAGATCAACAGGAACTGGTGAAAATCATGCTGGGCAATCTTGGCAAAAACCTGACCAACACCATGAAAAAGCTGGCAGGAATGAGTATAATAGACAAGGAAGTCGTTAAAGAGGTTATAAAGGATATACAGAGGGCTTTAATCCAGTCTGATGTTAACATCAAACTGGTTCTCAACCTCTCAAAGACCATAGAGGAAAGGGCTTTGAATGAAGAGCCCCAAAAGGGTGTTACTCCCAAAGAACACGTTATAAAGATAGTCTATGAAGAACTGGTTAACCTCGTTGGTGAAAAAGCCCAGGAAGTTGAAATAGACAAAAAGCCCTACAGGATCCTGTTTATGGGACTTCAGGGAAGTGGTAAAACAACCACAATATCCAAACTCACACGTTACCTGCAGAAAAAGGGTTTCAACCCGGCAATAGTCTGTACAGACACATGGAGACCTGCAGCATATGAACAGCTACGGCAGCTCACAGAACCAATGAACGTGCCCCTCTACGGTGACCCTGAAAACAAGGACGCCCTTGATCTGGCAAGGAAGGGTCTTGAAGAGTTCAAGAAGAGGGACCTTGTAATTGTGGATACTGCAGGAAGGCACAAGGAGGAGAAGGACCTACTGGATGAGATGGAAAGTCTTTCATCCATAGTTAAGCCAGACGAGGTTATACTCGTCATAGATGGAACAATAGGACAGCAGGCTAAAGAACAAGCCCTTGCATTCAGTAAAACCACAAATATTGGTTCAATAATCATAACCAAACTCGACGGCTCTGCAAAGGGTGGAGGTGCACTGTCTGCAGTTGCTGAAATTGGTGCCCCAATTAAGTTCATAGGAACCGGGGAGAGGGTTGATGACTTTGAAGCCTTTGATCCAGAGCGTTTCATATCAAGACTCCTTGGAATGGGGGACATCAAAAGTCTCATAGAAAGGGCCGAGGAAATAGCGGAAGAAGACATGGATATGGACAGTGTTGACGCTATGCTCAGCGGTAAATTCACCCTAAAGGATATGTATGCTCAGTTTGAGATGATGAATAAAATGGGACCTATGCAGCAGGTTATGAACATGATCCCTGGTATGGGTGCCAAGCTTCCTAAAAACGCCTCAAAGGTGACTGAAGAAAAGCTCGGTAAGTACAAGGTACTAATGGATTCCATGACTGAGCAAGAACTGGAAAACCCCTCTCTTATAAAGCAGTCCAGAATCAAGCGAATAGCACGTGGATCCGGTATGAAAAATGAAGACGTTAAGGAGCTTTTGAAGTACTACAACACCACTAAAAAAGCCATGAAAGGTTTTGGAAAGAGGAAAATGGGCGGACCAATGGGTCAGATGATGCGTCAGATGATGCGCTGATAATCTTCAAATCCAAATTTCTAAACCCCATTTTAAATTTTAAGAATATTAAATTAAGATATTAAAACAGTTAACCAACTTCTTTATAAAATAACAGGAGTTGAGTTCACTTTCCCCTTAAAAATTGAGTAGAATTAAAAATGAATAAATTTAATCCTCTAATTTTTTATTAAAATTTTTATTAGGATATATAATGGACAATGCTCTTGAAACAACAGTATTTTAAAATAAAGAGCATTATAAAATAACAATCCAACATTTACGTTAATTTAAATATAATGAATCATATTTAAGGATGTATTTTAAAGGATGAGATATGAAATGGAACCAGAAATAAGTGAAATATTGGATAAAGCTTTAAAAATTATTGAAATAACTGATGGTCATATATGCAATCGATGTTTAGGTAGAAACTTCTCAAAAACAATTCCTGGAGATGGAAACCTGAAAAGGGGGGAGTATGTGAGGAAGCTGTTGTCTGAAAATGCATCTGAAGTTTCCAAAGACGTTCCATCAACAGAGAACTCAAATCCGTGCTACGTGTGCGGCGATCTTTTCAAAGAGATTGATGCTGCAGAAAACAGTATCACAGATAAAATAATCAAAAAAATAAACGAATCAGGAATTGAATTTTCACACTTCCTCGTTGGTTGTCGTGTGGATCCTGAAATCCTCAAGAGGGAGGAGGAAATTCGTGAGGCACTGCACATTGACGTTGAAAACATCAAAAAGGAGATCAACAGAGAGATAGGTAAGGATCTATCCATCCGACTCCATAGAGAAGTGGAATTCGACAACCCACACCTCGTTGTGACTGTGGACTTTAAGAAGGGCAACATAGAGCTCCAGATAAATCCTCTGTTCATTGAGGGCAGGTACAGGAAACTCGTGAGGGGTATTCCCCAGACAAAATGGCCCTGCACAGCATGTAAAGGCAGGGGATGTGAAAGGTGCAATTACACAGGTAAAATGTATCTTGAAACAGTTGAAGAGTTTGTATCAGGGGATGCACTTGAAATGACCAGAGGTAATGGAGCCAAATTCCATGGTGCGGGTCGTGAGGACATCGATGTTAAAATGCTGGGCAGTGGAAGACCCTTCGTCCTGGAGATCAAGGAGCCGAAGATTCGCAGCATAGATCTTGAAGAACTTGAAAAAAGAGTTAACCAACATGCAGAGGGTAAAGTTGAAGTTCTGAACCTGAAGTTCGTTGGTAAAGAAAGGCGCAGCCAGATAAAAACATCCACAACAGACACCTACAAGGTTTACAGGGCACTTGTTCAAACTGAAGAGGATGTAGATACTGAGGATCTTGAGTCCCTAAAATCATTGGACGTCATCAAACAACGCACCCCAATACGTGTATCCCACAGGCGCGCAGATAAGATAAGAACACGTCATGTGAAAAATCTGGAGTTTGAAATGTTGGGTTCAAATTTATTCGAACTTACAATCCACTGTGAAGGTGGACTCTACATAAAAGAGCTCATATCCGGAGATGAAGATAGGACAAACCCCAGTGTCTCCCAGATCCTTGGCACCCCTGCACTGTGCACCAAGCTCGATGTAATGGAAGTGAACATTTAAGAGTGTAATTATCAATATTAATATATAGCGAAAAATAACATTCAATGATCAATTATATATATGGATTTCATTCAAACTCATCTATCAGCTACAAAAAAGATGTTAATCATAAAATGATATAAATCTAGGATGAAACAGACATTTCATCAGTTTGAAATTATCTGATTTAAACGGATTTTATTCAATATTCTTGTGAATCAGCTTTTATTTGAGATGAAATCAACGTTGTAGTATGATAAGACGGAATGAGCCAAGATCATTAGATTGTGGCTTAATAAATCTGACATTTAGTCATTATTTCAATCAACCTTTAAAGGTTGACTTGGAGGTTCAAAAATGAGAAGATCAAGAGGTTTTAGAAGTAGAACACGTTCAAAACTTAAAAGAAGTATAAGGCCAAACAGACCAAACCCCATAACCAAAAAAATACAGACCTTTGATGAAAATGATATCGTTCACATAATAATCGATTCAAGCATTCACCGAGGCCAGCCCCACCCACGTTTCCATGGTAAAACCGGTAAAGTGGCTAAAAAAAGGGGAAGTGCATACATAGTAGAAATAAACGACGGTAACAAAGCTAAAAAGTTAATAATAAGACCAGAACACCTCAAAATCCAAGAGTGATATTGATGATTGGAAAAAAAGTGGTAGAAACTGATCCAGTAACAATTGTTGAAGTTAAAACCATGCTTGAGGAACGTTCCGAATCTTATGAACTTACTTACGAACAAAACATTGCTTTAGACCACGTTACAAAGTTTTCAAAGATAGAAGAAGAACCTGCACTAAAATTAGTGGAAGAACTTAAGGAAATCGCTAAAAAAAGTCAGGCCACCAAAATCGCAGACCTCATGCCTGTGGATCTTGCAGATTTAAGGTTGATATTTGCGAAGGAAAGGGGTTCACATAAAAAGGAAGATTTAGAACAGATACTGGAAATAGTTGATAAGTACAGGGAATAATTCGAATTAAAATTATGGATATCCCCAAGACTCAAGTCTAACATTAAAAAAACCATCCGGGTGGTTGAATGGAAGATTATGCGATTATTCTTGACTATCTTCCTTTAGGTTATTTTAAGGAAGGTGCGCCTTCATTTAAAAGAAAGCCCATAGCTCAGGCCGTGGGGACAGAGGAATTCACAATCCTCGAACTTATTCCAAAGGACATGGCTCAACTGGACATACATGAAAAGGTTTACATCGGCCCTGGAAAAAGGGATAAAATAGCACGTGTGAACAGACGTCTGCGAACTGATAAACTAACTGCCACAGCAAAGTTAGAACTTGGATACGTCATTGAAGAAATTGTTAAAGAACGTGAGGATAAGTTCATTGAATTCTTCAATGAAGCAGGCCCAATATCAACCAGACTTCACCAGATCGAACTTCTGCCCGGAATTGGGAAGAAACACATGTGGGACATAATAAACGCAAGGCAGGAGAAGAAATTCGAAAGCTTTGAGGATATTAAAAAAAGAGTTCCCATGCTATCAGACCCTGTGAAACTTATTGTGAAACGTGTTCTTCTTGAACTCGAAGTAACAGACGATAAGAGAGGAAAAAAGAAATATACACTCTTTACAAGGCCTCCAAAACGTCATTTCTAATCTGTAGGTGTATTTGTTAATTAACACCATCCCTTACACTTTTTTTAACTATTTTTAACTATTTTTTAGGAGTTAACCATGAATCTAAGGTCTCAAACCATCAACGTACTGAAATCCAACAACATAAGGCTTGACAAAAGGAAGGGACAGAATTACCTCATAAACCCGGGCATACTCTCAAGGATAGTTAAAAGTGCTGAACTGTCCACTGAGGATACTGTTCTTGAAATTGGAGCAGGAATTGGAACCCTCACCCTTCCCCTTGCAGAGAGGGCTAAAAAAGTTGTGGCAGTTGAACAGGACATTAAAATTGCAGATGTTCTGAAAAAAAGGCTTGATGACCTTGATATTCACAACGTTGAAGTGATTGTGGGAGACGCAACTCAGATAGATTTTCCTGAGTTCAACAAGGTTGTTTCAAACCTTCCATACAAGATCTCATCCCCAATAACATTTAAACTCCTTGAACATGACTTCGAGTCTGCAGTGCTGATGTACCAGAAGGAATTTGCAGAGAGGATGGTTGCAGAACCTGGAAATAAAAATTATTCAAGGTTGTCTGTTATGATGCACTTTGGTGCAAAGGTTACCATGTTGTTCGATGTTCCACCATCTGCCTTCATTCCCCAGCCAAAGGTGTCCTCTGCAGTTATCAAATTAACCCCTGACAAAAGAGAAGGCGCTTGTGATGAGGATACCTTCAAAAAAACTTCAAGGGCCCTTTTCCAGCATAAACGTAAAAAAGTGGCAAACGCTCTCCTTGATTCATTCCATGAGATACAGGTAACTGATAAAAAAACAGCTAAAAAGATTGTTTCATCTCTAGATCCAAATATCATCAGCGAAAGAGCAGTTAACCTCAATCCGGAGGAGATACTTAAAATTTCAAGGGATATAAGATCCCTTTTAGAAAGGAACCGGAACTGATGAAGGGCACAACACTTTAAAGGCACAATAATTTAAAAGGAGTTTACTAATAAGCCAATCATAGTTTGTAAAAGTTGATCTAGTAAAGGTGTTTTGATGAACAAAAATCCCTACGAAGTATTTCAAAATGAATGTCCAGAACTTGCAGCCAGTTTCAACAATCTAGTGGCAGCACAGCGCGACTTAAAAGGATTGGATCCTAAAACCAAACAGTTGATAAACATAGCCATCCAAACTGCGAATAAAACTCCCATGGGAGTTAAGATGCATGCAGTTATGGCTAAAAAATCTGGTGCAACAAGGGAAGAGGTTGTTGGTGCAGTTGCAATGAACCTTCACCTTTCAGGCCTTGGGACTGTGCTGGAATGTCTCCCAGCAGCAGTGAAAGGTTTTGATGAAGAATAAGTTCTGGATATCCAGTCCAGCTTCACTTTTTTGTCATTACATATTATCTAATTAAGTTATAGGTCATGAATCAAATTTTACAAGGTGATTTAATGAAAGAAATGTTTGAATACAACGATACTTATTACTACGTCCATGAAAACGTCTACGAGCCGGCTGAGGATACATTCCTACTTATTGACAATCTTCAAGTTGATCGAAAGGATCGTGTTCTTGAAATAGGAACTGGAACTGGATTGGTAGCAGTCACAGCCGCTAAGAAATCCATGAAGGTTGTTGCAACCGATGTAAATCCCCATGCAATTGAATGTGCATCTAAAAACATCATAACCAACAGGACCTACAACGTTGAACTCAGACACGGAGACCTTTTTGAAACTGTTGAAGGTGAAAAATTTGATTTAATCCTTTTCAACACACCATATCTTCCTACAGGAGAAGAAGAAACTGTTGAAGGTGATTTGAACGCTGCATGGGATGGGGGTGAAAACGGCAGGGACGTTATTGACAGATTCCTTGACGAACTCCTTGAACACTTGACCCCCAAGGGGAGAGTCCAGCTCGTTCAATCCTCACTATCTGATAACAAGGAAACCCTTGAAAAACTGAAAAATATGGGTTTTGAAGCAAGTATAACTGCAAAAGAGCATGCTTTCTTTGAAGATATCGTGGTTATAACTGGAATTTTAAATTAAAAGCAAATAATATAAAATATACTAAATTTCTTTAAAAAATATTTTAAATTTTTAAAAAATAACTTAAAAAATAAGAAGAAATTTTGGGAATGAAAAAACTTTTTTTTAGGGATTATTTTATGGATTAAATGTGTTTCGCCCAAATTGTTTTATCGCGGTCACATGAAGCTCGTTGCAACAAGGCCTAAACTTAACCCAATGACTATTATAACAGTTGCCCAGGCTATGTAGTTGAAGAGCCTGGAGTTGACGTATTCTCCCATTATGTTTCTGTCGTTTACTATGAGCAGCATGAATATCAGGATGAATGGGAGTAATATTCCATTTGCAACCTGTGAAAGGTAGAGTATGGGTAGAAGTGGGACGTTAGGGAGCATTATAATGATGGTTGCAAGCAGTATAATTCCAAGATAGAGCCCGTGGAATACTGGTGCTTCCCTGAAGTTTTTTGAAATCCCAGTTTCAAGGCCCAGACTTTCACAGACATAGTAAGCTGTTGACAGTGGCAGTATGACTGCTGCAAATAAGGATGCATTCAAAAATCCCAGTGCAAAGAGTCCACTGGCATACTGGCCTGCAAGTGGGAGTAAAGCCTTTGAAACATCTGCAACGTTGTTTACAGCCACACCGTTTGAGAATATGGTTGATGCACATGCAAGTACTATGAAAAATGCCACAATACATGTAAATGCTGGCCCAACCACTGCATCGATCTTGGAGTACTTCAGATCCTTGATGGAAATTCCCTTTTCAACCACAGATGATTGAAGGTAGAACTGCATCCAGGGGGCTATGGTTGTACCCACCAGTCCTATAACCATGGTTATGTAGGCTGCACTCATGTCTATATGGGGCACCACAACACTGTGAAGGGCTAGGCCCCAGTTTGGATGGGCGAGAATTCCCGCAACAATGTAAGAAAGGTAGACCAGGGACGCCCCTATGAATATCTTCTCAACACTGCGATAGTTGCCCTTTATAACTAGTCCCCATACAAAAAGGGCTGCTACTGGTAGGGCTATGTACTTGGGTATGCCGAACATTCCTGTGCTCACTGCAATACCTGAAAATTCAGCCAGGGTGTTCCCAAAGTTGGCCATCAGAAGAGCTATCATCACGAAAAATGTGATTTTAACCCCAACTTTCTCCCTTATAAGATCTGCAAGTCCTTTTCCAGATACAACACCCATACGCACCCCCATTTCCTGTACAACTGCAAGTGCTATGAGCATTGGCACGAAGGTCCAGAGCATGGTGTAACCGAAGTTGGCACCTGCAAGGCTGTAGGTGGTTATTCCACCAGCATCGTTGTCAACAGTGGCTGTTATTATACCCGGGCCCATGATTGACAGAAACAAGATTAAACTGGCCATTCTTGGGCCTTTAAATGATCTGAGTAAAATTCTGAAATCCAATGTATCCCCACCTCATTAGATAAAAAATTGTAATAGATAATTGATTTAATAGATGTTAAAGTTTTAAACGATTTCAGTTCCAATTAACTTAAAAAAGGAACATTTCTACATTTTAAAGATTTTTAAACATGTTAAATTGTAAAGCAGTGAATTAAATTAATATTTTCAATAGCCGAGTCCCTTAAAAAATATGAAAGGTGTATGAAAGGGGTTTCGCGGTCCAAGTAACCTACTGAATCACGTAGTACTGGATTTTCACGGATTTTCACTACCGGAACATCCTTGGAACCTTTTTCTTCCAAGCTGTAGGCAGCACTATATCTATTGCATCATCAACCGTGATTATTCCCCTTATATTTTTCTCATTCTCAACCACGGGCAGTGCCAATAGGTTGTACTTGGCTATCTTCTTTGCGACCTCGTACTGATCCTCCATGACGTCAGCATTTATTACATCCCTGATCATGAATTCAGAGATTTTTTTGGTTGGATCCGCTAGTAAAAGTTCTCTTAGGGTCATTACCCCCACGAGATCGCCAGATTTTGATTTCACGTAGATGTAGTAAATGGTTTCAACGTCAGGGCCAACTTCTCTTAGAAAGTTCAAAACATCCTGAATAGTCATATCCTCTTGAACTGATGCAAATTCTGTTGTCATTATTCCACCAGCTGTATTTTCAGGGTATTCAAGAAGTTTTCTCAGGTCTTTTGACTCTTCAGGTTTCATCAAGGTAAGAAGTTCCTCTGCCTTTTCATCAGGCAGATCTCCAAGAAGGTCTGCTGCATCATCAGGTGACATTTCATCCAGAAGGTCTGCTGCACGTTTACTATCCATCTCCTCAAGAAGAGATACCTGTCGTTCTGGTGAAACTTCTTCAAGAGTATCTGCTGCCGATTCATCATCCAATGAATTCAGTATCGTTATGGATTCATTGAGGCCTAATTGATCCACAATTTCCGCTATATCCGCAGGGTGAAGCTTTTTAAGGTTCTGCTTTGGTACCTTGAGTTTCACCTTGGAGTAATCACCTTTAAGGGTGTCGATATCGTTCCAGGCAATTATATCCTCTTCTGTTTTTACACCAAGGGTTTTTACTATTCTTTCAAAGCCCAACCTTCTCATTATGCCGTGGATCCCTATATCAACACCTATCACATGGTAATAACCATTGGTAGCCGATAATTTCAAATCGTTGACCCGTCTTAACTTCTTGTCCTCTATGTCAACAACCTGCATGTCCAGTACATCTTCAACAAGCCGTATATCACTTCTGGTAATTTTATACTCGTTAATATTACCCAGATCTGTTTTAAGCTTTAATTGTCTTCCCATTTTATCCACGTACTTCCAAGGGATCGTGGACTGATCCTTTGAAGACATTTCTATTGTTAAAGCCTTTATTATAGGATATGGACTTTCTGATGACACTATAACATCTTTAATTTTGCCTAATCTCTTTCCTTCTGGATTTATGACTGTTTTCTTGATAAACTCGCTTAAGTACAAGCTTTCACCTCCTTGGATTTTATGGATGCTTCCCCAGATCTCTACTGATCTACGGAATTCTATTTTTCAGGCCCCATTGGTGGCACAACCCCTTCTTTAACACGTTCCATGACTATCATTTCTGTTAAATCCTCAACTCCATCAACGGAACGTATTTTACTGTTTACTATCCTGTTAAGTTCATGTATGCTGTGCGCCCACACCTTGATTAAGATGTCGTACTCTCCTGAGATGCTGTAAACCTCGGAAACTTCTTCAAGTACCGATAACTCTTTTTCAACGTTTTCGTGTTTTTCTGATTCAGTCTGAATTATGATTATTGCAGTAACCTTCAATCCTAATGTTTCAGGGTTCAGTATCAGAGTGTATTGTTTTATAGCATTTTTTTCCAGTTTTTTGAGTCTGTTGGAGATAGTTGCATCTGGTATATCAATCTCCTTTGACATCTGGGAGATGGTAATCCTCGAATTTTCCACAAGGGAACGAAGTATCTCCATATCTGTATCATCCATTTGGAAATCACCACAATCTGTATTACCTCATGGAACCGCTCTGAATTTTAATTTATCCTAAATTCTTATGGTTCCAGCTTCAATGAATAACGGTAAAATTCATTCTTTAGTCAGTACCAGTATATTACTGAATTACCTTATAAACATTTGGGAAGTTTACCCAATTTTTTTTTAATTGTTGGAAAATTACCAATATTCCATGGAATATCTGGTAATATACCACATATCCCAATTATACTACTAAGGTTTAAAAGGATGGAACTGTTAGGAAACGTCATTAAATTCCTTTAAAGTTGAAAAAAGTGATTTTAAAAATAATTTTCATTTTAACGAATAAAAGCTCCAATTAAGGAGGGAATTACATCAAAACAATAGAATTTAGTAAATCAATTGAAATTTGGTAAAATAATTGAAATTTGGTAAAATAATTGAAAATATACCAAAAATCTACCTTAAATAACAACTGAAGAGTTTAAATTGAAAAACAGGGGGTAAGAATAACCAAGATCTAAACCCAGACCCTCAAAACGAAGTAAGCAGGTTGAGGATTTATATAATCCAAACGAACATTTGAGGAGGTAGTTCCCTTGGGAACACCAACGACATATGCATCGAAGGATCTATCAGGAACTCCACTGGTCAGTACGTGTAGCCAGAGAACTGCAGTTTGATTATCCCCTAAAAGTTCTTTTATTTCGTTATTTACAGATATGGGACTTGAAGTAAAAGTTTCACCATTCTTTTTCATTTTATCAGGACTGTCTATTATCCATCTAGGGGAAACATCAGTTAAATCCATGGGATCAGTTAGAACATAAAAATCCGTTGAATTCAAATCCTTCTGGGTGATGTTAAAATGGTGGCACACCCATCCTGGTTTTCCAGTTTCAAAATCAGGTTTTTCATGTTTCATGGATGCATTGAGGCCTGCGTGGGGGCAGATTTCCCAGTCAGATCCCACCCCCTGAGTCCATGGGGGGTTGCTGTGGGCGTTCATACTCACCTTGCAGGCCATGTACATGTAACTGCAAAGAACTGTTCTGTTTGCAACTGCAACGTCTGAAGCACTGCCTGGAGGAGTTTCATTATGCACCTCAATTGGGGGCAGACCATTCAAAGGATAAATGATGATTGTAGAATCTGAACCATCTGGAAGTATCGTTGGCATCAACTGGTCATATTCCTGTTTCAATCTGTTTATCTTTTTTATGGAAATGGTTCCAGGTACGGTTCTTCCGGTTTCAGGGTCTACCTCTGCAAGTCCCGGTGTAACCATTCCTCCAGATACTTTCTCCCAGTCCGAAGGATTTCCAGGGGTTTTTATAAGATTTTCTGCAGTATCCATAGTTACCCTTTGAAGGGAATGTTCGAATGAATAATCCTGAATTTTGTAACTCACACTATCCACTGCATCAGCTGAAACACCGATTAAGACGGTTAACACAACTAAAGCCAGTAACAAGTCCATTGAAAATACTTGACCACACTTATCATCCAGAATTTTGCTCAAAAACATTTGATTCCCTCAACCCATGAAGTATTTTTAATGTTTCATCAAAGGATAATGTCTAAAATTCAGATTATGCCATATTTATTCTGGTGTCCATTGTCCAGAAACAGTTTAAAGTAATATACTCCATTCTTGTAGTAGACCACATGATTTCCAGGGTAAGTTCCACTCACACCATTGGTATCATTGAATATCACGTGATCCGAGGAGCAAGGTGCTGAGTTAACTGTGTTGTTGGGTGAGGGTGCCGGTACCACGAAGGTTTCGAATCCGTAATGTGGGCAGGTGGATTTACCTTCCAAACGACACAAAAAACATGACCCATCACTGCTTTCATGAAAGTATCCATTGTCTATGCAATTTTTAAGTATTATAAATCCTTGACTCTTCCCATGGGATTTATATGGATCGTAGGGGCATTTCTTTATGATAAGTGGGGATGTTGCATTTTCATAGGCCCATGCATTTGGTACTCCCCTGTAATTAAGGTAATTTTCAAGGCTTGAACCGTAAATTATTCGTTCAGTTGTGTTTGTAACTCCACCATAATATTTACACTTAATGAATGGTATGGGGTCTGCAACTCTGCATTGGGGACTTGTTATGGACACTTCTTGTGTTAAATTTTCCATATGGCTTATATTTCCCTTTTCAACCCAAACTGTGGTGTTCACTTCCACTTCAAAGGGTTCAGCAGAGGAATCCACAGCCCTAACCTGGCATTTGACCTTCAAACCAGTACTGTTACCGTAAAGTTCGTACTTGGAATTTAATTCCCCTTGAAGATCATCCTTAAGGGACTTTCTACTGTTTGAAAGACTTTCTCCACTTTCAATTACCCTTTTATCTTCTTCCATTAAAACCTGAGATGTTAAAATTGGAATATCCCCTTCAACATCATTAAATGTTTGAAGCACAGCATCTGAAGCCAGATTTGTGCTCACAGAACTGGATCCTATACTGGAAATATCAAATAGCACTGCAACAAGTAAAAGTGCGGGTAAAACCATTAAAAATGACATTGCAGTCATTGCATATCCTCGAGAATCCATGGACACCACAACAAATATTTGTATTACTTATTAATTTTTTTGTAATATTATATAAATGTGTCCGTGTGCAAGGTGTGCGGAAATTCAAATAAATGCACAGATTTAAAAGGGATTAAAACCAAGTAAAACAAGACCTAAACACTTGTATTAATGAAACATAAAATCATCATAATTTTTATGTCAGTCCATAATAAAAACCCATAATAGATGTATGTAAAGAGGAGTGCAAAAGAATTTAATATGCAAGGTTATAAAAAAGAGGTTAACCTTATAAAATTCAACAGTTCATTGATAAAACAAAAAGCACGTAGATTGCAATAAATATATTTCAGAAGATGTGTCCACTTTAAGATTTTTTTTAAGCGGTTGATCGTGTGATTCAACTGATTTTTATGAATTATTCTAAAAAAAGTAAATTCAATGGAGGTTCAATATGAAAGACATCGTTAGAGGTTGGCGCCATATACCACAGCGGTACAGTCTCATAGGATCAAAATGTTCACAGTGCGGAAAGGTTTTCTTCCCAAAAAGGGTTATATGTCCAGAATGCAGGCGAAAAGGTAAACTAGAGGACATACATCTTTCAGGGAAGGGAAATATATACACCTATTCCGTTATAAACACCCCAACAGATGAATTCAAAAGTCTGGCACCCTACGTGGTTGCGATCATAGAACTTGAGGAAGGTGCAAAGATAACTTCTCAGATAGTGGACTGCAACCCTGAGGAAGTTGAAATAGGCGATGAAGTTGAGTTGGTCTTTAGAAAGATAAAAACAGAAGGCGCGGACGGAGTGATCTCATATGGATACAAATTCAAGCTCAAAAAATAAGGTTGGTGTTGTCCTTGTGGGGCATGGAAGCAGATTACCTTACGGTAAAGATGTTGTAAGCCAGATCGCAGATATTTACAGGAAAAACGGAGACAATCTAGTCGAAGTAGGATTCATGAACATGAACAAACCTTCAATACCCCAGGCAATAAACAAGCTTGCGGCAGAAGGTGCCGAGAAGATCGTTGTGACCCCAGTGTTCCTTGCACATGGAGTCCACACAACCCAGGACATACCACGCATTTTAGGTCTGAACAACGGCCACCACGAGGAAGAACATGACCACTCCCACGAACACGGTCACGAACACTCCCACGATGATGGGTCAGACGAAGAAATAGAATTTGAAGGCGAAATAATCTACACCGAACCACTAGGTGCTGATGCTAGAATCGCTGAAATAATAAAAGATAGGGTCGAAGCTGCCCTTTGAATCTTAAAGATCCAAAAAAATGAAAATTTCTGACCTTGGGGAAAAGGAATTAATAAAAAGACTCCTCAAAAGGAGCCAAAAATTCCAATCCCACCCCCTTTTTTTAAATACCTTTCTTGATGACAAATCATTTAAAAGCAGAAGCGATGATGCAGCACTCATAGATCTGGGTGAAAACTATCTCGTTGCAACGTCAGACATGCTGATGCAGTCGTCCCACTTCCCCCCTCAAATGACAGCACACCAGATAGGGAAGAAAGTTGTAACAGTTAACGTCAGCGACATTGCAGCCATGGGCGCAGATACCATAGGTATGATAATTTCAATGGGACTGCCCAGTTCAATGCCCCTTGATTACTTCGACCAGATGGTTGAAGGCATTCTCGAGGCATGCAAAGATTATGGAATGGTTCTCATTGGAGGAGATACCAACGAATCATCAGAACTAACACTCTGCGGGACCTGCATCGGCATGGTTGCAAAGGAAAATGTGCTGATGAAGGAAGGAATCAAACCCGGTGATGTTGTTGCAGTCACAGGGGAGCTTGGTCTTGCTGCTGCAGGTTTTGAGCTTTTGATCCAGGAACTTGAAGGATCTGATGAGAACAGCTTCGATGAGGATTTTGAAGAAAATTCTGAAGAAGATTTTAATTCCAATGATAATAATTCCCTAGACGTTTTCAAGGATACTGCCCTTAAACACGCACTTGAACCCCATGCAAGGCTTGAAGAAGGAGTTTTACTTGGAAAAACTGGTTACTTAACATCTGCAACCGATATAACTGATGGACTTCTAAGCGAAGTGGGGGAGTTAATGGATGCAAATCCGGGGATTGGAATGAAACTCCACCAAAGCAGGATCCCCATGGATCCAGAACTGTTTAAACTGGCTGATGCTCTGGGTAAAGATCCACTGGAACTTGCCTTAAGCTATGGAGAAGATTTCGAACTTCTTTTAACTGTAAAGAAGGAAAGGTTTCATGAACTTAAGAAGGTTGTAAATGAAGCCTTTGAAGGGAAGGTCATCCTTCATGAAATTGGAATGGCGGATTCATCCGGCAGGATCAGCATGATAGATAAGGATAAAAAAACAAAAATATTAACAGCAAGAGGGTACCAGCACTTAACTGATTCCAGTTAAGAATCACCATTTCATTGTTGTAATGGTTTTAATTCCCTCTTTAAAAAAATATATTAAAAAAACTGATTTTTAAAGGTGGTGGCCATGAAAAAGGAAGCCATTCTTTATGAAAAAATTGGAAAATCCCTTAACTGTAAAGTCTGTCAAAGACGCTGCATAATTTCAGAGGAAAAGGAAGGTTTCTGCAACATGCGCAGAAACGAAGCTGGGAAACTCTACAGCCTCAACTACGCTGCAGCCTCATCTGTTTCAGTGGACCCAATAGAGAAAAAACCACTGTTCCATTTCTACCCAGGTTCAACATCATTCTCCCTTGGAAGTTTGGGCTGCAACTTCCGATGCAAGCACTGCCAGAACTGGACCATATCTCAGGCAGATCTTGGAACCATTCCAACCCAGGAAATACTTCCAGAAGAAGCTGTGAATCTTGCAAAGGAGTACGGTTGCAGATCAATATCCTGGACCTACAACGAACCAACCATGTGGTTCGAGTACACCCTGGACTCTGCAAAGTTAGCCCACAAGGAAAATATAAAGACCGTTTACGTTACAAACGGCTACATGACAGAAGAAGCCCTTGATACCATAGCACCCTACCTTGATGCTGCAAACGTTGATCTCAAGGGAATGTCAGAGGAGTTCTACAAAGATCTGTGTGATGCCAGGCTTCAGCCGGTTCTTGAAACCATTAAAAATATGTATGATATGGGAATTCACCTTGAAGTCACGAACCTCATGATTCCCACCTACAACGACTCTGATGAGGATATCCGTGCCCTTATCAAGTTCATGGTGGAAGAAGTTGGGGTTGAAGTTCCACTGCACTTCACACGGTTCTTCCCCTACTACAAACTGGACCATCTGCCCCCAACTGAAATTGCAACCCTGGAAAAAGCCCATAAAATGGCCAAAGATGCAGGTATGAAGTACGTTTACGTTGGCAACGTTCCATTCACAGATGGTGAAAACACCTACTGCCCTGAGTGCGGTGAACTCCTCATAAAGAGAGATGGATTCGATGTGGTTGGAGACAGGGTGAAGAAGGGGAAGTGTTCCAGCTGCGGGGCTGGGATCGACATAATCTATTAGAAATGAATATGTGTATTAAACAAAATAAAAAAAAAGCCTTAACTAAATTTTTTCTGAACCTTTTCACCTCTCAACTCCCTCAAAGCATCTGCAGCTATCCATTTAGCACTTTTAGAATCCATACTCTGGATCTCCTCAGCAACTTCAATGGCCTTTCTGTTGAGGTTCATATTACGCTTGCCTATCTGCCTTAAAGCCCAGTTAACCGCCTTTTTAACGTAGATCCTATTGTCATTTGATTCTCGGATTATTGAAGGGAAAAACTTCATCATTTTCTCGTTGGATGCCTTTTTATCGTGCACAGCCATAACTGCCATGAGAGCAAATCCTGCCCTTTTAACGAATTCTTCATCACAATTACTCCATTCAAAGGCTTTTTTATATGCGTAGGGTGTTTTTCTGAAGAGGTTGATGCAGCACTGGTCGCAGATCTCCCAGTAATCGAATTCAGCAGCCCATTCGTCCATCTGCTCCTCAGTGACCATCATGGGATCCTCCACTATGGAAGCCATGATCCTGGTTTCCCTGTAACCTGCATCCCAGAGTTTGGCTGCAAGTTCATGGTCCTTCCCAGCCTTACGTGCTATACGTCTGATTTCAGGCATTCTAACAGCGTAAGTCTTTTTAGGACTTATTCCGAATCTGGCCATGCCTTCCCTTTCCTCTGGTTTGGAGAGAGATTCCAGTTCTGCAATTATATCCTTGTATTCCATACTCCTCTTCATATTAACCCCTATTCCACTTTTAATCTTCTTTAATTCTTTTCTTTAATTCTTTATCTGCAGTGTATCCCATTCCCAAAGTTACCACTGGAATTATCAGGTATGTGAAGCCTACGTCCATCATGTAGTCTGAAAAGCCCATGTGCATGGGGCTTGGTGGTAGAAACATCATGAGGTCTATTGCTATACTTATTACAAACCATGAAATGCCTATAGTGATCCCTTCACTTAGAAAATCCTTATCTTGCTGTTTGAAGTAGCTGAGGGTCAGTGCAACCACGGTTGCTGTGATGACAACAGGCATTATGGACTCGAAGAATGGGTTGGCCGATTGTTTCAGGGGATATATCAAAAAAGAAACCAGAAATGGTATAAGCCACATTAAAATACCGTAAAGCATTATTTTAATGTATTTATTCATGTTTTCACCAGCTTATTGTTAATTTTAATATCATGTTTATATTACTTTAAATGCTTATCAATATTATCTTATTCATTCAGTAATTCACTTGATTTTGGGACATATAACCCTTGAATATCTTCAATTAACGATGCAGGTTTATATCTCAATAATTTATCTCAATAATCAAAAAAAGGAGGCCCTGATACTAGCATGTAAAAGAAAATCTAAAAAGGAAGTTTTAATAATTTTTTTTAATTGAATTCAGTTTAAATCTAATCTCCGCTCATACTAACCCTCTCAAACTTCTCTTTTTTATCTATCAACTTGGTTGCGTCAACCCCAACCTTGGTTGTTGTGCCGTCTGGAGTTGCACATGGATCAAGGGAGGAACCCCTTGCTTTAGGAACTGTTATGATGTCATCATCCCCCTTCACACGGGTTGCAATTGCATATTCAATATCTTCAGGCTCGAATATGTTTATGTCCTCATCAACCACAACACAGTGCTTCAGTGATGGATGAGCTGCAAGTGCAGCCATTATCACATTTTTACCGTCCCCTTGAGTCTGTTTCTTTATTGAAACAGCTGCATGAAGCCAGCAGCATCCTCCCTCTGTGAGAACAACGTTCTGCACAGTTGGAACCGTGTTCTGAACTGCCTTGTATATCCTTGGTTCCTGAGGTAGTCCCTGGAGCAGTTTATGCTCGTTTCCTGCAGGCATTATTGCATGGTACAGTGGATCTTCCTTGTAGTGCATTTTATCCAGCTGTATAACTGGTTCCTGGCGCACCACATCGTAGGTGTCTGTCAGATCAACGAATGGTCCCTCTTCAGCCCGTTCATGGGGCAGTATTTTTCCTTCAAGGAGTATTTCACAGTCTGGAGCTTCGATGTCCACGTTATCACAGCGTATGAGGTTCATGTTCCCGTTGTGGAAGGTGTTTGCCACCTCAAGTTCATCTGCAGTTATTGGTATGGATGTGCAGGATGCAAGGAGGGTTGCAGGATTCATACCAATAGCTATGGCTATCTCAAGGGGCTTATCCATTTCTTCAGCTTTATTGTAGTATGTGTAGAGGTTTCTTGGAACGATTCTGATTCCAAGCCTGTCTTTGTCGTTTACAAGCATCCTGTGTATCGATGCGTTTCTGGTACCTGTTTCCGGATCCTTGGCTATCACCACACCTGCCGTGATGTAGGCCCCACCATCCTTTTTGTAGTGTGTGAGCACCGGGAGCTTGGAAAGGTCTGCCTTTCCTGAGAATTTGAAGTTATCCTTTGTACTTTCAATGTTCTGGATTTTCTGGGGATGTTCCATTGCATGGATTATTCTTCCAGTTATCTCAGGTACTTTTGCAGATATTGCAGTTGCTATCTTCTCCCTTGTGTTACATACACCGGAGATTATTCTCATATCACTCTCTGCAACGTTTTCAAATATAACAACATCCCTAGGATGTTCTCTTAATATTTTAGAGGCTTCATACTTTGTTGATATCTCTTTTTCAATCTTTAGAACCTTAAATTCTTCTTCCAGGGTTTTGAGAAACTCTTTCATATTATTCACCCTTCATTCATTGAATCCTGTACTACGTATTAAATTTAAACATGAATGGTATCTGAAAATATTATCTGAACGTGTTTTATCTGAATGCATTGAATACACTGCATTAAATGTATTTTAACGATCATTTGATCATGGTTGCAGCAAACATGACCAGAGCAATGACCACCAGTCCAAGTAGTATGTAGTTGGCACTGCATCCACATGAACTGTACTGGGGATCTTC
This sequence comes from Methanobacterium congolense, assembly GCF_900095295.1. Taxonomy (NCBI): domain Archaea; kingdom Methanobacteriati; phylum Methanobacteriota; class Methanobacteria; order Methanobacteriales; family Methanobacteriaceae; genus Methanobacterium; species Methanobacterium congolense. The sequence goes on from NZ_LT607756.1 coordinate 2,287,408, forward strand.
AGATCCTGGAGAACATGTCCCCTCATTTTCAGCATTCTTTTTCACTTGCTCACCTTAAACTTAGTGTTTAAATCCTCTAATTTTAAATCCTCAGCAAACATTTCAGATTCAGTCCATAAACCATCCATTTAAAATCTTTTAGTGGATCATCTCACATAGCTCATGTTGTTTTTGAACCTCAGAAGATCATTCTTTACAGTTGAATCTCCCAATCCAAGGATTTCGGCTGCAAATAATGCTGCATTAGACCCTGAATCTATACCCATTGTTCCAACAGGGACCCCTGGAGGCATGTTGACCATTGAGAGCAATGCATCCATTCCTTCCATTTTTATGGCACATGGGACGCCTATAACTGGTTTTTCTGTGTGGGCAACCACAGCGCCAGTTACATGGGCTGAAAGCCCTGATATGGCTATGTAAAGTTTAACTCCTCTCATTTCATCCATGTACCTTTCAAATTTCTCAGGATTTCTTATCGGGGATACAACAGTTGAATCATAGCTTATATTCATCTTATCAAGGAACATCGTGGTTTTTTTAGCCACCTTCATGTCTGAATGACTTCCAGATATCACTGCCACGTCAGGATAACCTGGATCATCAAAGACTTCCCTGTAATTTTCTTGGGGTTTTGATTTTGGACTGAACTCCTTCTTTGAATAGAAAGTTCCATTGAGTTTTCCTTCAAGTTTTTCCTCATCGTCCTTTATTTTGAAGAAGAAGTTTCTGCGCATGTTGGAAAGTCTTTTCCGCACCTCTTCGTCGTGTGCCCCTATTATCTGTGCTGCGAGTATCGCTGCATTTTCACCCCTGTCAACACCTACAGATGCAACTGGTGCACCTATTGGCATCTGAACCGTTGCAAACAGTGCATCGAGACCTCCAAATTTAACATTAACAGGGACGCCCACAACTGGTTTGTGGGTGTTTGCAGCCATGATTCCCGGCAGATGAGCAGAAAGTCCTGCAATTCCAATGAAAACCTCCACACTACCTTCAGTAGATTCTTTGACTATCCTCTTAACCTTATCATGGGTTCTGTGTGCTGAAGCCACCCTGACGTCATAGGGTACCTCCAGAGTCTCCAGAATATTCACTGCCTTCTCTGCTATTGGAAAATCAGATGCACTTCCAAGTATTATCATAACCCGTGGTTCCATAATAACCCCCAATTTCTGTTTTGAATATGATATGAACTTTGAAATTAATTTATTTCAATCTTAAACCATTATACACTAAAATTATATGTTTGAGGAAACTAAATAAAGTTTTGTAACGATAAAATTTTTATAGGAAAGGTAGTTCAATACCTGTAAAATACTCGTACTTTTATAATGAATGTAGTTCAATATCTGAATACTTGGACTTATTATAATTGGTGTTCGACCAAAATAAAAAGGAAATGAATTGAGGTGTATCTTTGTCATGGACCATATTGATGCTTTTTCTTTTAATTGCATCATTAAGAACCCGGAAAAAACCTGAAGACATGACTGTTTCAGTTATAATTCCAGCTTACAATGAATCAAATACCATAGAACACGTGATTGGTATTGTAAGATCCATAGGCTACGTATCTGAAACCATAGTTGTGGACGATGGATCAACGGATGGTACTGCAGAAATAGCAGAAAGAGCAGGTGCCAAGGTTATAAAACATTCTAAAAATAAAGGAAAGGGTGCAGCCATCAAAACAGGTTTTAAAAAGTCTAAAGGAGATGTGGCCGTATTTTTAGATGCTGATCTCCATACATTAACTGTTGAACAGGTTGAAAAGATCATAAAACCTATTTTGAATGGTGAAGCCGATATAACCAAAACCAAATTCAAAAGGGAAGCAGGCAGAGTCACCGAACTAACTGCAAAACCCCTTCTGAAGTTCTTCTTCCCGGAGCTGAAGTTCGATCAACCACTGAGCGGGCAGTTCGCTGCTAAAAGAAGCTTCCTGAACAGTATAAATCTGGAAGACGATTACGGTGTTGATGTTGGAATAGTTCTGGATGCAGATGTCCGTGGGATGCGGGTTAAAGAGGTTGACATTGGTAAGATAGAGCATGTGATGTCGTCACTGAGTGATCTGAACATCGTTGCCACTGAGGTCGTTAGAACCATTGTGGACAGGGCAATGGAATATGGAAGGGTTACCATGATGGATTCCCTTGGTAAAGCCATAAGGATGGGAATCTTAGGGCTTTCACTCATCACCCTTGGTGTTTTCTGCATATTCTTCATAAGGTTCATTCCACTGAACATTGGCCTGGCCATAGTGGGAATTGGTGCAGCTGTGGCTATTTTTTACATTGCTAGAATCGCAAGGATGTCCTTTAAAGTTGTTAGAAGATCTGAGGTAAGGTTTCAAACCCTTAAATCATTCTTTTACATGCACAGCCCCATCATAGTGTCTGGACTGATACTGCTGGCTATGCTGACAACACTTCTCGGTGCAGTTCATGTTGATGATGGTAAGATCTCAATTCAACCCAACTCAAGAAACCTCATAATCTGGAATCAACCCCATGAGAACCAGAGTATTGATGTTAGAGGCCCTTACACAGTTGACAGTGCCGTTGAGAATGAGTACAGTAGTTTGAGAATGCCTCAAGAAGCCTTGAACACTCTGGAGTTGAACTATGGAGATTCCATATACATCGACAATGAGAAGTACAGCGTCAACTCAACGCTTCCAGGGGAAGACAACATCATCAGAATGCCCTACACTGCCAGGAACTATTTGGGAATTCAGATCGGGGACAGTATAAGTGACAGCGACTTGCGTAACGTTTTTAAAAATCTGTACGTTGAAAAGGCCCTGAATCTGTCCGATCAAAATATAACCATGAAGCAGGGATTTGTAATTAAAACCAACAATGAAGCAGGCAGAACCGTCAACATCTACATTAACAACCAGAAGGTTGCAACGACATTGGGTGTACTGAAAAACGGGACATATACCATTTACGTGGATGGTTCCGCCTATAAGACAATAAGATTCAACGACCAGAATCCTAATAAAACCTATTCAATTTATATGGGAAATTCCCTGATAAAAGTAGAAATTGGTGATCGTGTGCCTTCAGATATGGAGTTCGCACAGTCAAGTGAGGGTAAATTCTTGAACTTCGTTTCAAGTTAAGGATCGTACCATAAAAAGGGAGATATGGAACTAAAAATTTTCCATCCTTAACTTTCATCATATCCTTGCATTTTAGTTCTCTTTTTAAATCAATTTTTTAAAATAGAAATTAGATTTTATAACTAAAAAAAATTTATTCTATAAAAAAGGAAGCTCATTCTAAATTAGTTTAAAAGAATTCTTAAGTAAAAAAGTGTTAAAAGAAATTTAAATAATTTAAACATCCCAGATTAAAAAAGTGAAAATTGAGGACACAGTTAATAATAAACCTTAACCGCCTCTTCAATATCATTGTAAAGACCTAAAGCTGCAAGAGCCCCAATCTTCCCTTCTCTCCCTGTTACTTCAATGAATTGAACACCTGCTTCTTCCCCTATTTTTTCAGCTTCCTCAACCGTTTTCATGGATTTTTTGGCAGATATTCCGTATTCCCTTATCTTCTCAGGAACCTTTATTCCATCCATAACTGCTACTGCAGTTTTATCAGATAGTGTTGCTTTTTTAAGAATATCAAAGACCTTTTCAACTACCTTAGGTCTGTCTCCAGGTCTTACTGCAAATACCAGGGCTATTGCAACGCAGTTCTGGGTTTTGTTTGGGTTGTGGGGGTAGAGCTGGCACGTGACATGGTCAAGGTAATCGTAGCCCATTTTAGCCAGTTCCATACCTACGTTATTTGCAAGTGTCCATGTTGCTCCTTCTTCCTTGGTATCAGTGTCGTCTATTCCTATAACGAGTTTCTGCATACGGGGTGTAACAACCGCTGCTCTTCCAACCTTGGAACCTCCTCCAACATCATAGAGTTCAACGTGTTTAACTCCTTTGGCCATTCCACGGCACATTGCAGCTCCCACCCCTGCACCTGCAAGGCCTGCATGGACAACTTTAACTTCGTCGCCTTCAACAACAACTTCTTCTATTCCTGCTGCTGAAAAACTTGGTTTGAGTTCCATATCTGCCTTACCAACCTTCAGAAGATATGTGTGCTTATCCCCATCTCTCTTTGAGTCCAGAACCAGGTTGCTGGTTCTTTTGTACTGGTAAATCATCCACTGTGACCCTGATATACATGGATGGTATTCAACAAGTTCCACTCGGTCTCCATCGGCCATTGTGATGACTTTCTTGTAGGGTGCAACCCATGGATCTTTGAATTTTTCTTTAAGGTCTTCTGGTTTTAGTATCTCCATTAAAATCTCCTTAAGATATTGATTACAAGTTAAATTAATGACTTTTCAGTTCGTTGTAAACTTAAATTCGTGGCATCCAAAAACACCACAATGATCATAGGTCTGTTTCAACAGTCTTTTATTTTTATGGTCACATTGAAGATTTTAAAAATTTTTATAAAACGTGCCAAAACTATTTATATGACTTTTATAAACTCAAAAAAAGGGTTTTGATGAAAAAAAGCCAAATAAATCTAATATGACTTAGAATCGTCATAAGTTTCATACGTTAATTTGTTAGAATCTGATTTTAAAAGAAAGTAAAAAAGAATTAAAATGGTTATTCCAATCTTTCAACCATTTTAACTGCAGCTTCAACTGCACGTTTTGCGTATTCCACACGTTGATGAGCTTCAAGCCTTGTCATACCTGGGCCGGATATTCCAAGGGCAACAGGTTTGTCGTAATCAAGTGCCAGATCTGCTATTTTACGTGAAGCATGCTGGACAACGATTTCATCGTGACCTGTGGAGCCCTCTATAACAGCTCCAAGGGTTATAACTGCATCGATGTCGTCCTGTTTAAGGAGTTTTCTAACTGCAAGGGGCATGTCAAACACACCAGGAACAGCTATTACCTCTGTTACTTCAGAATCAAGGAATTTAGCATGTTCTTTTGCCAATTCTAACATCATATGAGTTATGTCATAGTTAAATTCTGCCACTACGGCTCCTATTCTAACTTTTACCATTAAGATTCCTCCAATCAGTTTACAATCCAATGCACTAATAATTTTTGAAACATGAGCGTTAGATTAAATGACTTAAATAGAAGTCAAAGCGTACGCAAACATACTAAAAGCCATGATAAAAATTATAAATAGTGCTGCAATTTGTGCCTTACTCATATTTTAATCTCCAAGGAATTTAGAAATTTCTTCAAGGGATTCAATGAATGTTTGAATCTCTTCCTCTGTGTTGTAGTAATGTACCGATGCCCTGACACTTCCACCGAGTTCATAGGCCCCCAAGTGTCTTATGGCAGGGATTGCACAGTGGTGTCCGCTCCTGACGCATATGTTTTTGAGTTCGTCAAGGATCTTGGCAACATCGTGTGCGTTTACTCCATCTATATTGAAGGCTACTATACCATAAATATTTTCTGGACTTCCATAGACCGTGGTGTTGTCCATGCTGCTGACACCCTCGTACATCATATCAGTCAGCTTTCTGCTGTGTCTCTCAATCCTGTCCAGCCCTATCTTTTCAAGGTACTTCACAGCTGCACCAAGACCTATCACACCTGCAATGTTCTGGGTTCCTCCTTCAAATCGTGCAGGAACCGCTTCAAGTTCAAAACTGCCCTCTTTGACATCCAAAACAGTTCCACCACCAAGATTGAGGGGTTCCAATTCTTCGGCATGTTCATCCTTGCAGTAGAGAAATCCTGTTCCAACAGGGCCTAAAAGTCCTTTGTGTCCTGGGAATGAAACAAAGTCTGCACCTATGTCCCTCACATCCAGTTTCATGTGTCCTGCTGATTGGGCTGCATCAACCATGAACAAGACTTCATTTTCAGAGGCGATTTTCCCTAGTTCATGAATGGGCTGCACAGAACCTATGGCATTTGAAACATGGGTTGTTGTTATGAGTTTGGTTGTTTTGTCAACTGCAGCTTCAATATCTTCAGGGTGAACGATTCCATATTCGTCAGCCTTAACTATCCTCACATCAACCCCCTTTTCCTTGAGCCTGAGCCATGGCAGGAAGTTGGAGTGGTGTTCTATGTTAGGAAGAACAATGGAATCTCCCTTTTTGAAGGGTAATCCCCTTGCAACTAGGTTCACAGCTTCTGTTGTGTTCTTGGTGAAGAATATCTCGGTTGGTTTGGCATTTATGAACTTTGAAATACGGGATCTTGCCTTTTCAAATTCATTCGTTGCCTTGACTGCTAACTTGTAGGCCCCCCGGCCGGTGTTAACGTTGTAGTTGTAGAAGTAGTCGCACATTGCCTCAACAACGGCTTTTGGGGTTGGTGTAGTGCTTGCAGCATCTAAATAAATTGATTCTTCAAGTAAAGGAAAATCCGGTCTTATATCAATTTCATCTCTTTCTTGCATTGGGTAAATCTCCATAAAAATTATCGATCCAAGGATCAGATCTTGATCCTGAACATGGCACTTGTCTACTTAACACCTACTAATAATATAACACGTGTTATAATATATTTTCTGTTTACCGCATTTATAGAGTTATTATTAAGGAAGTTAAAAATAGGTATTTAAGAATTTAAACTGTTTATAATTAAGGCATTACCTTTTTAACAAATGATTTTATTTGAAATATAATTTAAAATAGAAAAAAATATAAAAGAAGGTTTGGAGAATTTAAGACCCTTCAAACTTGGCCCTGACCTCAGATGCCATTTCCATGGTGGAAGCACTGCCTCCAAGATCCCCTGTAACAACCTTTCCATCACTTAAAACTTGTGTGAGGGCTTTTTCAAGTTTTCTGGCTTCATCATTCTCTCCAAGGTACTCAAGCATCATAACTGCAGAGAGTATCATTGCTGATGGGTTTGCAATGCCTTTACCTGCGATGTCTGGAGCTGAACCATGAACAGGTTCAAAGAGTCCCTGTTTATCCCCTATGTTGGCAGATGGTATCAGTCCCAATCCCCCTACGAGTCCTGCTCCCTCATCTGAGAGTATGTCTCCATAGAGGTTGGTTGTGACCACAACATCGAAGTGTAGGGGCATGGTTACGAGGTACATGGCGGTTGCATCAACGTAGAAGTCTTCAGTTTCCACATCAGCATAATCCTCAGCAACCTTGTAGAAGGTTTCCTTGAAAATTCCATCTGTCTTTTTAAGAACGTTTGCCTTGTGAACACCCGTAACCCTGTTTCTCTGAGTAGTTTTAGCGTATTCAAATGCGAATCTGCATATGCGCTCGGAAGCCTTTCTGGTTATGATCCTGACTGCTGTTGCACCATCATCTGTGTACTCCTCACGTCCAATGTAAAGTCCCTCTGTGTTCTCCCTCACGATTACAAAATCAACATCTTCGAAGAGGCATTTGGTTCCTTTGTAAGATTTAACAGGTCTGATGTTGGCGTAGAGGTCCAGTTCCCTTCTCAGTTTCACTATGACGTCTGCTGCAGATTCTCCAGCCGCACCGAAGAGGCATGCCTGTGATTTCTTCACGATGTCAAGTGTTTCTTCTGGAAGTGCAACTCCTGTTTTTTCCTTAGTTTCATCCCCTGCGTCAGCAAAGGTGTAATCAAATTCAAGATTTGAAGCCTCTAATACGTGCAATGTGGCCTCCATAACCTCTTTTCCTATCCCATCACCAGGTATAACAGCTATTTTGTACATTAAAACACCACCTTAGTTTATTTTCTATTAATTCCTACTTTCTTTTATTAAAAAACTTTCTTTTATTAAAAATATGCCTTATTAAAAAAATATTCCTGAATTTTTTAAATATTCTTAAATATTTTTTTAAATAATTTCTTTAAATAAAAATTAAAAAATAATTAGAGGTTGTATGGATTTTATTCGCAAAATACAATTTGGGTGTTGTATTAAATTGTTACTGATCCAGGTTCCACACAACCTTACTTATCCTAAACTTTATTCCATTTGGGAAATGTTTTCTTTAAGGTAGGGGATTAAACCGCCTTTATTGAGGATTTCAAGCATGAATTCTGGTAATCCCTTAACTTCGAACTCTTCTGAAGTGTTCAGATCCTTCAGTATTCCTTTGTCCATGTCTATGTCCACTTCATCCCCTTCAGAAACCTTTTTTGAAATATCTTTGGCTTCCAAGAGTGGAAGTCCCACATTTATTGCGTTTCTGTAGAATATTCTTGCGAATGACTCTGCAACAACCACGGAGATGCCGGCTCCCTTGAGTGCAACAGGTGCATGTTCCCTTGAGGAACCACAGCCGAAGTTTTTACCTGCTACTATCACATCCCCCTTACTGACCTTCTTTGGGAATTCAGGGTCTAATCCTTCCATTGCATGTTGTGCAAGTTCATCTTCACCCCTGAGAATTAGGTACCTACCTGGAATGATTATATCTGTATCAATATCGTCACCAAATTTCCAGACTTTTCCTTTCATTTTAACACCTTTAAATCTTTAACTAAATCTTTAATATTGAATGAATCATAAATACATGGTTTTTATTTTAATGCTTTTTAATTGAATTTTTGATTGTATCTATCATAAATCCCTTGGATCTGATATTTTCCCTGTGATTGCGGATGCTGCTGCAACTGCTGCTGAGCTCAGGTAAACCTCTGCATCTGAACTTCCCTGTCTTCCCTTGAAGTTCCTGTTTGAGGTTGAAAGGCTCACTTCACCGGGACCCACGAGTCCAACGTGACCTCCAAGGCACGGACCGCAGCATGGGTTGCAAACAAGTGCTCCAGCATCAACGAAGGTCCTGAGAAGTCCCTCATCCATTGCCTTGGTGTAAACCTCCCTTGAAGCAGGTATAACAAGCATTCTTATGCTGTCTGAAACCCTTTTGCCCTTGAGGATCTTTGCAGCTGTCCTTAGGTCGCTGAGTCTTCCGTTTGTGCATGAACCAAGGAAAACCTGATCTATATGGGTTCCTTCAACCTCTGAAACTGGTTTGACGTTGTCAACGTGGTGTGGACATGCTATCTGAGGTTCAAGGTCGTTCACATCTATGTCCATGATTTCAAGTGAATCTGCATCTTCATCTGTCTTCATAACCTCGTAGGATTTGGTTGTTCTGCCCTTGAGGTAGTCAAAGGTTTTTTGGTCGGGTTCAACAAGCCCTGTTTTTCCTCCCATCTCTATTGCCATGTTACAAAGAACCATTCTGTCAGATACAGACATTTTCTGGGTTGTTTCTCCTCCAAATTCACATGCCTTGTAGGTTGCACCGTCTGCACCGATCTTGCCGATTATGTTGAGGACAACATCCTTTGCGTAGACTTTTTCAGCCAAATTTCCTGTTACGTTGAATTTTATGGTTTCTGGAACTTTGAACCAGAGTTTTCCTGTTGCAAACACCATAGCCATGTCTGTTGATCCAATTCCTGTTGAAAATGCTCCTAATGCACCGTGTGTGCATGTGTGTGAGTCTGTACCAACAACAACTTCTCCTGGAACGATATGTCCCATCTCAGGCAGTACCTGGTGGCAGACACCTTCCCTTACATCGTAGAAGTTGTTTATGCCCTGTTCCTCCACGAATTTTCGCATGTCGATGTGGTTCTGTGCCGCCTCTATCGAGTCTGCTGGAACCTGGTGGTCGAAGACAACAACGATCTTCTCGGGATCCCATACATCATCCACACCTATCTTCTCGAATGATTCCACAGACATTGGGCCTGTTAGATCATGAGTCATTGCAACATCTATATTTGCCATTACTATTTCTCCAGCCTCTGATTCCTTTTTGCCAGCGGCTTTTGCAAGTATTTTCTCTGCCATTGTCATGGCCATGCGCATTCCTCCTTTTAAATTAAACTGAAATTTTAAAGTTTAGATTGAAGTTTGTAGAGGGATAAATTTTGTAGAGTGGAGTATTCATGTAATAAATTCATGAGATTTCGTCATTAAATGGTTAAGGTGATTTTATTCACGAGTTTAATGAAACTTTCAACCTCTTCAGGATTCAAAATCTTCAAAATCTTTTTAATTGTATCCTCATGAATCTGTTTGTGCAGCTTCATGATATCTTTACCTTTCGGCGTCAACTGAAGGAAATAAAAGCGTTTATCAGTGTCGGATTGGATTTTAGTTACAATTCCGAGATTTATCAACTGGTTGATGGCTATTGAAACCGTTGATTTTTTAACGTCCAGTGTCTTCGATATTTGAGAAACACTTATTCCCTCATTTTTATCGATTAATTCAATATAATACAATTGTCTAAGGGTATATTCCTTTAAATCTCCAGAACGAAGTTGTGTTTGGAATTTCCTCATTAATCCACTCAATTTATCCATTGATTCTACAAGCTCAAGCTCTTGATTCATAATGTCACTCCATAGGATATATAGTTTTATCTAACTAACTATTATAAAAAAATTGTCATCGAATTCCCATATTATAATAACACGATCCAATTATTTTATTGAAGATACCAACCAATTAGATATGAATCATGACACATGTTTCATATGACAAATTTATATAGTAATAAGAATATTATAATTATTAATACAAATATTGTTTGCATTAATTCTCAAATGCACTCAGTAGTATTTTAAATATAGTTGACTAAGAAGTATATTTAAGTGAGGGACCCCAAATGAGCGGTGAAGTTAACGATGAAATAATGAAGGAATACGAAAGAATTAAGGATAAGATCTCATATGAGGACTTCCTGAAGAAAATGGAAGAAAGGAAGAAGGAATATGAAGATGTAAGTTTCATGAGTGACCTCGACATAGCCAGAACAATAACTGGCGAATACATAGATGAAAAGAACGAAGCATTATCTGAAGGCAATAAACCTCAAAAGATATCCCAACTTACTGCAGGACATGATAATGTCTGTGTCATTGGACGCATAATGAGCGTGTCGAATGTTAAAAAATTCACAAATAGAAAGGGAAATCATGGAAAACTCGCAAATATGATCATAGCCGATGAAACCGGGCAAATAAGGGTAACTCTCTGGACTGAAAATGTTAAATTTCTCGATGAAGTTATTGAAGGAGACGTTGTGAAGTTGAACCGTGTGGAAGTTAAACAGGGTTTCCGAAATGAAAACAATGAGATACAGACAAGCAGAGATTCTAAGCTTGAAAAAATTACAGATGGAAATTTTGAAGAACTTCCAAAGTACGAGGAAAAGTTAACTAACCTGGCGGATGTAAAGGGTGAAAGTACTGTTAACGTTGTAGCCAGGATCATTCGCATCCCCAGGGTCAGAACCTTTGACAGAAATGGTAATGACGGAAAGGTAATGTCCCTTGAAATACAGGACAAAACCGGGCAGATGCAATTAACACTATGGAACAACGATGTGGGTATCGTTGAAGATCTCAAACTCAAGGAAGGAGACTCCATCAAAGTACTTGGAGCTCAAAGCCGTTTGCGAAATGGAGAAGTTTCATTAACTCATTCCTGGCGTGGAAGAATAATCAAAGGGGAATTTGATGTTCCAGAGTACGATGAGGATATCCTTAAAATAGGCGATGCCCATGAGATGAAGAACGTTACCGTGATAGGGGTTGTGTGTAAAAATTACGACAAAATAACCTTTGAAAGAAATGACGGCAGCAAAGGTCAGGTTAAATCCATTGAAATGCAGGATGAAACAGGAAGCATAAGGGTCACCCTCTGGAACGATGACGCAGATATGAAACTTGAAAAGGGATCCATAATCAAGATAACCGGCGGAAACATCGAATTTGACGAATATTCCGGTACAGATTACCGGATAAACACTAACTGGAACACTAAAATCGATGAAGATCCTGAAATAGATGATAAACTTAGGGAAAACCTCCAAAAATGTGGAGATTATATTAAACCAGTTGAAATATCAACCTTAAATGAAATGGATGATGAGGGAGACGAAGTTGACATAATCGGAAGGATCATCAGCGTCCAGGACCCCAGTGAATTCCAGAGAACGGATGGAACAAGTGGAACCGTTCGAACCGTTGAAATTGGAGATGCTACAGGTGTTGTGAGAACCTCCTTCTGGGATGAAAAGGCTGAAAAATCTTTAAACCCTGGTGATGCCGTGAAGATCGAAAATGCCAGGACAAGATTTGGAAATTACAACATGGAACTCAGCGTTGGAAGAACTTCCAGATTGATGGAACCAAGTGAAGAAGAAACCAAAAATCTCCCCTCTTTAAGTGAAATAGAAGAAAAAATCTACAAAACTAAACATGTAGATGAATTAGAAGAAGGAGACCAGAACATAAGGCTCCTTGGAAGGATACTGAATGTTTACGATCCAAACCAGTTCCAGAGAAGTGACGGAACCCAGGGAATAGTTCGAACCGTTGAAATAGCCGATGGCACAGGAACTGTTAGAGCATCATTCTGGGATGAAAAGGCAAACTTGCCAATGAAAGCTGGCGACACAATCAAAATCGAAAATCCAAGGGTTAACTACAGAGACGGAAATATAGAAATCAGTATAAGCAGAAACACCGTTGTTACAAAACCTAAGGAAGATGAAACTGGAAAGTTACCATCTTTAGATGAAATTCAGGATATGATCTATAAAAACAGAAAGATCGAAGATGTTGAAGAGGAAGATAGAAATATCAAGGTAACTGGACAAATTGTGGAAGCCTATGGAAACAAAATACTCTATGAGATGTGTCCAAACTGTAATAAAAGGGTCAATTTCTCTGAAAACGCATACATCTGTGACATATGTGGAGAAGAAATAGACGAACCCAACTACCTCATGATAATATCCTGTGTCATGGAAGATGAAACCGGGACCATGAGGGCCACCTTCTTCAGGAAAGCAGCTGAAGAGTTCATTGGAATGACCACTGACGAAGTTAGAGATGTTATAGCAAAAACTGGAGATGAAGGTTCCCTCGAGGACAAAGTCGCAGATATGGTGGGTCAGGAAATAACCATAATTGCAGATGCAAGTTACGATGAATACAACGAAGAAATAAGGCTCAACGCAAAGAAAGTAGTTTCTTTAAAGATCTAATCCACTGAAAAACATGATTATCTAATTAGATTTAAAACTTGAATATTATTTAAAAACCTTATTTAAAAACCAATCAGAAGAATTTAATAATTTAAAAAGTTCAAAAGGAGATTGAAATGGTCGAATTGGAAGATTTACCAAACGTTGGGGAGAAAACTGCCCAGAAACTGAGAGATGCTGGTTTTGCAGATATGATGAGACTAGCAACAGCAACAGCAAAGGAATTAAGTGTTAAAGCTGAAATTGGTGAGGGTGTTGCAGAGAAGGTCATAGAAGCCGCAAGAAAATCTGAACAGATAGATTTCGAGACTGCTCTAGACGTTATGGAAAGAAGGAAAGATGTTGGACGTATAACAACTGGAAGTACTGGTCTGGATGAACTCATAGGTGGTGGAATAGAAACCCAATCCATAACAGAAGTATTCGGAGAGTTCGGTTCCGGTAAAAGCCAGATATCCCACGAACTGGCAGTCACATGTCAATTACCCCCAGAAAAGGGCGGCCTTTCTGGAGAATGTGTCTTCATAGACACTGAAAACACCTTCAGACCCGAAAGGATCAAACAGATTGCAGAAGGATTTGAACTGGATATGGAAGAAGTTCTACAGAACATCCACATTGCAAGGGCATTCAACTCCAGCCACCAGATACTCATGGCTGATAAGGTCAACGAGCTGATCCAGAAGGGGACGAACATCAAGATAGTTATTGTTGACTCACTTACATCCCATTTCCGTGCAGAATATGTTGGAAGGGAATCACTTGCAACGAGACAGCAGAAGTTGAACCAACACCTCCATACACTGCAAACAATTGCTAACACCTACAACGTGGCTGTTTTTGTAACGAACCAGGTTCAGTCCAAACCCGACGCTTTCTTTGGAAGTCCTACAAAAGCTATTGGAGGGCACGTACTTGGACACGCAGCAACCTACAGGATCTGGCTCAAAAAAGGACTTGCAGGTAAAAGAATTGCAAGGCTTGTTGACAGCCCACACCTTCCTGAGGGAGAAGCTGTGTTTAAAATCGTTACCGAAGGAGTTGTTGATTGAACATCCAACTCACTTATTCTTTTTTTACATAGTCTTTTTTATCAAAATTCATGTATCCATCTTTAAACAATATTTAACGATCTAATTGTTGATGATTATTCACTATTCTGGTTAATTTGAAGTTCAGTTCCCCTGAATGCTCCTGAACAATGATCGAACTATAGATTTATTACTTGGGTTAACCAATAAACTGTTTGTTGAAATTAGAACTAAACCGTTTTTTAAAACTGTTTTTTAATTGAATGATGATAAAATGAACTCGTTAGAAACCATAATTTCCATCATAATTCTCGTGATCATAGGTTATGCAGCAAAACGCATCAAGCTCTTAAAACCTGAAGATTCCATTACCTTAAACAAAGTTGTTATCAACATAGCCCTTCCTTCACTGATATTCATGGCCATGTACACTGCAGACCTTTCTGATATAGGGAGTCTTGCAGAGATAACAGGTCTCTGCATATTGATAGGGACCATAGGAGGTTTAATTGGGTATACCTTCTCAAGGATCAGAGGCTACCCTAAAAAAACTCGCTGGAGCATTACAGTAACCTCCACAATGTTCAACTCAGGATTTCTGGGTTACCCCGTTGTTCTTGGAGTTTTTGGTACTGCAGGGCTTGTAAGGGCCATATTCTATGATGCAGGTTCCACCATCATATTCATATGCTTTGGAATCCTTTTCCTCCTTCTCTTTGGGGGTAAATACTCTGAAATAGCAAAAAGAGCACTCTTATTCCCTCCAATTTGGGGTCTTGTTTTAGGGGTAGCTGTGAATCTCATACACCTTAACATTGGTTCCATGGCCCCAGCAATCCTCAAATATTTGAGTGGTGCAACCATTCCACTGATAATGATATCCCTGGGTCTTTCACTTGAGGTAAGCAGTTTGAAGAATTACATGGAAGAATCCATTGCAGTTTCAGGGATCAAACTCATATTGGCACCATTAATAGCATTTTTACTCGTTAGTGCCCTTGGTTTGAGTGGATTGAACAGTACCGTGACCATCGTTGAGGCAGGAATGCCAACTGCAATGCTGGCCCTTGTTCTTGCAATCACATACAACCTTGATGTGAAAGCTGCAAGTGCCTGCATCTTCCTGAGCACAGTACTGAGCATGGTAACCCTACCAATCCTAATGTTAATTTTATAGGGAATATGAACCTTATCCAAAAATAAAAAAAGAGTAGGAAGTTTAAAATGAACAGGTTTAAGGTTAAAAATTGGAGAAAGACCTTTGAAAAACTTGAATATGAAACTTATGCCCTTTACTTATCCTACAAGGATCCAAGAGTACCCTGGTACATTAAAATTATCCTAATACTTTTTTTAGGGTACATTTTAAGTCCAATCGATCTCATACCTGATTTCATTCCAATTGTGGGTTATTTAGATGATTTTATTCTTGTGACATTGGGTATTCCACTGCTTTGCAGAATAATTCCAAAAGAGATTTTAAAGGAACATGAAGAAGAAGCCAGACTTAAATTCGATGGTAATACTCCCAAAATTTGGTATGTTGGAGTCATAGTCATTTTGATATGGTTACTGATTATTTTAATAATTTTAAGGTTTATTTTAAGCTTATATTAGAATAGGATTAATTATACAATTTATTTTTTTTAAATACTGTTTTAAAATGTTTTGAATCTGCAGAGAATGTTCTCATATATAAACTTTGTATAAAAAAATAAATAGAAAGCTTTATTTATCGGGGTGATAGAGTAGAGCATAAAATAATAGTTATCACATATTTACTGAATAGGTGATTTAATTGGCAGAAGAGAAAAAACAAGAAACAATCGAAGAACCAAAGCTCGGAATATACGTATGCCACTGCGGAGTGAACATCGGCGGCGTCGTTGACATCGAAGCGGTAAAAGATTATGCAGCAACCCTTCCAAACGTTGTTGTAGCTAAGGAATACAAGTACATGTGTTCAGATCCAGGTCAGGAAATGATCCAGAAAGACATCAAAGAACTGGGTATAAACAGGATCGTAGTTGCAGCATGCTCACCAAGGCTTCACGAGCCAACATTCAGGAGAGCTGTCAGGGAAGCAGGATTAAACCAGTTCCTTTTCGAATTCGCAAACCTCAGGGAACACGATTCCTGGGTTCACATGCACGAACCAGAAGCAGCAACTGAAAAAGCAAAAGACCTGGTAAGAATGGCCGCTGCAAAAGCAAGGCTACTCGAACCATTGGAAGCATCCAAAGTGGCTGTGACCGACAGCGCAATGGTCATAGGTGGAGGAGTTGCAGGTATTCAATCTGCACTTGACCTTGCTGACATGGGATTCAAAACCTACCTGGTTGAGAAGAACCCAACCATCGGTGGAAGAATGGCTCAGCTGGACAAAACTTTCCCAACACTCGACTGTTCCATGTGTATCCTCGCACCTAAGATGGTGGACGCAGGTAAACACGAAAACATCGAACTCATCTCCTACGCAGAGGTTAAAGAAGTTGACGGTTACATAGGTAACTTCAAAGTCAAAGTAGAGAAAAAACCAAGGTTCATAGATGAAGACATCTGTACTGGATGTGGAACATGTTCCGAAGTGTGCCCTATAGAAATACCAAACTACTTCGATGAAGGAGTAGGTATGGTCAAAGCAGCATACATCCCATTCCCACAGGCAGTTCCACTATGCGCAACCATAGACAAGGACTACTGTATCGAGTGCCACCTCTGTGACACCGCATGTGAAAAGGGAGCAATCAACCACGACCAGGAACCAGAAACCATCGAACTCGAAGTTGGTACCATCATAGCCGCAACAGGTTACGACCCATACGACCCAACAGAGAAGAAAGAGTACCTCTACGGCGATGCTAAAAACGTTATCACAGGTCTTGAACTTGAAAGATACATAAACGCATCAGGACCAACCATGGGTCACGTTGTCAAACCATCCAATGGTGAAAACCCAAAAAGCGTTGCATTCATCCAGTGCGTTGGTTCAAGGGACGAACAGATCGGCAAACACTACTGTTCCAGGGTTTGCTGTATGTACGCAATGAAAAACGCACAGCTCATAATTGACCATGAACCTGACACCGAAGTCACCATTTACTACATGGATATAAGGGCATTCGGTAAAGGATTCGAAGAGTTCTACAAGACCTCACAGGAAAAATACGGAATCAAATTCGTTAGGGGTAGGCCAGCAAGCATACTCGAAAACCCAGATGAAACACTTACCGTCAGGGCAGAGGACAGCTTACTTGGAAAAGTCACAGAGTACGACTACGACATGGTAGTTTTATCTGTGGGTCTACAGCCACCAGAAGGTTCAGAACCATTAAGGCAGACACTCGGTATTTCCAAGAGTGCTGACGGGTTCTACATGGAAGCTCACCCAAAACTCAGGCCTGTTGACACATTAACCGACGGTGTATACCTTGCAGGTGTTGCACAGGGACCAAAAGATATTCCTGACGCAGTTGCACAGGCATCAGGTGCAGCAGCCAGAGCAGCAATCCCAATGGTTAAAGGTGAAGTGGAAATCGAACCTATCGTTGCAGTTGTGGATGACGATGTCTGCGGTGGATGCGAAGTTTGTATAGAACTCTGTCCATTCGGTGCAGTTGAAAGGGTCGATGGAAAAGCTCAGATAAACGTTGCTCTATGTAAAGGATGCGGAACATGTGTCGGAGCATGCCCATCTGGAGCATTAGACCAGCAGCACTTCAAGACCGAACAGATCATGGCTCAGATTGAAGCTGCAATGAACGAACCAGCAAAATAGACCTGCTGAAATAGGAGAAGTTTAAAAACTTCTTCAATCCTTTATTTTTCTATTTTTATTGATTCTAAAACTTTAATTTCATATTAAAATTCATATTACCTATTCTAAGTAATTGTTCCATCATCGGATCACTCACCATTTTCTAATTACATTTTCCGCATTATAAAATCCGTGCATAAGAATTAAAACTGATTTTATTGGATTTGAAGACTTTTAAAGATTGTTTTAATAAAAAAATATTTTAAAAATTTTATTTTGAGTGGTGTTTCAAACCTCCAGGAGATGAAGAATGAGTCATTTTTCAGGGAAAAATAAAATCCAAAGGAATCAGAATCTTCAAAACCTATTTTAAAAAACTTTTTTCATTAAAAAAAATGTAAAAAAATGTAAAATCTTTCTCTTTTGGAGTTACAATATTAAAATGGTCGGTATTCCTTATTAAAGAACTTAAATCTTCTCTTTCCCTTTTTTGAAAATCTTTATATTCATGGCATTTTATACAATAGATCAATGGTATCCCAGGATATTCCACTCATCAAATTAACCTTTTATTTGGAGGAGAATAATGTCTAAAAACGAAGAATACGCTCTTAAAATAAAAGATATTACAAAAGAGCACCATAAATGGATGGAAAATAGCATAAATCTTATAGCAAGTGAGAACATAACCAGTGTAAGTGTGAGGGAAGCCCTGGCTTCAGACCTTTCCCACAGGTACGCAGAAGGTACCTCTGGCAGCAGACTCTACGAGGGCTGCAAGTACATCGACGAGATCGAGGACATCACAGTGGATCTGTCAAAGAAAATATTCAAGGCAGAACATGCCAATGTACAGCCTGTTTCAGGTGTTGTTGCAAATTTAGCAGCATTCTTCGCTCTCACAAACCACGGCGACAGGATGATGGCCCTTGAAGTTCCTGTAGGAGGTCACATAAGCCATGCAAATGTCAGCGCTGCAGGTGTAAGGGGTTTAAAGGTTACACCGCATCCATTCGATGAAACCAAAATGAACATAGACCCTGACGCCCTTAAAAAAGAGATCCTTGAGAAAAAACCAAAACTGGTTCTATTCGGCGGCAGTCTGTTCCTCTTCCCACATCCAGTTGAGGAAGCAAGGGAAGCAGCAGATGAAGTCGGTGCCAAGATAATGTACGATGGTGCACATGTTCTCGGATTAATAGCAGGTGGCTGCTTCCAGGACCCACTGAAGGAAGGTGCAGACATAATGGCCGGAAGTACCCACAAAACATTCCCAGGTCCACAGGGAGGTATAATACTCTGTAAAGAGGAACTGGCACATAAAATCGATGATGCAGTCTTCCCAGGAGTTGTGAGCAACCACCACCTCCACCACCTGGCAGCACTGGGTATAGCAACAGCTGAAATGCTTGAATTCGGTAACGCATACGCCGAACAGACCATAAAGAACGCCAAGGCACTGGCAGGAAGCCTTTACGAACTCGGTTTCAACGTGCTGTGTGAAGACCTTGGATTCACAGAATCACATCAGCTTGCAATGGATGTTTCAAACCTTGGACATGCTGCAAAACTTGCAAAAGACTTTGAGGCTAACAACATAATCCTCAACAAGAACCTGTTCCCATGGGACGACGTGAACAAATCAGACGACCCATCAGGTATCCGTATAGGAACCCAGGAAATAACCAGACGTGGATTGAAGGAATCCCACATGAGCGAAGTTGCAGAGTTCATAAAACAGGTTGCAATAGATGGTAAAAACGTCAAAGAAGAAGTTGCAGAGTTCATAAGTCAGTATAACACTGTACACTACGCATTCAGAGAAGACAAAGCCTACGAGTACATAGACTTCTAAAAAAACGTGAAAATCTGAAAATCCTTACCTCAAATTTTGTAGTGAAAAAAACTTTTTCTAAATTTTTTTCATAAACTAATTTTTTTATTTAATTTTTTTAAGATCAACAGAACCAACTAAAAATAAAGTAGGAGCCAATGAAGGATGAAAATAGCGTGGGGAATAACAGGAGCAGGCCATTTACTTGAAGAAAGTGTGAACATGCTTTATGAACTTTCCAAGGATCATGAAGTCACTGTACTACTTTCAGGAGCAGGAGAAGAAGTTCTTAAGATGTACGGCCTGTTCAACAAGGTTAAAAGCATAACTGGAGGTTACTACAGGGAGCTCGTTCGTGAGGATGATCAGAGGTTCAGCTTCCCCATGACCGGACGTTTTTCACTTGGAAAGTATGATGTGCTTGTTGTTTCACCAACAACATCCAACACAATTGGTAAGATAGTTAACGGAATAGCAGACACACTCATAACCAACGCAGTGGCACAGGCAGGTAAAGGTGGTGTTAAAACCTGTATAATTCCTGTTGACCTTGAATCCGGTGCTGTTGAAACTGTTTTACCCTCAAAACTCGAACTTGCAGACTGCCAGAACTGCCAACCATGTCAGGCTGCGGCTGCGTGCCCTGAAGATGCAATAAATCCAGGTGTTGAGATAGACCTCCTCAAATGCATAGGCTGTGGAACCTGTCAGATCGCCTGCCCCTACGGTGCAGTGACAGGGGGGAAAAGGATAACCATCCACATGAGGGACATAGACATAGAGAACACCCACAAACTCTACGACTTCGATGGGGTGGATGTTTTCGGACATCCAGATGAGATTTCAGGGATGTTTTAATCATTTCAAATTCTCCTCTCATGACGCTTTAATCCTTCTAAATCTACATTTATTTGTTCATTTAAAATTTTTAAATATTTTTTACTTAAATTTTACTTAAATATCTTGGTTAAATAATTTTTAAATTGTAATAACACCTACAAGAACTTTTTTTTACAAAAAAATGGTTTTATGAAGTTCTACATCATTTCTAATTCTTCTTAAAAAATTTCATTTATAGGATGAGAACTTGGATGAAAATTATTATGAACTTGCAGCAACATATAAAGAAACATGCATTAAATTGAGCTTTTTCAACTTAGTGGGGTGTTGTTGTGTCTGAAGAGCATAAAAGAATAGGTTTTCTTGTGGAAGAACTTGAAAATGAGGATTGGGCTGTAAGGGAAGATGCTGCAGAACTTCTTGCAGAGGTTGGAGATCCTAGAGCCGTTGAACCACTGATAAAAGCCCTTAATGATGATGATTGGCATGTTCGTGAGGCTGCGGCCCTTGCACTAGCCCTTTTCGATGATGAACGTGCATTAAAACCCCTCATAAACATTTTAGGTGATGAAAAGGCAAGTGTGCGGTACGCAGGAGCCCTCGGACTCTACCTGATAGGGGACGAAAATGCCCTCGAAGGTCTGAATAAAACCCTTGAAGATAAAAATCCATTGGTCAGAAAGGTTTCAGGTATGGCTATTGAGGAAATCAAAAAACGGGTAAAATTAGATTAAAAAATGGGGTTAAATTAAAAAATAGGGGAGGAATGCATCATATTCCACTATCAACGCTGCAGTTTTCCATAACCTATTATAAGGAATATTATTCCAAAAACTGACCATAAAACTCCTGAAAAAGTGTCCTTAAGGTAGAATAGGCTATAAAAACCTAAAATTAGGAGAACCACTGCAAAGAGGTATAAGAGGAGTGTTTTTTTGTACATATTATTAAATCCCTATTTTTTCTATTTTAAGTTTTTCATAGTGCTTCATGAATTGAATTTGTCTTAAGAGGAGCATTTATCTGAGAGTATCCTCGAGTTGAGTATGTATTGAAGTTTCAACAAAACCTGAAAAGTTAAAGATATGATTTTAGTGTTTAATTCCTGTTTATTCAACTTCGTTAGTTCCATAATTATTATCCCAAGCCTCCTGAATATGGGTTTTCAATGTTTTATAAACATTTTCAGCACCCACTATTTCTTCTTCATCGATTTTCCATTGAGAAGGGTGCATTATAAAAGGTTTAGATTGGTTACCTCCCATGCCCCCGTGGCTCCCTATCAACTCCTCAAATGCTGCAACTTCCCTGGTTTCTGGATTGTAGAAACTGTTCACGAGAATATCAGGAACGTATTTGAAGTTGTCTGTTCGCTTGAGATGGTGGGCAGCATTCTTACCGAAGCTGGCAATGGGGTTTTCACCCTCAAATGTGTCAGTTTCAAGGTAATAAGTCCCCCTAGAGCCTATCACAACGGTTCCGTGCTCTTCTGAATGCACCATTATGAATCCTATACCATTATGCTGTATCAAACCCGGTATGAGGTTTGGAAAGGCCAGGTTTAACTCTTCGTAGGTCATTCTTTCACTCCACTCATTGAAGTATATGAGTCCAAGGTTTCCAGAGGCCAGAACCACGGTCTGAGCTTCCTCTGGAGACACGTAAGTATCTTCATGACCCTTGTAAAACTTTTTATGGGGCATCTCTGGCATTTCAAGTGATTTGAAGGTTCTTTTCACGAACTGGTTTTCAGTGAAGGATGCCATGACACTCCTTCCAACCTTCCTACCACTTTCAACTGTGTTGGCTGTTTTCTGGTTTATGAAATCCTTACCCTCAGTTATTGGATATCTAACTGCCTGGCTGAAGTGGTCAACGTTGGTGTAAAGGTCACTGTGGATCTTTATATCCTCTGGAAGCAGTTCCCTCACAAGATCCTCCAGCGTCATCTTGTAACGCTGCTTGAATGTGGCCCCGTTGCTCTGACCATGATCAGAAAGCACAACCAGATGGTAAGGCCTTAAAGCTGTTTTTTTAGCATTTTCAAGGCGTTTAAATTGTTTGTCAATTTTTTTTAGGGCATAAAATGCATCGTAGTCCTCAACACCCGAATGATGGGCTATTTCATCGTATCCAACATAGGTTGCGTAGGCTGCATCCACCTTCCCAGTCAGCATGTCCCCAAGGAGGGTGTAGGTGGTTACCTCCCTCAGAAATACGTTGGCAGTTGCACGTATAGGAAAATAGATGAAACTGCGATTCAAACGTGGATTTATATGTTTTATCCTCTGCCTGATGCGTGATCCCATCTCCATGACCATGTCCCATAGGCTGAGGACAAGTGTGCGTGTGAAGTTGTAGGGATTTGAGTAGAAGAAGTACCATGCCCTTGTGTAGAACTGTCCAAGGTTGCTGATCTTGCTGTAGGTGAATATGGTGTTGCTGGCATCCCCAGAGAACAGGTTGGATCTGCTGGCACCGTTGGTTGAGAGAAGGCCATTCCCATTTGAAACCCTTTTTTCAATGAGAGGTGCATCAAAAAGTCCTGTGGAAACCCTTAGCTTGTTTTTATTCTCCTTTTCAACCCATTGGAATGCTGGAAGGTCTTTGTTGTTGCCGTGGAGTATTCCTGCCTGTGAAGCTCCTGTTTGACTTGAGAGATCGGTTTCCCATTCCTTGATCCTGTGGGTTCCATCTTCAAGCCATTTCTTGAGTGTTGGCATGTAACCATTTTTTATTGCCTTTTTAAGGGTTGAAGCTGCGAGTCCATCGATTTCAAGGAATATGAATCCTGGTTTATTTTTATCAATACCTTTAGACCTGCGTTCGAGATCGCGCCTGAGAACAGTTCTGTAATAGGATGCCTCATCATCAATGGTTATGACTGCTGAGACAAGGGTGTTTATGGCTGCAATTCCAAGGGGTACCAGGAGCAGAGCCCCTCCAGATATGCTGAGTCCTGGGACGAACTGGCTTGCAATCCATATCATGAATCCATTGAGAATAAGAGCTCCAACACCGAAGGTGAAAACAAGAAATCTCAAGGTATAATAGGATAGAAGGGGCCATAAAAGCGCATTTAAAAGGCCTATGAATGTTACGGCTACTGCAGCAGATTCCCATCCATCCACTTGAAATCCAGGTATCACCACGGCCATTGCCATGAAACCAACGATCTCACTGACCCAAAGGGCTATGGTACGTCCAGTCCACATGATGTACGTGCTTCTACTTTTATCCATTTCAACCCCCAATATTGAAACTGAGACTTTAAAAGTCTGCTTAAAAGTTCAGGACTATTTTTTAAGTGTGTTTTTTATTTTAATTAAATTAAATAAAATTTCATGAATTACTGATTAATTAAAGTAAGTTCAACCTATTAATAGTTTTAATGGTTGATTCAAATTTAAATCTACTGCTTTTTTGAATGATTAGTTTAGATTCATTGAATTTGGTTTAAAGTTAATTATGAAGCTTCAAAACAGTTATTTCAGGGGGACAGTTGATCCTGAACCAGAAAACATTGGTACCCAGGCCTCTGTTGGTGTACTGGAGCATGTCCCCCACGCGGTACATTCCAAGGGGATACTTCTTGAAGTTGGAACCTCGAAATGGAGTTCCAAACCCTGGTATAACAACCTGCCCCCCATGGGAGTGTCCTGAAAGCTGAAGACTGAACCTTCCTGTGGCTGCACTTGTGTCTGCAAAGTCGGGCTCGTGGGCAAGGAGTATTGCGGGACCCTCCTCTGGCATTCTATGGAGGACCTGCCCAAGGTCGTGCTGGTTCAGTGTGACGCTGTCAACCCCTGCAATGTGCAGGGAGGCATCCCCACGTTTTAAGGTGTAGACATCATTTTCCAGATCCACTATCCCACTCTCATCCATTACTTTACGGATCTTCGCTGCCCCCATCCAGTGGTCATGATTTCCCATGACAGAAATCGTTGCATCATGGGGTTTCAGGCCTTCAAGGGATCTCAACATGTCGAGAACAGGTTCATCAGCCAGATAGGAAACAGAATCCCCAGTTATAGCTACAAGATCTGGTTTTTGCTGGTTCACAAGGCTCACAACACCTTTTATACGTTTGGAGGATATCCACTGTCCCATGTGAATATCACTTATGTGAACTATGCGGTAATCGTTAAAAACAGAGTCTAATTCAGGTATGGTCACCCTAACAGGCACCACTTCAAAGTCCTTGGGATCGAAGTCATGAAATCCCATTCTATCCCTGAATCCAGACATTGCAAACTGCATCTTCTGCCTCAGAATCAGGGCCTTTGGATTGTTCGAATGAAGCTCTTTCATTGGATATTTCTCACTTAAAATGAATCTTTAAAAAAATGGATATTGAATTTGATTTATACGTATTTTGAAGGAGTTTATATAATTTAAATAATCTTAACAGTTTAATTTAAACTTTAATTTAAATTTTAGAGGTTTAAAACCATGATAACAGACCGATCCATAGCATGTTATTCCATGTAACTTTATGTTTATGGATCAGCATCTAGTTTATGAATGTTTTCATTTAGTGATGATTCGATGATCTTGCATGATCCAAATTTTGGAACAGATCTAATGTGACCTCAATCCTCAAGAAGACCTGTAAGGTAAGCTGTCATCTCAATCTCTTCACGTGCTATGAAGTCTTCAAGTTTGTACTGGGCCTCTTGACTTCCAAGGGGATAATATTTCTCCTCAAAATAAATTTTTATGATTAAATCCTCCTTTTCTGAAGTGGTCTCTTCTTCAACACGTTCTTCAAGCTTTTTTCTGGTTTCAGGATCGATTCCTGTGACCCTGTAGGTCACGTAGTACCTTTGCGAGGGCATGGAAACTCCATAATCAACTATTTTCACATCCATATTCTTACCTCCATGGGCTTTAAAAGGATTTGGAATGATTTGGAATGATTTGGAATGATTTGGAATGATTTGGAATGATTTGGAATGATTTGGAATGATTTGGAATGATTTGGAATGATTTGGAATGAGTTTGGATTTAGTTTAAAATATAAGTTTAAATCATCATGATTATTTTAAGTTCCTAAAAATCATTTCAAGCATGCTCACATGTGAAATCGAGCTCATCCCCTATTTGAGTCTCTGATGCAGCAATGGTTCCCTTTTCAAGTTCTATAACGTACTGAGCAGCTGCTTTAGGGGTGTATGTCTTCCAGGGATCTATGGAAACCGTGTCAACAACCCTCATGCTGGAGTCTGCAAAGACTATGTCCAGAGGCATTCTCATGAAGAACATGTGGATGGCTGAACCCCTTCTGCTTCTTGTGTTTGGGAGTTTCAGTATCAAACCCCTTGGAAGTTCCTTCCTGAACATGAGGCCCATGAACCTTGACATGAAAGTCGCTGCAACATCTGCATAACCAACCTGGGTTCCCCTACTTTTATTTACTATAAGGACATATTTCATAGAAAATACTTTTAACTTGATCATTTAAAAAGTGTTGGAGGCTGATTTCATGAGGAACATCATAGTTAAAGAGCTCATCCAGAAACCAATCGAAGAACAGGACGTAGAAATAGTAGAAAGAAAAGGAATAGGCCACCCTGATAGTATAAGCGACGGAATCGCAGAATCTGTCAGCAGAGCCCTGTGCAACGAGTACATGGACAAATTTGGAGGTATACTCCACCACAACACCGACGAGGTTCAGATCACAGCAGGTGAATCAGACCCTAAATTTGGCGGCGGCGAAATAATCAAACCAATAGAAATTCTCCTCACAGGAAGGGGAGTTCCAGAGTACGAAGGACAGAAAATAGGTATTGACAGGATCGCAATAACCGCAGCCAAAGAATACTTGAAAGAAAACATAATAAACCTTGATGTTGAAACATCCACCGTTGTGGAGTGCAAGATCGGCCACGGTTCAGGAGACCTGGTTGATGTGTTCAAAAGGGATGGAATGCCTGCTTCAAATGACACATCCTTCGGTGTGGGTTACGCACCATTTTCTGAAACTGAAAACATCGTTATGAAGACAGAGGAACTTTTAAACTCCAAAGACTTCAAGAAGAAGTACCCTCATGTTGGAGAGGACATAAAGGTCATGGGTCTCAGGGAGAAGGATAAGATAACCCTTACAGTTGCATGCGCAATGGTATCAAAATACGTTGACGGCAGGGACACCTACATCAGCGTTAAAGAGGAACTCAACGATATAATAAATGATCTTGCAGTTAAAAATACTGAAAGGGAAGTTCAGACCTTCATAAACACTGGTGACAACCATTCATGCGCCTCAGAGGAAGGATACTATCTCACAGTAACAGGAACCTCTGCAGAGATGGGAGATGACGGCTCCGTTGGAAGGGGAAATAGGGCAAACGGCCTTATAACACCTAACAGGCCAATGTCAATGGAAGCAACCTCCGGTAAAAACCCATTAAACCACGTTGGTAAGATCTACAACCTCCTCTCAAACAGAATGGCAGAAGACATTGTTAAAGAAGTTGAAGGAGTCCAGCAGGTTCACATAATGATTCTAAGCCAGATAGGTAAGCCAATCGATCATCCAAAAGCTGCAAGCGCCCAAATAATCCTTAAAGACGGTTACAACATGGAATCCGTTAACAAGAATGTTGAGGGAGTTATGGACTCTTGGCTTGAGGATATTGGTAAGATCACTGAGATGATGGTTAAAGGCGAACTCAGAACCTTCTAAAACTATAAACCCATGAAGATTTGTGGATAATTTTTAGGTAGAACCCCTACCTACCAATTTTTCATTGTAATGGTCACTATGAATGAATATATCTTTTAATTTCATTTGATGTTAAAAACCTTTAAAAATCATAAAAAGTAATAATTTGAGTTTATTTTAAAATTAAAAGTATAATCAAACTTAAAATTATCAATAAATAGTTCATACACTAAATTTTTATTTTTAAAATTTTCTTAAATAGTGTCAAGCTTGATATCCATCAACACTATCCGATTGAGTTTGACTATTAACTATTTTATATACCAGCAACAAACCTTAGTTGTGTATTCATAATAACTGAAAAATCATAAAAATCACAGGAGAATGTAAATGCCAATAGAGGAGGCTCAACGGTCATACAAATCAAAGAACATCGAGGAGAAGGTTCAGAAGTTCTGGGACCAGGGAGATGTTTACAGAGAAACCAATAGAATGAGGGAAGAAAGGCCCAAATACTCATTTTTAGACGGTCCACCATATTGTAGTGGACGTATACATCTTGGAACTGCATGGAACAAGATAATTAAGGATTCTTATCTCAGATACAAGAGCATGTCTGGTTTCAGCATCAGGAGGCAGGCTGGATGGGACACCCACGGACTTCCAATCGAGCACAAGGTCGAGGGGATCCTTGGCTTAAAAAGCAAGAAGGAAATAGAAGAACGCATAGGTATCGAAAACTTTGTGAATAAATGCAAGGAATTTGCAGTAGAAAACAAGGCCCTCATGACCGACCAGTTCAAGCTCCTTGGCATATGGATGGACTGGGATAAACCCTACGTTACCTACGATAACAGGTACATGGAGTCATGCTGGTGGACCCTGAAACGGGCCCATGAAAAGGATCTTCTCGTGCGGGACAAACGTGTGATAACATGGTGCCCACACTGTGAAACAGCCCTTGCAATGGCAGAGATAGACTACGACAACAAGGAAGACCCTTCCATCTACGTGAAGTTCCCACTCAGCCAGCAGGAAAGTGACGATTACACTGTTTACGTCCTGGTCTGGACAACCACACCATGGACCCTCCCTGCAAACATGGCAGTCTGTGTACATCCTGACTTCGACTACGCCTATGTGAAACGTGGAAATGAAGTTTACATAATGGCAGAGGCCCTTGTGGAATCAGTTTTTCAGGATGAGGAGCACGAGATCATGAAGGTGGTCAAGGGATCTGAACTTGAGAACACCCCCTACAACCATCCATTAACGGATGAGATACCTGTTCAAAGGGATTTCAAGCACATGATACTTCCAGGAGACCATGTGACCCTAACAGAGGGAACTGGTTGTGTTCACACAGCCCCTGGACACGGTCCAGACGACTTTGAAATAGGTAAGAAGTATGGTTTACCAATATTCTGTCCAGTGGATGAAGCAGGACTATTCATGGAAGAGGCTGGTAAGTACTTGGGTCAGTTCGTGAAGTCCGCAGACAAAAACATCATAGCGGACCTTCAGGAGCACGGTCTTCTCTTCCGTGAGGGAATAATAGACCACCGTTACGGTTTCTGCTGGAGGTGCAAAAGTCCAATCATCTACCTTGCAACCAAACAGTGGTTTTTGAAGGTAACCGACATCAAGGATAAAATGCTCAGTGAACTCGACAAGGTTGAATGGGTTCCATCCTGGGCAGGTGAAAGCCGTTTCCGTAACTGGGTTGAAAATGCACGTGACTGGACTATATCCAGACAGAGGTACTGGGGAATACCAATACCAATATGGGTGTGTCAGGATTGTGGTGAAATAACTGTTGTTGGTTCTGTTGAGGAACTCAAGGAACGTGCAGTTGATGGAGAGCTCAAGGGAGACTTCATACACAGACCACACGTGGATGAGATAACCATCAAGTGCAGCTGTGGCGGAGACATGAAACGAACCCCCGATGTTCTGGATGTATGGATCGACTCAGGAGTTGCAGGATGGGCTTCCCTCTACTACCCACAGG
This sequence comes from Methanobacterium congolense, assembly GCF_900095295.1. Taxonomy (NCBI): domain Archaea; kingdom Methanobacteriati; phylum Methanobacteriota; class Methanobacteria; order Methanobacteriales; family Methanobacteriaceae; genus Methanobacterium; species Methanobacterium congolense. Next base: position 2,316,543 of record NZ_LT607756.1, read on the forward strand.
AAAAGGAACAATTCGGGGAATGGTTCCCCTACGACTTCATAACCGAAGGTCATGACCAGACACGTGGATGGTTTTATTCCCAGTTAGGCTGTGGTGTCATATCCTTTGACACAGTACCCTACAAAAAGGTTCTCATGCATGGATTCACCCTGGATGAAGAGGGTAAGAAGATGAGCAAATCCCTTGGAAACGTTGTTGAACCCGATGAGGTGGTTGAGAAGTACGGAGCAGATGTCCTCAGATTCTACCTTCTATGGGGTAACAAACCATGGGAAGACCTTAAATTCAACTGGGATGAGGTTAAAAATGTTAACAAGATGTTCAACATTCTGTGGAATGTTTACGTCTTCACAACAACCTACATGGCCATAGACAACTTCAACCCAACCCTGTACACAGAAGAAGATGTTAAACTGCGTGATGAAGACCTTTGGATAACCTCAAGGGCAAACTCACTTGCAAAAACAGTTTCAGAGTCCATTGAGAAACTGCACTTCCACAAGGCAACCAGGGCCATCAACAACTTCATACTTGAAGACCTGAGCAGATGGTACGTTAGGCTCATAAGGGGACGTACATGGATAGAGAAGGATGATCCTGACAAATTAGGAGCATACTACACTCTCTACAACGTTATGAAACTTCTGATAATGACCATGGCACCAATAGCCCCACACATAACTGAGGATATTTACCAGAACCTTGTTCGTGGCGTGGATGAGGAGTCCTTCCTCAGCGTTCATATGATGGACTGGGAGTTCAACGAAAATCTTATAGATCTTGAATTGGAGAGCAACATGGATGTTGTGAGGGGAATAATAGAAGCCGCTGCCCATGCAAGGGACGTTGCACGTTACAAACTCAGATGGCCAGTTCGTGAGCTCATAATTGTTTCAGAGGATGAAAAAGTTCTCAAAGCTGCTGAATCACTCAGAAAAGTTATAATGGAACAGGCAAACGCCAAGAACATCGTGTCTCTGTCTGAATTTGAGAACATGACCATCCATGCACAGCCCAACATGAAAACACTGGGCCCAAGGTTACGTGGAGACGTGCCTAAGGTACGTGCAAAACTTGCTGAAGCCGATGGAGCAGTTATAACCCAAAAACTTGAATCGGAAGGAGTTTATAACGTAGAACTTGAGGACAAAACAATAGAACTTGCCCCTGAAGACATGGTGTTTGAAACCGAGCTTCCAGAGAACATTGAAAGTGCGGAATTTGATGGTGGAAGTGTCTTCATTGACACTGAACTTACAGATGAAATTCTGTCAGAGGCCATGTCACGTGAGCTCATAAGAAGGGTTCAGGATATGAGAAAGGACCAGGACCTGGATGTTGAAGCCAACATAGAGGTTTACGTTGAATGCAAGCCTGATTTCCAGGCACTCATAGAGAACTTCCTTGACTTCATTTCCAATGAGATAAGGGCGGATAAATTCGTGTTTGAAGCTGCAGATGAAGGTTACAGGAAAGAATGGAAGATAGAAGAACACGAAGTTGTAATAACCATTAAAAAATCTTAACCATTGTGCTAAAGGTGATAAAATGGCTTTAACAGATGCTGAATTGGAATACGTTAAAAAAGAACTTGGAAGAGAACCCAACTCCCTTGAATATGGAATGCTGGACATAATGTTCTCAGAACACTGCTCCTACAAGAGCAGTCGTCCCGTACTGAGGTTGTTCCCAAATGAGGGAGAAAATGTTATCCTGGGCCCTGGAGACGATGCAGGAATAGTTGAACTTACAGATGAACTGGCATTGGTCATTGGAATGGAAAGCCACAACCACCCCTCTGCAATCGAACCATACGGTGGTGCAGGAACAGGTATCGGTGGAATAATAAGGGACATCATATCAATGGGAGCCAAACCCGTGGCATTATTGGATTCACTCAGATTCGGATACCTTGAAGACCAGAAATCTCGTTACCTCTTTGAACACGTTGTTAAGGGAATATCAGATTATGGTAACAGGGTTGGAATCCCAACCGTTGGTGGAGAGGTTGAATTCGATGATAACTTCAAATCCAACCCCCTTGTGAACGTTGTTTGTGTGGGACTCGTACCAAAAGACGAGATAGTCCTTGGAGTGGCACCAAACCCCGGTGACATCTTCGTTCTCATGGGAGGACGTACAGGCCGTGACGGAATCCACGGTGTGACCTTCGCCTCAGAAGAGCTCACAACCAAATCTGAAATTGAGGACAGACCTGCAGTCCAGGTTGGTGACCCGTTCACCAAAAAACAGGTCATGGAAGCAACCTTCGAAGCCCTTGAAAAGATCGATGTACAGGGACTCAAGGACCTTGGAGGTGGAGGTTTAACCTGCTGTATATCAGAAATGGCTGCAAAGGGAGAAAATGGTGCAGTTGTTGAACTCACGAAGATACCACTGCGTGAAAAGGGCATGACGCCCTACGAGATAATGCTGTCAGAATCACAGGAAAGAATGGTGTTCGTTGTACATCCTGAGGATGTGGATGCACTCATGGAGGTATTCAATAAGTACGAACTTCCTGCAGCCCCAATTGGTACCGTTACAGATGATGGACAGTTCGTTATGACCAAGGACAGAGAGGTTATATCAAAACTTCCATGCGAACTCCTTGCAGACCCACCATCCATTGAAAGAGAAGCCATTGCCCCAGCATCTGTCCCTGAAGTTGTTGAAGTTCCCGAGGTTCCAGTTGAAGAGGCCCTACTGAAACTTCTCTCATCCGAGAACATCGCAAGTAAGAAATGGGTTTACAGGCAGTACGATCATGAGGTGCAGGTAAGAACCGTTGTTAAACCTGGAGATGATGCTGCAGTAATGAAGGTTGATGATAAAAAGGCATTTGCAGTAACATCGGACTGTAACAGCATTCATACGAAGCTTGACCCATATCATGGGGGTGCAGGTTCAGTTGCAGAGGCCATAAGGAACGTTGTTTCAATGGGAGCTGAACCCATCTGCATAGCAGACTGTTTGAACTTCGGAAACCCTGAAAAACCCGAGGTTTTCTGGCAGTTCAGGGAATGTGTCAAGGGGATGTCAGACGTTGCAAACAAGTTTAAAACACCAGTTATAAGTGGAAACGTGAGTTTCTACAATGAAACTGAAGGAATAACTGTCAACCCATCACCTGTTGTTGGTGTTGCAGGATCCATGGATCTTAAGGACATAAGAACCTCTGAATTCAAAGGTGAAGGCGATGTGATCATCGTTATCGGTGCAACCAGACCAGAGCTAGGTGGATCCGAGTACTACAGATCTGTGCACGGAGTCGTTGCAGGTAAAGCACCAGAAGTCCATCTTGATGATGAGTACGCTTCTGCAATGGCAATTCTTGACATCATAAGAAATGATGAAGAAGGTAACATCACTGCAGTACATGACTGTTCTGCAGGTGGATTGGGAGTTGCAATCTCTGAAATGGCAATTTCAAGCGGTTTAGGAGCATTCATCGACATAACCAAGATTCCAGGTGAATCCGATATGAATCTATGTGAAAGGTTGTTCTCTGAATCCCATGGTCGTTACATATTAACGGTTAAGGAATATGCTGCAGACGAAGTTGTTAGTAAAATAAAGTCCATGGATGTTGAAGCTGCAGCTGTGGGAAAAGTCAATGGTAACTTGTTAATCATAGATGAAACCGTTGAAATTCCTGTTTCAAAGCTTGAAGAATCTTACAGTGGAGTTATAGAAAAATTCATGGCATGATGTGTTATGAAAAAAGAGCTCTGGAGACAGTTGGTCCATGCATCAGGTGTTTTCATAGTTGTACTGGGATTCTTCATTACTCCCGAGCTTCTAATACTGCTCTGCATTGGATTGGTGGTGCTGGCTGAAACCTTGTTTCAGCTTGACAAATCCCACCACATACCTCTTTTTTCAAGGATACTAACGACCTGTAAAAGAAAAGATGATGAAAGGGGTTTTATATACTTTTTTATTGGAATAACCCTTACCATCTACATTTTTAAATTCAACATGAACGTGGTCAACGCAGCAATACTCATCTTGCTCTTCGGTGACTCTGCCTCAACACTCATTGGAAAACGGTTCGGCAGACACAAACTACCATTCCAGAATGAAAAAACCTTTGAAGGCAGTTTATCCTTCCTTCTTGTTGGATGTACAGTGGCCCTTACACAGTTACCAATGTTACCTGCAATTTCAGGAGCTTTGTTCGGAGCCATCACAGAGGCTTACAGCCCAATAGATGATAACATCCCCGTTCCCATTGTATCTGCCCTTGCAATGAGCTTAATCATTTACATGCTTTGATGGCACTCTTGTTTTAATATATCACTATCTTCAAGTCTTAATCTTCATTTAACCTATCTTAGCTGACTTTAGAAGGATGATTTTTTTACTTGCGATTCATTACTTAATGATTAAATCAAAGTCTGATGGCTCTTTCATGCCTGAAGTACCTCACCGTTATTAAGAACAAAATCATCGAAATTAGGGCCGTTGGAACTATATATAAAAGTGTTTTGAAGTTCAATACCGGTGTTGATGCGAGTTTAACCATTAAAACCGTTGGTATGAAGTTCAGTATGGCCTCGAAGTAGGAAGCCTTTATAAAAAGGGGTGTGAAGAGTATGAATGTTGCAAACACGAGCACAATTGTTATTGCAGAGTTTGCTTCCTTTGTACTGTCAACGAACATGGATATGATTATCCCAATGCTTATGAATCCCAGTCCAATGAAGAACAGGATGAAGAATAGTGTCAAGGCATTGTATATTGGAACCCCAAGTAGTTCGAGCAGTAATATCCAGGCCATGCTCTGAATCAGTGCAAATGAAAGTATTGGTAATGTTTTACCGAATATGACCATTGAATTCGATATTGGTGCCATCAACAGAACTTCAAAGGTTTTTCTTTCACGTTCCCCCACTATACTGTCCGTTACTATGTTGCTTGCAAGGAATAGGGGCAGCAAAAGTATGAAGGGCACCAGGAATCCATACATTATCTCAACGAAGTAGGGGCTGTTGAGTGCCAGTCTGGAACTTTCACTCTTCTTAACAGGTACAACGTTTAAATTGACCATGTTCTCAACCTTCTGGATCTGTGAAGAGTTGAGTCCTGCAGATTCCAGTCTCTTATCTGTTTTGAACTTAACTATGGCGTTTGATATCTTGGTTGAAATAACCGGATAGAAAACATTGGCAGTGTTGAAATCAACAGTCACGTTCTGTTCCGGTGTGGGTGAAACCTCAACAACAGCAACCAACCTGGTTCCAAGAAGTTTTTTGGCCTGATCAAGGTCCTTGTAGTAGTAAAGGTTCAAGTTCTGGGATTTAAGATCCTCTGCAAGGGTTGAACCACTCATATTCTCTGAAATTCCAACAGTAAGGGCTCTACTGGCACCATAATGATCGAGAAGTGCGGGATCCGTTACAACGGAGCTCATGAATGCCAGACCAAATGCGCCCAGGATTATGAAAACCTGTACAAAAAGTACCATGAGATATATCCTGTTTTTAAGTATGTCCTGAGATTCTTTCTTTGCAAGGGCCATTACTTTCATGTTACACCTGAAATTACGGGTTTTTATTGGATTTTTTTGAATTGAAATATTTTTATTCAATCTCCAGAATGCACTTCAGTTAGATGTTTTAGTTTTTGTTTAAATGGTTTATGAACCTTATGAAACTGTGGAATTTGAAGATGGTTTCCTCCACTGAAGATCTGGGTTAATTTTGAGAACTTCGATAGGATAAATATTTTTTTAATATTTTATTGAAATCCTTTATTAACATCTTTCTATTGAACTCAGTTCTTCTATTGAAGTTCTGATTAAAGATTCTGATTGAATAAGTTAAAAGAATAAAAAAAAGGGGAGATTTATGGAAATGATAACTGATTTTATCCAACCATCTTTCCATCCCTCATCTTGATGATTTCATCTGCGAATTCTGCAGACTCCATGTTGTGGGTTACGATTACAACACTTACCCCTTCTTTTTTATTCAGATCCTGGATTATCTGCATTATGATTCCTGCATTTTTGGTGTCAAGTTCACCTGTGGGTTCATCTGCAAGTATTATGGAGGGATCATTTATGAGGGCCCTTGCAATTGCCACCCTCTGCTGTTCACCACCAGAAAGCTGGGATGGAAGTTTGGAATATTTTCCTTCAAGCCCAACTTTATCCATGATTTCCCGGGCTTTTGCAGGATCCTGTTTAATCATTGGTAGCATCACATTCTCCAGGGCCGTTAACTGGGGTAGAAGGTTGAAACGTTGGAAAACAAAACCTATCTCCCTTCTTCGAAACATTGCCTGTTCTTTTTGAGAGAGTTTGCCTGTTTCCTTTCCTTTGAGAAGGAATGTCCCCCTTGTGGGCATGTCAAGTATTCCTGCAACGTGTAGAAGTGTTGATTTACCTGAACCGGATGGTCCCATTATGGCTGTGAAGGAACCAGTTTTCAGGGAAAGGTTTAATCCTGCAAGGGCATTTATTTCCTCATCACCCATCTTGTAAGTCTTCCAAACATCCCTGAATTCTATTATGTTTTCAAAGGTGTTTTTCGAAGATTTTTCAGAGAATGTACTTTTAGAATCCATTTCATCACCTCATTCATTCCTCAGTGCATCAACAACGTTCAGCCTTGAAGCGCGCCATGCAGGATAAAGACCTGCCAAAATACTCAATACAGTGGCACCGACTATCACAACTCCAACAAGCCATAATGGAAGCATGTAAGATAGTGTGATACCCTCCATACCTATCTGCTGGGAGAAGAGTATTATTGCAAGTTCAAGAAGGGCTGCAGCAACAACAACACCTATGACCGCACCTATAAATCCTAAGAGTCCTGCCTCTGTGAGTATACTACCTAATACTTCCCTGTTTGTGAATCCTATGGCTTTTAATACTCCAATTTCTTTAGTTCGTTCTGTTACATTAACCAGCATGATGTTAACTATACTTATGAGTCCAACTATCAATCCTATGCTGGCTATGGCACCTATGAACAGTAGAAGTCCACTCATCATCTCATCTATCTGTTTTGTGAAGTCTGATTTGGTAAGGGCAGTTGTGCCATCAACCTGGCTTTCCACAGCACTCTTAACTGTGTCTGGATCGCCTTTAACATTTGCTGTTATGGTTGAAACCTTGTTGTCGTTGAGTGGAAGGGCCTTGTCAACGTCCATGATAACCACCCCCATTCCAACGCCTTCACTGGTTGTTCCGGTTACAGTGAATTTCTTGTCGTTGATGGTTATATTGCTTCCAATTTTGTATCCGAATGTATCCATGAGCTCCTTGTTGATGACAACACCTGTGGTTCCATTGACATTGACCTGACTCCAGTCGTTGAGTCCAACCACCATCAAGGGCGTTCTGTTCATGGTTGTTGTGAACTGGGTTTCTTCCTTGATGTTGTAAAGCTGAGACATGTTCTTTATCTTTGAAACAGCCTCTGAACTTAAATAAGAATCACCTGTAGATCCCATGAAGGCCCCACCAGTGCTGTTGACTATGGAAAGGTCCCCACCCATTGCATTGGTCTTCTCCTTCATGTAAGATGTCATTCCAGAGCCAAATCCTATGAGAAGTACCAGTGTTGCAACACCGATAACGATGCCGAGCATGGTCAGGGCACTTCTGAGTTTTCTTCGTCGAATGTTTTTAAATGATAGTTTGTAGAGTCCCATTTTCTTACCTCATAATCATATAAGTTAAAGAATTTTTATTATGTAATCATGTTTACCTTTATAAAAATCTAACTGCGCGTTTAAGATCTAACATGGTGATGCTTCCAGATCAAACACATCTTCTATGTGCTCTTTTTTAAGTGCTTTGGTTATTTTATAAGCCAAAATTAGGGACGGGTTATATTTACCACGTTCCAGAGACACTATGGTTTGCCTGCTCACATCAACCATGTCTGCCAACTCCTCCTGAGTCATTTTAAGCTCTTTTCTGTATTCTTTTATTTTGGTTTTCATTTCTCTTAGGAATTATTCTTTTTTTTTAAATTAGGAGTGGTAATATGAGATTATCTAAATATTTACACTATCCATAATTATTAAAAACTATAAATAATGAATTATCTTAAGTTTAACCATCTCTATGCAATTTATACCTTGTAATAATACCTATAATTCCTCCTGCAAATACTGCCACAAAGATCGATCTGTATAAATCCAGTTGATCGATGTTGAAACTGGATGATACAACCAAAAGTGCAGCCAGAGCTATTATCATGCCCCACGCTGTGTTCCTCATGGATATTGAGTATTGCATCTGTTCCCTTTCATCCAACGATTTTACATTTGCAATTATTCCATCCATAAACAGGAATAAAAACAACACTGTGATCAATACACTGTTTAAAAGATTTTGAGGTAACAGCATACCCACAAAAATCAGGGATAAAGTGCATATCATGTAAAGAGTTCCCTGCCACGGCAGTTCATAGCTCCAAAATCCTTTTCTATTCCTTTTTTTAAACCATTCTGGTTTTGCAATAACCAATGTTAGACCTCCAAAATTGTACACCGTATAAAATGTAAAAAATATGTTACATATAATGTAAGAAATATATTACATCCTATTTAAAAGTTTTGATTTTGTAAAAAATATATTACATAATTGTGTTTTCAAAAAATAAATAAAAAAAGGCAGTTACAGAGAAGTTTCAGTTCAAACCTTTTTAAAGCTGATCAAATCCCATATCAGCCTTAAAATTCCAGGACGAGGTCCAAATACAACATCATCCCTCCGGGAGAGTTTCACTGCAACCCAGTAGGATAGAACACTGAATATAAATGCGAATAATACTGTAACAGCGTAGTCTGTAAGGGGTATGACCTCACCCGAGAATAGCCTCATGACTACTGTCATTGGAGATATGTTTGCAAGTGTTGATCTGGTTGATATATAAGCCAGAGCAGGTACTGCAAGAAATCCCGCTACCCCAATGTAAAGAATGCTTATTCCAATGCCTGCTTCCTTGTAATTCTTTGCATATACAGATAGAGCTGTTGTTATACCAACTATAGGTACAGAAGCCATCAATATGAAAGCGTATACAAGTAAAGGATTCTTTATCGCGAAACCCGTTATCAAAAGAATTAGTATCCATATCCCCACCTGTAGAGCTATTAAAAGAATGGATGCCAGGCTCTTTCCAATTATAATATCTGCATGGGATACTGGCATTGCTATGAGTATTTCAGCAGTTTTACGCTCTTTTTCGCCCACAACACTATCCATTATGATGTTTCCAAAAAGGAGTATTGGGAGAAAGAGTATGATGGCCATCATGGCCTTGTTTATTATCTGAAGGGGTAAGGATTCACCAGAGGATTGCTGTTTAAAATTCTGTGTTGATGTGTTCTGGGGGCTTAATGAATTCACCCATGATGCTGTTATGGCTGTGGACATTATCTTGGAGGTTGAATTAACTTCATCCAGTACAACAACACTCTTTGGATCACTGTAGTCCAAGTATAGGTTCAGATTTACAGGTTCCATTGCGTTTATACTGGTTGCAACATCATCTGGAACCATTAGAAACCCAGTTGTTCTTCCCGCTTCCATCCTCATTATGGAGTTGTTGTAGTTGGATCGGGTTACATCAAGTATTTCAGGATTCAACCTGTTTATGAAGAGTCCAGATTCATCCTGAACATCCAGGGATGCGAATCCTGAAAGTGAAGGGGTGAGTGAAATTCCATTTTCAGATTCCAGGTTTGCAGTGAAGGAGTTGAAGACAACTATCATTAAGAGAAGGACCGAAATCTGGAGCAAAAATATCATAAGGAATTTTCTGCTTGAAAGAGTTCCTTTAAACTCCCATTTGGTTATGGTTGTGAAGTTCATGTCTTTAACCTGTCCTAACAGTTGCTGTGTGCAATTTGATATCAGCTTAAATTCCAATACATCGGATACACTGAAATATTCACTGGCTATTTGACCGTGTTTATGAACACATCTTCCAGTGTGGGTTCCTTGGTATTTACAGATACCACTTCTTCGCCAAAAACATCCACTATCTGTGAAATATCTTTCCTTGAGTTGAGTGACACTGAAAATTCGTTTCCATCAATTGAAAGAGCATCAACAGAGCAGATATTCTTAATTTTATTCGTATCGATTGATTGGGGATTGTTTACCCTGACCTTGAGGATTATGTCTCCATGAACCTTGGATTCCAGGTACTCTGGAGTTCCTATGTCTATTATCTGACCCTTGTTAACGATTGCAACCCTGTCACAGAGGGACTCTGCTTCATCCATGTAATGGGTGCATAGTATTATGGTTTTTTTACCCTTGAGCTTTCTTATGAAGCCCCTGATGGTGTTTGCAGTGGCTGGATCCAGGCCCATTGTAGGTTCATCAAAGATTATAATTGGAGGATCATGGATTAGAGCCCTTGCAATTCCCACCCTCTGTCGAAGACCCTTTGAGAAGGTGTTTATTTTATCATCTGCCCTGTCACTCATCCCTACAAGTTCAAGAAGCTCCTCTATCCTGGATTCTATTTCCCCCTTTGGAACTCCGTAAAGCTCTGCAAAGTACCTTAAAAGTTCTCTTGCTTTAAAACGTTCATAAAGGTTGGGTTCCTCTGGTAGGTAACCTATCATGGATTTTATTTTTATTGGATCTATCTGTATGCTGTGACCGTCAACCAGAACATCCCCAGAGTCTGGTTTAAGTATACAGCAGATTATCCTGATTGTGGTGGTTTTACCAGCCCCATTGGATCCTATTATTCCAAGAAGCTCACCCCTACCTATCTCAAGATTTAAATCATTGAGTGCCTTTATCCTGCCGAATGACTTTGTAAGAGAGTCTATTTTTATCATTACATCTTCTGAGGCCATTTTACCCTCTACTTCACACTTATTTTATTAATGGTTAAATGATCTTTAAATCGGAATTGTATGATCTGGAATGTGATGAAAGATCATACTAATTGGTGATTGGTTCAAATTACCTTAAAACTTCTTTTATAATTCCTTGACCCTTATAAAATTTAAAGGATTCTGAACCCTACTAAAATAAATCAAAAAATTTGAAGTCACAGTGCCTCCACGATTCCACCTGCAAGTATCATGAGACCCAATGTTATCAAAACAAATGGCAACAAAATATGGCCGTATTTCTCTATTTTATCCTGTAAAAACCTGTTTTCCACCATTAAAATGGCCAAAATGCACCATACTCCCACCATGACCAGGAATACCATGATCACGATGGATATGTTGCCTGGTGACATGCCTGCAAAGAGTGGGCCATAAACTCCCAAGTTATCCCCACCGTTGGTGAAGGTCACCGCTGCAACTTGAAATACGTTTCTCCAATATCCTGAAGTATCATCCAACTCCACATCTTCTTTTTCCCTGTTAGCATCTTGTCTTAGATTCGCAAGTTTTTTTAAATCCTATTGCAACTGGAAAGATTCCAAGAAGACTGAGGAAGTATGATGGAACAAGAAACTGAAGAAAATAAGCTGTGCTGCTTACCATTACAAGGGATAGGAATCCAAGGTACTGTCCAATAACTACGGATCTTTTTTCATGTTTTCCAGCTGCAAAGAAGAACATCAGCACAACTAAATCATCGATGTTGGTTGCTGCAAAGGCTGAAACTGCAACTAAGATTGAGGTAATGGCATCCATTTAAACACCTTTTACTAGGTTCTAAGTAACTCATCAACTTTAACATGCAATAGACATTGATATGGTTGATATTGTGGAATTTTTTACGGAATAAATGTGATTGAATCCATTGGTGTACATACATCTGGGTCCATATGCTCAGTGTACCAGAGGTATTCATTAAATAAGAAGGGCCATTAATAAAAGTATTGAGATCAAAGATTACGTGAATTTAGTTTGAGGTATCTTCATGTAAACCTTGGAAGGTTCATGGGTTAAAATTCTAAAAGACCACTTCATGAACTTAAAGTATCCATTTATCATCCATTTTTTTGAACTTTTTTTTGAAATAATTATTTGCCAGTAACATCAGATACCAATATCACCCTCCACAACAAATATTTAAATTACACCACATCAATTTAAGAAATAAAATTGATGGCTCAGGTGAAGCTGACCAAAATCATCCCCCGTGTGGTTAAACTAAAACCCTTAATATAGGGTTTACATAAAAAATTATGGTTTACAAAATATCAAGGGAGTTATCATGTTTATATCGGAATTAATACCTGTGAAAAAAGCATTGGATATCATTAAAAGGTCCCTTAAACCAACTGATGTTGAAGAAGTCCCCCTTGAAGATGCTTACAGGAGAGTGCTTGCAGAGGATGTGGAATCCCTCTTATCCTCACCCCCATTTGATAGATCAGCAATGGATGGTTATGCAATAAAGGCTGAAGACACCTTCGGGTTTTCAGAAAGCAATCCTGCACACCTCAAAATAGTGGACAGGATTGGAGCAGGGCAGATGTCAAATGTTGTGGTTCAAAGTGGAGAAGCCGTTAAAATTGCAACGGGGGCTCCAATACCCAGTGGGGCTAACGCCGTGGTGATGGAGGAGTACACTGTTGAAGATGGAAATGAACTGCAGGTTGAAATGTCCCTACCACCTGGTGAGAATGTAAGTCCCCTTGGAGAGGACCTAAAGAGAGGAGATAAAGTTTTAGAATCAGGCCAGATTTTAAGACCCCAGGACCTTGCAATAATCGCATCATCAGGATACGACTCGGTTAAAGTCTTCAAAAAACCGAAAATTGGAGTGATAATCACTGGAAGCGAGCTGGTGTCCCCAAGATCAGAGCTAAAGGGTGCAGAAATTATAAATTCCAATTATTACACGGTTAAGGCCCTTGTTGAGAGTACACTGGCCCTTCCAACGCTCACACACTGCGTGGACAATGGAGAGATTGTTGAGGAAGCCGTACTGCAGATGCTTGAAACCCATGATGCCGTTATAACAACTGGGGGGACAGCCATCAGTAAGGGAGACGTTGTTGTGGACGTTGCAGATAAACTGGGAGACGTTTTGATACATGGGGTTGCGGTCCGGCCTGGAAAACCATTCGGATTTGGAAAAATTCAGGGCAAACCTGTTTTCATGCTTTCAGGTTATCCTGTGGCCACAATGGTCCAGTTCGATGTTTTTGTAAGGCAGGCACTGGAGATGATCCAGGGAATACAAAGGGAACTACCAGTTGTTAGGATGAAGACTGGAAAGAAAATAGCATCAAGCCTCGGAAGAACAGATTACATCCGGGCTAAAACTCATGGCGAACACGTAAGTCCAATTAAAATAAGTGGATCTGGAATTATAAGGTCAATGGTTGAATCTGACTCCTACGTTTTAATAGAGGAAAACCTCGAAGGTATTGAGGATGGTGAGGACTGCAAGGTTGTGATGTACGATTCCTTGAGGCTTTAGAATTAATATTCTTTGAAATATACTGGATGCCTTGAAATATCGGATATCGTGAAATGTTGAATATTTTTATAAATTGGATAGTCTTATAAAATCCATTTGAAACACTATAACTACTGAATAAAAAAATTTTCTAAATGAAATTATGGATGGATGAAACAACTTAAAATGTTGCATCCTAAAAGGTGATGTCTTGAACGCTTTATGGTATTATGCTATTGGATTTGTCCTTGTATGGGTATTGGCCCTTTTGTTCAGGGAACAGTTGAAGATCGATATACATGGTCCCCTGCTCATGCGAAGGACCAAACGATTAAGGGGTTTTATTGATTCTGTTGCCCAGAAATCTCCAAGATTCTGGCGCTGGAGTATGAACCTTGGAATACCCGTTTCGGTCTTTTTCATGGGGCTCATGGTTTATGGAATCATAATGTCCATTCAGTTGATGTTTCAGACACCAACAGTTGGCATAGTGCTTCCTGGAGTGGATATTCCCGGTTCTCCAATTTACGTGCCCCTGGGTTACGGAATCATTGCCATGGGCATCCTTATGGTGGTTCATGAGTTCGGCCATGGAATCCTTGCACGTGTTGAAGGGGTTAGAATAGATTCAATAGGTGTTTTACTCCTTGCAGTACTCCCAGGAGCATTCGTGGAGCCAAACGAGGCAGATGTTGAAAAAAGCAGCAGGATATCAAAGCTGAGGATATACGCAGCAGGTTCCATGTTTAACGTGGGCACCGCCCTTGTAGCTCTCCTACTAATGTTGGCCCTTAGCAACTTTGTTATTGCCCCATCATTCCACAGCGATGGAATGCAGATAACCAGCGTTGTTCCTGGAAGTCACGCAGTCGGTACCCTGACAGAGGGGATGGTTATCCACAGCATCAACGGTTATTCCACCAGTAACATTGCAGAGTACTACAAATCCATCAACAACACGAAAATAGGAAGTGCATTAACCTTCAATACAGATAAAGGTGTTTACACAGTTAAAGCTGGCGTTAGTCCAAGTAATTCCAGCAAAGCATATATTGGAATAAGGACTCAAGAGTATCTGGTTGTTAACAGTGGAGTTTCCGATACATTTGGAAATCTGGTTCCCTGGATAGTCTTTCCACTGAAGGAACTTTTATACTGGATATATCTGCTGAACCTACTTGTGGGTACCTTCAACTTGCTTCCAATGAAACCTTTAGATGGTGGATTGATACTTGAAGAACTTCTGCGCTACAGGCTCTCAGAAGAACGGGTTCATTTGATAATGTCCAACATGTCATGGATCCTTATAGCTGTGATTCTGGTTCTGGTGGTGTACGGGACCGTGCCTGGAATAATGAAGATGGTTGGAGCTTAAAAATAGATCATACCCCTCCACTTAGATCAAAATAATTTTTTTATTATTTTTTAAAATAGAAATTGAATGATATTTTAAATGTATTAGGATTGAATGTCTTAAGACGTCCAAAGTTTTTAACTACAATCAAAACAGATTTCCTCTTCTCTGTTGGTTGTGAACAACTTGCCACAGCGTCTGCATCGCACCCTTCTAAGAAGTTTTTTCCTTTTAACAGCCCGTTCCTGGCATTGACATCGAACACCCACCATCTTCTTGGATTTTGAGCTCTTTAATTTTCTCTTCATGGTTTTACCCCTGTTAAAAACTCAGAACCTGATCAAATTCCTCCATGATCTCATGAACCATTTCATCGTAACCCTGCATGATCTCAACCCCTTCCATGACCTCATCATCTCTGATTCCACGTGCAGTTAAGTCGTGCCTCAGTGCCTTAACCCTGGAATTTTTTATTATCTTGATTGAAAGCCCAGATTTATGGCCCTTCCTTGCACAGTAAGCTCCATTCCCAAGGAAAAAGATGGTTATCTCATCCCTTCCAACGTAGAGATTTACAAGGTTTAAAAAGGTTTTAAAACCTGTTTCTCCTGGTGTTTTAGTTACTAAGAATCCAACGTGCATAAATCCACCCGATATCCAATAACATAAGCTTTAAGGCTTCCATCCCATGCTCTGCATCATCTCAGAGCCCAGAGCTTCCTCAAGGCACTGAACTTTAGACGTGTTCCAGGGTTCCAGGAGTTCCGTGCACATGGACAGCTCAACGTCACCAGAGAGTAGTTTCATTGCAAAAGCCATGCACGTATCTTCCCCACACAGCTGGCAGTTGGTCTTGGGAAGGCAGTCGTAGATTGCAAGGGGTCCCAGTTTTGAGAGCTTTTCCAGGATTTTATCATGGCTGGCACTAGTTCCTCCCTGAATCTCAAGGTAAGTTTTGTTTATAAGCCCTGCAACATCTTTGATCACATCAACGGCCTCTTCCTTGTCAACTGTTTTGTTCATACTCACCTTTCCAGATGGGTAAAGGGTTACAAGGCGTTGATGTATTGATAGTGTGAGAACGTTCTTTTTTTCAAGGTAGTTGACCTTTCCAGGAGGATATTTGGTTACAAGAGAAGGAATAACCTCACCAATTTCTTTATCAAACTGCATGAGTACCCTGACCATATTTTCAGCCACAACACAGGGCCTCACACTTTTTATGGTAACTTCTCCAACGAGTGGAGCCTCAGAAAATAGTGTGTAAGTGAGATCTTCCATGTCCACCCTCATCCCTCCAACAGATAATCCATTCAAATCTTTAAAAATGCTGTTCCATCAGTCCGGGATTTGATTATCTCGTAGAGTTCTTCATCATCCACGGATTGAGCTGCCTCAACCAGATCATTATCAGATAGTCCCCTATCTTCCATTGATTTTTTATGAACGAATAAACTTCCCTCAGGAAATATCAGATAGGTTAAATCTTCCACACTGGGGTATTTGATGGTTTCTTCGGGTTTCTGACCTTTCAGTGCAGCGTAAACACCATCCCCTGTAAGCAGCACATCTGCATCCACTTCTCTATTGAGACATGCTATTGCAACGTAAAATCCACTGAAAGCATCTTCCCAGCCGTAGGGTGCCTTTTCTATTATCATTAGCACGTGATCCATGGATTCACCCCAGAGTTATAACCTTATGGCTTTCCCTTACCCATTGGGGTACGTCGTAGACGTTGGTTATCTTAACACCCTTTATGTAGGGTTTTTGTGTACAGCTGTGTCCCCTGGCAGTTGCGCATCTAACGCAGACACGTATATCTGCACCCATTGCAACGAGCTTCCTGAAGTTCTCTGCAACGTTGGGGAATGAATGAGGATTCTGTTCCTTTTTGGGTATGTGGGTTGCATCCATGTAAAGAAACATTTTAACTCCATATCCAAGTTTAAGAGCACTTTTTGCTATTTTATATGCAATATCAGCGTACTGTGAGCGGTAAGGACCCTCTGTTAAGATTATGGTCAGGATCTTTCCTGCACCCTGAAGCTGCCTTTCCATGTTACTATTTTTGGGTTGATCTTGAATAAATAATTGTCCATGAATAATAATGAGAAATTTGTATGGATTACAAAATGCCTTTTGTAACTGAGTTTATAAGTTAAAAAATAATTTTAAGCATTTTAAATTTCTTAAAATAAGATATTAGACTTCATTAAGAGTTTCATATTAGGATAGGAATTAAAATAATAAAAAAGAATGATTTTCGTATTAGGATGGTTTAGTTATGCCCAAAACACGTGAGAGAAGATTTGAAGGACTTAAAATTTTTTTTATTTCTTTAGGTTTTTTATTTCTTTAAGGCCATTTCAATGGCTTCTTCAAAGGCATCTCTATGGAAATTGGCCGCCATCTCCTTTTTACATTCATCATCTGTGAATAAACGCATTTTTGGTGCTCTGCATGGGTAGTGCTGTATTCTAAGACCTGCTCTTACAGGTAAACCTTCAATCTCCTCTCCAACCATTTCATCTGCCACGAATCTGGTTGAACCACAGGGAGAACATCTTAAAACTTCAACATCAATAACTTTACCATTTTCAAGATTTACCTCAACAACTGGCATTCCAAATTTGGCAACAAACTCATCGTAGGTGGGGTTACCATTTTCTTCAAGGTCACACATGTTTTCAGGGCAGTTGACATTGCCAAAGCGTTCGACCTGGTTCTTGAATCCCTCACCACGCCATGCCCCAACTATTATCCAGTCAACCTTATCATGAAGCCTTTCAACGAGCTCGAGGGTTAGATCAGGATGGAGAACATATGTTATGAGCAGATCTGCTTCTTCAAGCCTTTCAAGTTCCTCTGAGGGCACTTCAATTTCATCCATGAAAAGGGATGCTGGAGGCTCAAGTTCCACATAATCACATTCAAATTCTTCCTTTATGGTTTCATATGCCCGTTCCCCATAGGGACCGTCTGTTACTATGGCTACCTTCAAAATACACTCCTCCACTAATCTTAATTCAACATCTCTAAAATCCAGGATAACATCACAATTTGAGCCTTCAAATATCCTTAATGTGGATTAACTTAAACTTCAATCTAAATATTTTAAAGCCTTTTTAATGGATTTTTTAACTGTTTCAACGGATCTTTCACCCTCATCATCCAACCTGCAAACATCAGTTGGCTTCAATCCTGTTTCGTTAAGAATATTGATTGCATCGAGTGTTTTGACTGGTTCAACACCCTTCTGTTTTAGTATCTTATTTACACAGGCCCCATCACAGCCGTTTACAGCCACTATTGGGTATTTCTTTATAAGGCCTCGAAAACCTTCTCTGTCTGCTGCTGTAGCCCCCATACATATTGATATCACATTATCAGATTCTTTGACTGTGTCTGCTACTGCAACCCTTGAAACCAATCCATAAGGACTCATTCCACTGCATGCAGCCAACGCTTTTTTGTTTTTAAAACTACCTTCCGACATAAAATCACTACCTTTGAAGTGTTTCAAATAAATACACTAATTCGTCCACCAATTTCTCATCTGTAATTCTGTAATGAATCCAAACACCCTCTTTACGCCATTTTATGAATCCTGCATTTTTGAGGATGTTCAAATGATGGGATATGGTTGACTGAGGTTTTTCCAGGGCGTAGATTATTTCACAGACGCAAAGCTCCCCCCTCTGCCAGAAGGTGGAGTATCTTGAGCCTTGTTGGATCGGAAAGGGCCTTGAACGATTGTGCCATGACCTGAAACTCATCAGCAGAGGGTAAAGACGGTAATATCTGCCCCAATTTATCTATCTGTTCTGCACACGGCCTTGATTCGTTGTTTTCATCCTTGGTACTACAGTTCTTCATTTTCAGACCTTTATTTCTTTATTTACGGCTTTTTTAACCCTAGTCAAGGCGATATTTATTTTAATGCCCGAACCTGCACACTTACGATCTTAGTTACAAGACGCTCATCCATGTTCGGTTCTGTGAAGAAATGTTCCTCTAAAACCTCAACTTCCCTGAATCCTGCATTTTTAATTGTGTTCAGGTAATCCTGTTTTTCCATTGCCCCGGTTACGCAGTCTGACCATGCTTGGAAACTTTTACGTATCTCCTCAGGTATTTCTCCTTCTGTAACGAGATCAGAGACCAGTATTCTGCCTCCAGACTTTAAAACCCTGAAAGCCTCTGAGTACGCTTTTGATTTGTCAGGGGTGAGGTTTATAACGCAGTTACTGATTATGACATCCACACTGTCACTTTCAACTGGTAGGTCCTCTATTTCACCCAATCTGAACTCTACGTTGATGTAGCCCCCTTTTTCAACATTTTCAACCGCCTTTTCAATCATGCTGGAGGTCATGTCCACCCCTATGACCTTGCCCTTATCTCCAACCTTCCTGGCTGCGAGAAAAACGTCTATTCCTCCACCTGATCCAAGGTCCAGGACTGTTTCCCCTTCCTTAATCTCTGCAAGTGCTGTTGGGTTGCCACATCCCAGACCAAATACTGCTTCTTCAGGAATGCTTCCAAGTTCTGCATCGGTGTAACCTGCAGCCTTCGCCTGCTGAATCACCATGTCTGCACTTTCTCCTCCACAGCATGAGCACTCACAGTAAGATTCTTCCTTGGTTGCAATTTTTGAGTAACGTTCCTTGACAGCTTCTTTAATCTCTTTGTCCCTCATTTTTACACCTACCCTCATATTTAGTTAGTTAAAGAATGGAATACGTTAATTAAAATATTGGTTTTATACAACCTGTTCCTTTGAGATCTGGCTTTGAAGATCCTATTATATTTCTATATATCTAAATTCATGGATATATAAATTTTTCCTGAATGGATCAGGAATTTAATGAAAATATCGTTTGATGGATCAAACTTTTTATACCTTGAGAAATACAGAAATCTATCTGTAAGTCTTGATGTAAAAGGTGGAAAAGATAAATGAAAGTTGTTGTAATAGGTGGCGGAGCCGGCGGGCTTACCGTGGCCTCAAACATAAGGAAATACGATGAAAATGCAGAAATAACCGTTGTAACAACGGACAGTCATGTAGCATATTCCCCATGTGCTATACCCTACGTTTTAGGTGGTGAAATAGGATCCTTTGAAGATATCATAATGCACGAACCTGAAGACTACAAAGAAAAGGGTATAAACATTATAACAGAATCAAAGGTCACTAAAATCTTATCAGATGATAACAAAGTCGAATATATCACCAAAGAAAACGGTAATGACGTTAAAAAAACTGCAGAGTACGATTATCTTGTAATAGCAACAGGAGGAGCTTCATTCATTCCCCCAGTGGATGGAGTCGATCTTGAAGGCGTTTTCAAGGTCCGAACCATTGAAGATGGAGAAAAGATCAAGGAATGGGCTAAAAAGAGCAGTAAAGTTGTTGTTATCGGAGCTGGAGCCATAGGACTTGAAACTGGCTGCGAACTCAAAGAGCTGGGACTGGATGTAACAGTGACTGAAATGCTGCCGCAGATACTTCCAAGGTCTCTGGACCCAGATATGGCAGTCAAAGTTCAGGATTACATGGAAAAAGAGGGAGTCAAGGTTGTTCTGGGCAAACCCGTTGAAAAACTCATTGGTGAGGAGAGGGTTGAGAAGGTAGCTGTTGGGGAAGAGTTGATAGATGCAGATATGGTTATAATGGCCACAGGTGTGCGTCCACGGATATCCCTTGCAAGTGAAGCAGGCTGTAAAATCGGAAGATGGGCCGTAGAAGTCAACGATAAGATGCAGACCTCCATTCCAAACATCTACGCAGTTGGTGACTGTGTTGAGGTACATGATGCAATAACAGGTCAAAACACCCTTTCACCCTTCGGAACAACTGCAGTGCGTCAGGGAAAAGTTGCAGCTAAAAACATAGCCGGTAAAACTGCCAGCTTCAGACCTGTTTTGAATTCAGTGGTTTCGAAGATTGGAAAACTGGAACTTGGAGCAGTTGGACTCAGTGAAACTGCAGGTGACCTCAGCGGAATACCAATCGTTGCTGGAAGAAGCAGTGCCCTGACAAGGGCAAGATACTATCCCGGCTGCAAACCCATTGACATCAAGCTCATATGCAACAGAGAGGGCACCATAGTAGGCTGTCAGATCATAGCAATGGAAACAGTTGCAGAGCGGGTTGATACCATGTCCATAGTCATATCCAAACAGGTAAAATGCGATGAACTGGTTTCAATGGAATTTGCATACGCCCCACCAGTTTCAATGGTTGTTGACCCAGTTGTGCTTGCAGCAGAGGATGCCTGTGAGAAACTGAAAAATTTCAAAAACTAGCAAACAGGATAAAACCCTTTTAGGGGTTTTTATCTCTTTAATTATTTAATGCATCATTAAATTTTATTATTTTTAAATACAATTCTACTGGTTTAAAATCGAACCTTTTTTTGCATTAAAAATAGAATTATGTTTTATTTGCTAAGATTAAAATCGATTATGGCTTAAAAATAAAATTAAATATCAAATTATAATTCTAATATTAAAAAATCAAATTAAACCTTTGAAACCGGTTTAAGAGTTATCTTATGGCCGTAACCACTCTTTTCCTTGTTTATTCTGTACCTGTATCCTGTAACCTCCTCCAGAGCCACAGAACTTGTGTTGGTGTAGGGACATGTTGTTATTAAAACACCCTGGTCTTCAAGTTGTTTGCAGAGGCCGAAGAACCTGCAGTTTTTAACCGTGAGTTCAACATCCTTGTCACGCACTTCGTATTCCATGTCCCTTGCAAACCTGTGCAGATCTATGAAATAGGTTTTAACAGATTTAAGCGCCGATTCAGGATCTTTGAATTCCATATCTGTTTTTTTAAGTTCCTTTAGAAAGGTTCTTCCAATTTCACGTGTCACTGAATAGGATCCCCTTCCAGATATCGTCCAGAGGCCTCTTGTAAGGGCCAGGACCATGAGGTTGAGGGGCAGCTCCCCCATAGGGGCTTTAGTTTTATCTTCAACTGGCTGGAGGCATTCCTTTCCAAGTCCACATATTGGACAGGCCCAGTCTTCAGGCAGGTCTTCAATGGAAAGTCCCGCTTCAAATCCATGCTCTGGATCCCCTATCTCTGAGTCGTAGATGTAGTGGCAGATTTCGCACTCGTACTTCATTGTAACACCGGATCATCTGAAAAAAATGGTTAGGAGAAGAAAAGATACTTAGAAGTACCTTCCAAGCAGGCCCTTCAACATTTTGGCGTGTCTTCCTTCGTCACGGGAGCTTTCATCGAAGAAGTCATGGGCAGGGTCTATGTTGTTCTCCTTTGCCTTGGTTGCAGCAGCCTTTTTCTCATTGTTGGCCATCGTTTCGCCTTCAAGCATCATTTCAAGGTTTTCCTTGAGGGTTGGTTTGATGATGCCGTTCATCTCTGCGAAGTGGGATGCGTGGTCTGCTTCTTCATAGGCTATTCTTTTAAGGACCTCTGCAACCTCTGGAAGTCCGTCCCTCTGGGCCTGTCTTGCCATTGCAAGGTACATTCCAACCTCTGCACATTCTCCCTGGAAGTTTGCCTGAACCTCTTTTTCCAGTTCTGTTCCTTCTGTAATTCCCATTTCATGTTCGTTTATAATTTCCATATTTATTTCCTCCTTTTATTTTGAATAATCCTTTTTTAAGATATGTAAGATCAGGACGGAGATGTTCTATCATTCTCCGTCCGAATCTAGGCGGTATCAATTCAGCGACTAACTGAATTTTTTTTATCACTGGTGATAAACTGTCTTATAAAAAATTTTAAATGTTTTAATCATTAAGGGAGTTTTAAGGTTAATTTTTTACCCTTGACGCGAGTTCCTTACCAACGTTGTAGCAGTGTTCCAGTTCTTCCTCATCTGGCACGTAGTAAACCTCATAGGCATCTGAAACATCAAATCCACACTCTTCAAGGTCATCTTTAAGTTTCTGTGGTGCTCCACCCTGGCCTCCCATGGATCCGAAGGTTACTGCAGGTTTTTTGCTGCCGGTTCTATCGAACCTGAGTCCCTGGAGGTAGTAAACTATGTCCCCCATGCTTGGGAATGGTGCGTCGTAGATAGTTGGAATTCCAAAGGCAACGGCCTTGCTGTCAAGGATGTCCTTGACGATCTCACTGCGCTCATCCTCGTGGAGGTAGTACATCTTCACGTCAAAGCCCTGGCTTGTGACTCCCTCTGCAAGGGCGTGGGCCATTTTCTGTGTGGATCCGTGCATTGTGTCGTATACTATGGTTATCTTGTCCTTGCACTCCCCTGTTGCCCAGGCACTGTAGGCTCCTATGACCTTCATTGGATCCGTCCATATCTGACCGTGGGATGGTGCTATCATTTTTATCTGCTCAAGGAGACCGAGCTCTTCAACTTCCTTGAATTTTTTAAGGACCAACTTGGATACAGGAGTTATGAGGTTGGCGTAGAACTTCTTTGTGGCATCCATTAAAACGTACTCTGGTATTTCCGTGTCGTAGAGCTGGTTGAAGCACAGGTGCTGTCCAAATGCATCGTTTGGGAAAAGTATTCCCTCTTCAGCCAGTAGGGTGAACATGCTGTCTGGCCAGTGCAGTAGGAATGCCTCCAGGAATGCAAGGGTTTTACCTCCGAGATCCAGGGTTTCTCCTGTCTTGACTGTTACGAATTCTGCACCCTCAAGGGATGGGAAGTGTCTTTTGAGACCCTTAACTGCGACTTCTGTGCAGTAAATTGGTGCATCCGGGAATTTTCTGTGAATCTCCGGGAGTGCTGCGCTGTGATCCTTTTCAACGTGGTTCTGAATTATTACATCCAGTTTTAATGGTTTTCCCTCTTTTTCGAATGCGTCCTTTATCCTGCCCCACATCTGATCGGATTTTCCATGGTAGCAGTTGTCTATAAGTGCCACCTTGTCATCACCAAAGACCAGGTAGGCGTTGTAGGTTGTTCCATCCAAGGTGTATCCGTGGTAGGTTCTGAGATCCCAGTCAAGAACTCCTACCCAGTACACTCCATCCTTCATTTTCACTGCATCTGCTTTCATATTGCTCATCCTCCGTTTTTCAATTTCAAACCATGGATTTTCAACCATGATCGTGAACCAATATTGGTTCGTGTCTTCTCAAACTGTATGCTTCTATACGAACCATCCTATATAAACTTTACCGTTCGGATTGATACGAACCATTTATATAGTGGAAGCCACAGCATAACTAATGAGGATTTGTAAATGACCCAGAGAAGCAAGAACAAAAAGAAAAATGGATCGATAAAGATATTTGCAACAGAAAGAGGAGTCAACGTTATCAAAAGTCCAATCAAAGCCAAAATTCTCTCAATACTGAGCAATGGAGGTTTGAGTGCATCGAAGATCGTTGAAATGACAGGTAAATCCAAATCAACCATATCCGCACACCTCATGGATCTCCTTGATGAGGGCATAGTTGACTACAGACCCGACCCCTCTGACAGGCGCAGGAAGATATTCTTCATCAAATCCCGGTACATAGGAGACCTTGAAACTGGAAAGGAATTTGAAAAGGAAGTGGAAACTTACCTTGAAAGGGTGACAGAATCCGGGGATCCATTTGAATTCTTCAGGTTCGTCTTCAGAACCATAAGGGTTGCACTCATGGAAGAGGGAGTCAACATCGACCCCATACTCCACAATGCAGGTTTGAAGGTTGGTGAAACCTTCTACAAAAAGCTGGAGTCTGAAGATCTTGAGAACCTCACAGAGAAAATAGCTGCATTCTGGCAGGAGAATAATCTGGGCCGTATAGAAGTTAAAAAGCTGGACCCCCTTACAATAAGAGCCTACGACTGCTTCGAATGTGAAGATCTACCTCAGATTGGAAGATCCGCCTGTGCATTCGACTCAGGAGTCCTCGAAGCCGTATTTTCAGCACATTTCGGTGAAGATGTTCATGTTGAAGAGGTTAAATGTTATGCAAAGGGGGATAAGTACTGCTGCTTTGTTATAGATAAGGCTGAGGGATGATTTTTTAGAGTTGATTCCATTTAATGATCTTCAAAGTCTATGCCTTCAGAATATTCTAATTCGCCACCGCACCGGCACCTTTCAAAATCTTCAGGTGATTCCCCTGCTTGGAGCTTGTAGTAACCTCCACAGTTTTTGCAGACTAAGTAACCCCTAGTCATAACAGAGCCATTATATCCCTCGATATCCTGTACCAGTTCTGGAATAGCTTTATACTTAGTTACATCCGTTTTAATCAATTTAAAAAAAGTTTTATACGCCTTAATAACATCTTCAGCCTTGATCTCCAAACGATTATCATTCGCGGCACTGCAAGCTGCAAGTAATTGAATAAAAAGATTTTGAGTTGACCAATAAGTAGAAAGCCAACCCATACGTTGATTTAAATCAGGATAGTCCAAAACAAATTTGGATACCTCCATCATGAGTTCATTTAGTTTATTATAAACATTTTTAGCCTTTTTATCTTTCCAAGTTACTGTTTTAAGCATTTGAAAATATTCTGATGTAGGTTTGGGAATATTTTCCAATTCAACCTCATCAAAACAATCCAAAGCAAAAATAATACGCTCATCACAGCCACTTAGATAAACATTTAATGTATCATCAAAATTCGTTCCTCTATCAAGGTTCATATAGTAAATAGACTCAATAAAAGTATAAAGAGTGAGAAAATCATTAATTGTGATAAGAGAACCTGTAAAAACAACCGTCAAAAGATTACTTTTTCTTAAATTATCAAAAGCGATCTTTAACACCCCATTTTGGAGTGTTTTATCCATATAATCTACATCAACATCAAATTTATTTTTTGTAGTAACCGCCTTTATCACTTTTTCATATAGTTCTGATTTAGTCAAATTCCTAATTTCAGACAGCACATAATTCAAATCTTTTACTTCGATACATTTTAAAAAGCCAAAAAGCTCATTTATATCTTCAAGTCCCCTTTTCCTTTCTTTTTTAACTGCCGCTTTTTCAATTTTTTCAGAAAATCCCAAAATCCGTACCCCCACAATTCATTAGTGTATGGATACACTCCCCAACCAATGATCAGTATTAGAACCAATTACTTATAAGAACATTTTTAATAACTTCAATGTCTGGAAGATCCTTTGTGAAAATGAAAGTAATAGTATCTATAATGAGGTTCACTGTCAAAAATGGGTCTTTACTAAAATCATACGTGGAAATTGCAGTCATAAGAAGCTTAATTTCAGTTCC
Organism: Methanobacterium congolense; assembly: GCF_900095295.1. Lineage (NCBI taxonomy): Archaea > Methanobacteriati > Methanobacteriota > Methanobacteria > Methanobacteriales > Methanobacteriaceae > Methanobacterium > Methanobacterium congolense. The sequence continues at coordinate 2,342,459 of NZ_LT607756.1, forward strand.
AGATTTAGGAAACATTTTACCTAAAACTTTTTCAACAATTAAATTCTCCACATTAGGAGATAAAATATCCATAGCCTTTGACCATTTATTAATGACATTTACAATTCCAGGTTTTTCAATTATTTTTTGAAATTGTTTCAGCAGCACATACGCTTGATCTACACGTTTTCCATATCCAAAATATCTTACTACATCTCCAAGAACCTTAAAAGAGTTTAAGAATGCATTTCCAACTTGTTGAAGATACTCACTAGGTAATGCCAAGAGAGCAACATCAAAAAGAACATTCAAAGCAAAATCTCTCAAAAGAGATTTCCACTCTTTCAATCCATCTTCAATTAGTTCTGAAGTTTTAAGAGGCTCAGGATTCCACTCAGGAATAACAAGTTTTCCCGTGCCAACAGACTCACGAACACCCTGAATATCCCGAGCAAGCTGACCACCACCCAGAACTGGAGGATTTGAAACCCCATTAGAACCTCCTGAAGATCCACCACCAGTTCCACCAGAACTCTCGTCCCCAGAAACTTCAGGAGCTTCTGGATTGAATGGAGGATCAACGGTTAAAACGTTCAAAGGACCGTTCACAACTTTTTGAGTGACAGAACAGTCAATTTGTACCATATTATCGAGAGGATTCAGATCCTGGAGATTCGATGAAACAACTGCAACATTACTACTTGACCCCCAATTAACTGCCTGCAGTACAAGTTCCAGTGCAGCTGTACCGTCAGGAGGCAATGTTCCCACATTCCAAATTCCAGAGAGCGTATCATAAGTTCCAGGTCCGTTGCTGATTAAAAGCTTCAGATTTGATGGAGTAATGTACTTCACAAAAACATCTACACTTTTGGGGCCTTTGTTCCATGTTTGAATGGTTAAGAGAACTGTTTCACCCAGATCAAGAACCGTTTTATTCGCGGTCATGTTGACCATCATGTCTGTGCCTAGTTCCTTCAAGGTTCTCACAGCTAAACTGTAAACAACTGGAGAATCCAAACCATTGAACCTTTCAAGACACATGAAAACTTCTAAATATCTGCCGTTATGGGTTAACTGAGTTTTAACTCCATTTTGAACGTTATCCCACTGCGACCAGTTGTTCTGGTCGTTGGAGCTTCTGACCTTAACCGTTACCCGTGTACCCAAAGTTTCACAGCTCGTCCAGTTTATAAGTCCCCATGAGGAGTTTTCAACCCCTGAATCATGAACAACAGTCCAAGTGCCCTGATCGTAGCTACCATTAGATGGAACCGTCATGCTGCCCAGCGCATCGTGAACCCCTCCAATTACCCGTTTAGATAGGTCAACACCGTTGATCTCAGGATCTATGCGGTGAATGTACTCACCGCTACTTTCCAAAACCCATATTTTGCCATTGACATCCTCACTCAACCCTAAAGGAAGAGAAGGAGTAATTATTCTGGCAATTACTTCTCCATCAGAGCTGTAACGTGTTACTCCTTCTCTTTTACCGTAGAACCAGTGGTTGTAGTAATCTGCAACCCACACACTGCCGTCCCTGGAAACTAGAACAGAACCCTCGTACATGTATGAAAGTGATTTGGTCCAGTTGACTGTGTTTGTAGTTGTATCGAATCGTACCAGTTTTGTTCCAGGCCAAAGCCAGTGATTGTATATTTCATACAAAAATAAGTGGTTTTCATCGTCCAAAGCCATGCTGTAAATTGGGTAACCCACATCGAACACCTTCATGGTTTCTGTGGAAGGATCCAGTCGGAGCAGATTGTTACCTCCAGACCATAAAATACCAATTTTATCCATCAGCACATAGGAAGGGCTGTGATTAACCTTTGAAACATCAATTACCTTTAATATTTGGCCATTTTCGTTATCAATACAGTAATATTTGTTAGTTTCACTGCTACCCACCCATAAATTGTTTTGTGAATCAATGGTCAGTGCCTTGATTCCGTTGGCATAATTGGCATAACTTCCATGGTAACCTCCAGGGATGTATGTGCCCTGGGTTTCAGAGGTTAAAACGACTTCATAAAGTACACATTCATCCGAACCCCATGGCAGAAGTTCATCAGACGTGATTATTCCGTTTCCATCATTGTCATGACACGTCTCGATTGCTCCGTTGTGGTTAAGGTCCCGATAATTTCCATTCTCGTAGGATCCTATCTTAACCAGAGTGCCCGTTAGTCTGTTGGAAACCCAGCAGTTTCCCTGATCATCCACTGCTGTACGGAATGGAAATGCATTTTCCTGTGGACTTGTTCTGTAGCGTGCAACTTCCTGACCTGTGAACACATCGATCTTGGATACAGTCCCCTGGTTGGTGTTAGGCACCCAAATATATTTTTTTGAGGGGTTAACATGATTATTAAGCCTTAAATTATTATCAGAACAGTTTATATTGTTACATGCTCCCTCTTTGAAATCAGAAGTTGTGTTGTAAGTTCTGTTCTCGCTTGTGGCACTTACAGAGCCCATGAAAAGAAGAACCATTCCTAAAAGTATTAAAAAAACAACTAATTTGTTGGGTTTAACATTACTACTTTTTAGATTGAGGTATGAACCTAAAAACACTAATAAAATAGCAATAGCTGAAAAATTGAGGCAAATACCTGTATTTTCCATTGGAACTGTCTTTTCATTTGGTGGTGGAATGTTCCCCTTTTGGGAATAATAATTCCGGTTAGAAACTCCGTTACTACTTTTTATACCATTAAAATTGTGATTGATCTGAGTTGAAGGAGCTGTTGCAGGAAAACTCAGACTGAATAGGGCTGTAGAGCCAGGTGCAAGGGAATCAATGCACCATAACCCGGTTTCATAGTAACCCTGGTTTGGATTGGTCTTGGATCCCTTGGGCATCTTAACTGGCACTGCCACATTGAATGCCGTGTCGAGACCGTTGTTGTGGACAGTTAAAGTGGGATCACCATTTTTCATGGCATTATTCACTTCCAAAAGAGATAAGGGAATATAGATATTCACAGAGGATCCAGTACCCGGAGAAGGATCGTATTCATCGTGGGTTTCATTAAACCCATAGATTAAGTTTTTACCGACCATTTCTGGAGTTATTGTACCGTTAATTTCTAGGTATGCACTTTCATCAGGATTTAAAGTTCCCAAGATCCAATCAGATCCATTTGAGTAACCTTGACTGTTTACGGCCCAGATGAAGCCAGGAGGTAAATTAAGGTGGACAAGGAGGTTATTGGCTGCATCCGGGCCATTGTTGATTAATTTTGTAATAATTCTAACGTTGTCTCCAACGCTTGGATTTGAATTGTTTAAAGTTGTTTCTATCTTAACATCTGTTCTTATGGTGCGAACCATGAGATTGTAAAGGATCGGAGATTCGTAACCTGTGAGCCTTATTAATTCTGTTTCTATCTCCAAATATCTGCCTTTTGGGGTTAAATTAAGGTAAAATCCGTTTTGAACTGTTTCCCAGTTTGACCAGTTTGTTCTATCGTTGGAACTGCGCGTTCTCACCGTTACTCTGGTTCCTGCAGGTTCAAAGCACGTCCATGAAACCAACCCCCACTGGCTGTTTGGAAGGATGGAATCATGAACAACAGTCCATGTTCCTTTATTGGTGGTTATGGTGTTTGATACGGTTCCTGTCATATCGCTGTAGCCGTAGTGGGTGCCTCCCATTATTCTCTTTGATAATTCCGCCCCGTTGATTATGTTTCCAACGTTGTCTTTCTGGTTGTTGCCAGGGTTTATGCGATGTATGTATTCATCCCCATAATCCACCACCCATACTTTACCCTGATTATCCACTGAAACCCCTGTTGGTGTGGATCCAACAGTTATTGTGGCTTTGAAGTCTCCGTTGTTTGAGTATCTGGTAACTGTTCCTCCTGCAGAATTTGCTATCCACACGTCTCCATCATCGGTTACCGCCACTCCCCGGGATTGGTAGGGACATGGTTTCGTCCAATCGATCCTTCCTGTTAGGATGTTTATCCTTGAAAAACATGATGAATCCCAGCCTGCGATGAATAGATGGTTGTCTCTGTCAAGTGCAAGTCCATAGACAAAGTGATGGAGATTTATGGTGGTTATAGAATTGTTACTGGTGTCCAGGCGAAGTACGTTCTGACCGCCCGCACCTGATGACCACAGTATGCCGTTCTGGTCTATCACTGCACCGTAGGGGGTATGTCCCCGGGATGAAAGATCAACTGTGCCCATTATTTGGCCCGTTTTTCCATCCACATGGTAATACTTCTTTGATCCATATGTACCCAGCCATACATTGTTTTTGGAGTCAACTGCTATTCCCCTTGGACCCGGATTGTTGTTATCGTTAACGTAAGGCCCAGTGTAGTTTCCAGGGGTGTGGGTGCCCTCATGTCCAAGTATAAGGATAACTTCGTAGAGTACACATTCGTCAGAACCCCATGGCAGGATTTCATCTGCGCTTATCACTCCGTTTCCATCCAAATCCCTGCAAGTGTCTGGAACACCGTTTTGGTTCCTGTCAACGTAACAGTTGTTCTCTAAAAGGCCAATTTTTACTGCAGTACCTGTTTGACGGTTTCCTAACCAGCAGTTACCCTCGAGATCCACTGTTGTTCTGGAGGGATTTGTGGAGCTTTGAGGTCCTGTTCTGTAACGGGCTATTTCCATGCCTGTGATGGTGTTTACCTTGGAAACAGTTCCTTCGTTGCTGTTAGGGATCCAAATGTATGGAAGTGCAGAGTGTGAGCCGTTTGAAAGCTGCAGCTGGTTGTGGGTGCTGTTGTGTTCAAGTCCCACGAGTGAACCTTCATCGAAATCCGAATCAAGAGTGTAATTTTGTTCAAAATCTGCAGATGAAACAGTTCCACAGATCGTTAATCCAAAGATAAATGTTAAAAGTGTTAATATCAGTTTTCTATGCATCGAATTGTATTTCAACATCCCACACCACTAGATAATATTTTTTATATAATTTAATAATACTAAGTATTAATAATACTATATAAATTTTTTGTAATATTAGGGAGTGAGTGAAATCCTGTTAAAAAAGAGTTAAATTACATTTAAATGTTATATGATGAGTTATATTTAAAAAAAAGTAGATTTAATAAATATTAAAAATTTTAAAAAATTTCCAGGCCTTAATTTTTGTCGCTGAACTTAACTATTGTGGTAGAAAGGTACTTCTTATCACTTGCAAACCCTTCAAAAACCTTCTCATCTTCCATACTGCAGTTCTGAACGGACATTACTTTCTTATCACGGTTATCTTCAGATATGATCCGTTCCAGTTCATCAGAATGCCTTGAAGTCTTCATTATAACGAAGGTGTCCCCGTGTGGAAGTATCTGGGCCAGCCGTTCATCCACTTTAGGTACTATGACTATGATTTCATCCTTATCTGCAAGTTGAATCCCTGAAGCTGCTGCACAGCCTGTGAAGGATGTTACTCCGGGCACTATCTCCACTTCAAATCCCATGGCCTTCAACCTGCTTGAAACGTACGAAAATGTGCTGTAGACCGTTGGATCCCCCAGGGTTATGAATGCCAGATCCATACCCTCGTTGAGCCTCTGGGCCATTTCATCTGCAGCATGGTCCCAGTAGCCTTCAAGCTCATTTTTATCCTCTATCATTGGGAAAAGGGGTTCCATTACCTCGTATCCTTCTTCACGTTCATCGAGAACTGGTTGAACTATTGAAAGTGCCAGACTTGGCTTTGAACTTGATGATCTTGGTGCGCAGACCACAGGGACACTTTTCAATGTTTTATCCGCCTTTATGGTCAGGAGTTCCGTGTCTCCAGGACCCACACCTATTCCTATTAATTTTCCACTCTTCATATTCTGCACGCAAACCTTGTGTTGTTCTGGAAGTTCATAAAACTTTTAAAATGAGATAGAATTATGATAAATACTTCGATCTATCCATACAAACTTTTATAAAACCTTCTTTAAGCTTTCAACTATTTATACCATCAACAAAAATATAAGTGTATGGAAAATGGCTTTTTTTGTGAGAAGTGCGGGATGATAAAGGCAAGATGCATCTGCCCTAAAAATGGGTCGGAAGGTGCAAAAAAATCATCCCCTAAAAATAACAATGTTTCAGAGCTGAGAAGGCTCTACCCTGATGTTGATGATGAAATAATTGAGAATTTCCCTTTCTCAGAACCCCGGCATAATCAGTTCGACATAATATCCAGGATAAGTGATGCCATAGATGAGGGCTACCGTTACATAATCCTTGAGGCAGGTACAGGAACAGGTAAGTCTGCAATCGCCACAACACTCGCCAGGATATACGAACCTGCATACATATTAACCATGACCAAGCAGCTCCAGCGACAGTACGCTGAGGAGTTCGGATACCCCATGGTGAAGGGCAGGGGAAACTTCAGCTGCAAGGACACCGGTCTTGTGGACACCTGCGACATTGGAACCTGTCAAACAGTGCCAAACTCCCAGAATTTTGCCTGTAAATTTGGAATAACCAAGTCACAGTACGAAGAGGGACCATTTGCATTTGAAGATGCCTACGGAACTCCGATTCACTTCAGATCAGCTGATCAGTGCAACTACTGGAGGCAGAAGGCCAGGGCAGTTGAAAGTTCAATAACCCTTATGAACTATGATTACGCCCTCCTTGAGCTTGCCTACGTTAAGCACTTCGGGAAGAGGAACCTCATGATACTCGATGAGGCCCACAACATCGAGGACAAGCTCATGCGCAGAATGGAACTGAACATCTACAACAGAAGCCTGCGTAATGATATTAAAAAGAGCATACCTCAGAACATGATGGGATACGACGATCCGAAGGACTGGACAGCTTTCATTCAGTCTATATATGGTTCTTACAAGGACATGGGACTTAAGGAACTGCCAAAGAACAAGGCCGACAGGATCAACAGGACAAAGGGCAGACTCAGCGAGCTCATGAGCAACCTTGAAGCCCATCCAGAAAACTGGGTGGTTGACACAAGCCCTGGTTCTGTTTCCTTCAAACCACTGAAGGTGGATGTCTATGCCAACGAAAGACTGTTCCAGTACGCTGATACCTGCATATTCATGAGTGCAACCATCCTGGACCATGAACTCTTCTGCAAATGGCTTGGAATAGACCCTAAAGAGGTTTACTTCCTCCGGATAAAGAGCACCTTCCCTGTGAGCTCAAGGCCAGTTCACATCAAGAGTGTTGGACCACTCTCACAGCGGGCAATAAGAAGAACAGCCCCTAAAACCATTCCAATACTTGAAAAGATACTTGAACACCATCACAGAGAGAAAGGACTTATACACACCCACAACTACAAGTGCCAGGAATACATCATCAACCACCTTCAGGACAAACGTCTCATGAGCCATGACAGTAAGAACAGGGAGCAAAAACTCCATGAATTTGAGAAAAGCAGGGATCCGCTTGTGCTCGTGAGCCCATCCATGAGTGAAGGAGTGGACCTGCCCTACGAGAAGTGCCAGTTCCAGGTGATCTATAAGGTGCCCTTCCCATACCTTGGCGACAGGCAGATAAAAAAACGAAAGGACATGGACCCTAAGTGGTACGCCTACAAAACCGTTATGACCCTTATACAGGCCTACGGTAGGGGAATGCGTGCCGAGGATGATTACTGTGAAACCTACGTGCTTGACGGCAACATAAAAATGCTCTTCAGAAATAAGCTTTACAAATCCCTCGTGCCTGAATTCTTCAATGAAGCAATTGAAAGGGATTGAAATAACTTAAAATCTTTTTAAACCTTAAATTCTTTTTTTATAATTAAAATTAAAGAATAGAACTATTTTAATTAAAAGTAAGTAGTGAAATTGAAGATAAAATTTGATTAAAAATAAAAAATATATATCTTTATTCAACAACCGGCAGTTCGTGTACTTCCCAACCTTTAAATCCTCCAAGGATGTTGTAAACCTCGTTAAATTCCATATCTTCCATTTTATTCATGGTTCTGGTGCCTCTGACCCCAGTTCCGCAGTAGATTATGTACTTCTTCTCCCTGTCAATTTCGTCCAGCTTCTCTTCAAAGTCTGGTGCATAAACATCCATATTCTCTGCTCCCTCGATGTGTCCCTTCTTAAATTCCTCAGAACTCCTGAGGTCGATTATTGTAAATTCTGAACCTTCTTCTTTGATGAGTTTAAATGCGTACTCTGGATCCACAGTTCTTATAAGTAAATTTTTTGGCTCAATTTTGGTTTCAAACATGTTTACTACCTCAGATAAGTTTTTATAAGAATTATTCCCATTTGGCCCGCCATTCTTTCTTCTTTTCAGGTGACATCCAATGGCTGCCGTCACAGAAAGGTTTGTTCTCGGATTTACCACATTGGCAGAGGGTTACCCTGTTCCTGATTTCATACGTGTGGCCGTCCTCCGATTCTATTGGAATTCCTCCTCTAACCCAGATTGGACCTTCACAGTCCTTATTAGGGTCATGGACCATTACTATAGAAGGTTCAAATTCTGGTTCAACTTTTTCACCTGTTTCCTTATCAACCAGAACCAATCTACCTGATGGGCAGCTTTCAGCCTCTTCTACAGCAATTTTTCTGGCCTCAGGGTTATCAGATTCTGAAACGAGCTTTCTTATTCCTCCAGCCCTCATACAGAAGCGTGAATGGTCACAAAGTGGCCACACGTCCAGTAACTTAATGGTTGGACCATCTGTTTCCATAGCCTCATCCATGTAGGGATTTCTGCTGGCTGTTTCAGTGCCGTCAAATCCTGATTTAACATGACTGCCGTCACAGAAGGGTTTGTCATTTGACTGACCACATCTGCAGAGGGCGTAGGTACCTCCACAAGGTACTTCTTCCTTTGAACACCACTGGTAGGAGTTTCCATCATCATCAGTGCCTATAGCCATCTTGTAGAGTGGTACTCCACCTGAAACTATGTATGGGCCGTTTTTCATGATCTTGATCTTGTAATTTTTTTCATCCACCTTTAACATCCCCCACTCTTTTCTGTTTTTATCCTTTCAAGGCCCTTTACAGCCGGCCCGTGGATAACTTCTCCCCTGAAATTAAATCTTGAGCCATTACATGGACAGTCCCAGCTTTTTTCAGCGTTATTCCATGAGAGTGTGCATCCCTTGTGGGTGCATCCAGCTTGAAGAACGAAAAGTTCTCCATTTACATCTCTGTAAACTGCGAAGTTTCCTGTTCCAGTTTCAACTATCCTTCCACTTTCAACTGGGAAGTCTGAGACCTCGAGGCATACAGGCCATCTAACCTCTCTAGAGATATGTTTCTCATATCTCATAATTTTCTTGGATGTTTCTTGATTTTTGAACCGTAGTGGGTTGAAGAATTCCTTCATTGGATTTTCTATTCCCAGTATAAGGTCTCTTATTAGGATCGCTGCATTGGTCCCATTGGTTATTCCCCACGCCCTGAATCCCGTTGCAATGTAGATTCCATCCTCCGATGTCTGTCCAACAACTGGAACTCCGTCTGAAACGTAGATGTCCTGACTGGACCATGAGTATTCAATGGATCTAACTTCAACATGAGTTCTTATATACTCTTCCAGATCTTTGTAGTATTTGAAGGTGTCTTCAACCCTTCCTACAGGATGATGTTCCCCACCAACTATAACTAACCTTCCTTTGTCAGTTGAAACTGTTCTGTAGGTGTGGATAGGGTTCATATCTATGAACATTCCCTCTGGAAAGTTTTGCTTGGGATAAAATGCCATGACATAGGATCTGGCTGTTTCAAGCTGGCTGTAAATGTTGTCTGGGTCGTAAACTGGAAAGTGGCTGGCCACAACAACTTGGTCTGCCTTTAGAATGCCCTTTTCAGTTATGACTTCATTTGGAGCGTTGTTCTTCACGTCCAGTACCCTTGTTTTCTCGAATATGTGGCTTCCATCTCCCTCAACATGCTCTGCAAGCCCTATGATGTATTTTCTGGGATTGAACTGGGCCTGATCCCTGTACAACACCCCACCAACTGTTTCAAATGGGAGGGGAATGTCATCCGTGTAAACCGCAGCTATTCCAATCTTTTGTGCAGCTTCTGCCTCTAACTTGAGTTTTTCAACTAGATCTTCTGATGTGGTGTAAACATAACAGGGAGTTACTTCAAAGTCACAGTCTATACTGTAATCGTCCACAAGACGTTTTATGATTTTTACTGCATTTTTATTGGCTTGAGCATAGTTTTGGGCCTGAGATTCACCGAATTTAGATGTGTACTCCTGATAAACTAACCCCTGTGAAACACTTATCTTAGCTGTTGTTGCAGCAGTGACATCTTTAACTATTCTGTCTGCTTCCAAAACAACCACTTTCTTCCCAGCATCCTTTAAAAGTGCTGCAGTAGTTACACCTGCTATTCCACCACCGATAATAACAACATCAACATACAATCCCTCTTCAAGCTCGGGAAAATCTGTTTCTGGAGTCGTGTCTATCCAGAAGGATTCATGTTTTCCAAGTATCTTCTTTTCCATCTTAAACTCCTTCATGAAAACATTTTAAAGATATTTTTTTGTATTGGGTATTTTTAAACATTCAATTGATTAAAAAAATTTAATTAAAATTCATGGTTTTCCGAATCTATAAGCTGCCATTCCAAGGTCTCCCCAGTACCAGCTGTGGTGGATCATTTCACCAGTTGCACCCTTACCTGCAGCGCCCAGGGCTGTTAGAAGGGGCATGAAATGGTCGGGGTATGGATGTGCACGTTCAGGATAGGGTGCGATTTTACGGTAGTTTTTAAGCGCGTCTTCATCCCCATGCTGCACGGATCTGGTGAGCCAATCATCGAATTCAACTGCCCAAGTGTCTGTTATTGCACCGGGGCCCAGGGGTGCGTAACCTAACGGATGGACGGCACCTCCACTTCCAATTATCAGAACATTTTCACTGGACAGTTCCTCTATTGCAAGTCCAAGATCATGATGTCTTGATGGATCAAGATGCTCCTGTATAGATAACTGGACAACAGGCACGTCTGCATCTGGAAACATCAACCTCATGGGCACCCATGCGCCATGGTCGAGGCCACGGTTTTCATCAATTGCACATGGTATTCCCGAAGCTTTTATAAGTTCTGCGGTTCTTTCAGCCAGTTCAGGTGAACCCGCTGCAGGATAATTTATATCGTAGAGTTCACTGGGAAATCCGTAGAAGTCATGTATTGTTTCAGGTTTTTCAACTGCATTCACTACTGGGTGGGATGTTGCCCAGTGTGCAGAGATGCATAGAACCGCCTCCACATTTTTGTAGAGGGTTCCAAGTTTCATTAAAAAATTTTTGGCAGGAATATCTTCTAAGGGCATTGTTGGAGCCCCATGGGATACAAAAATAGGTGAAAATTGTCCTTTAGTCATGAACTTCCTCCATCCTAGTGGATAATTCCATATTTCAACACTGGTAAATATTACCAAAATCTTATTTAAGACATTCTAATTCATGAAATTTGAGGAATTTGAAGGAGTATTTGGAAGTTTTAGAAAAGATAAATGAACTTTTTGATTAAAAAACAATATATTCTAATTAATAATTATTTTAACGTATTAAAATGAATCAAAATATTATAAAACGTTTATAAAAAATCTTAATTCGTATTTTAGCGGACCTGGGGGGATTTGAACCCCCGACCTTGGGATCCGAAGTCCCACGTCATATTCCTGGCTAGACTACAGGCCCATGAAAAATAAATCTTATTCATAATCAGTTAGGTGTTCATTCAATATAACGTTGTTCACTCATAAAGTTTGTGGGAGATTAAAAAAGAGGAATTTTTAGTTCCTTGAATACTCACTGAAGCAAGGTATGCAAACGATCACACCATTTTCAATACGTGCACGGTGCTCTGCAACCATTTCCCCACACTTCGCACATTCAACAGAATTGAATATCCTTGCTTCCTCTGGAAACTCCATTTCAACCTTTTCAACCTGGAAAAGTTCCTCTGCTGGTGCCGTTAGTATTTTATCCGTGATTTCATTCTTTATCCTTTCAAATTCTTTTTTATCCTGAGGGGTTGCACCTTCAGAGAATGCCTTCTGCCTTGCAGCTGCAAATTCTGGATTCCAAGTTTCAATGCTCTCCTTGAGGGCTATCCTCACTGTTTCACCTGTTTTTCTGTTCATGAAGGTGTATGCCTGTTTACCGTAATCCTTGAATATAAGATTTCCTTTACCCATTGTACAGCCGGTAACAACCTGAATTGCATCGACACTGCAACTGTCATTTTCAACCACTGCAAGAAGTTCTTCATCAACTGCACGTGGAGATATCAGATTCTTGATTGCTATTTCAGCCACACGATAGCCTATGGCTGAACCTGGGCACACATGGCCGTGGAACTTGGTTACCTCTGAGAAGGGGATTATTTCTGCTGTTTTTTCCATCTTTTATCACATCATATTTTTTTTAATTCTTAGAGATTGTAGGATTCCATGTGCATTATAAATTTCGTGTAAAAAAAAGGTGAGGTTGCAGATGATCTGAATTTAAAGATTAAACACACCTTAAACTAAGTCAGTTTTATTCTGTTTCATTAACAAGAACTTCCTCAGTACCATCTAAAGAATCCCTATATATCAGTCCTTGAGATCTAGCTTCAAATAAAGCTACAAATGAATCAAATATCAAAGGTACAAGGAAAAAGCCAATTGCCCTACTACCTATATTGATGAACTCTCCAAGAGCAGCTATTATAATTGCAATTAAAATAGTTGCAATCCACCAAAGGATAAATCTACCCTTACCAATTGTTTTTATCCTTTGAAATATTTCTTTCAAGTCGAAAGCAGCACCAAAATTTCCATGATAAGCAAAGTTAGATATTGCAATGGCGAAAAGCATCAGTGCAGGTATGAGAAGAATTATTCCAACTAAAATAAGCAGCATCCCCCAGCCGTTCCCCATATAAAAGGATACCACTCCTGCAAATATGAAGATTAACGGTGCCAAATAGTATATCAACTGGGCCACAATTACTTTAAATCCATCAGTGAACATCTTAACCCATTCATTGAATTCTGGAAGCTCTGAGTCTCCTTCAATAGTTTTTCTGATTGTCCTAAGTTGGTAGCCGGCAGCGAATATTAAGGGTATTAGAAGGTAACCTGCCAGAGTGATCAATCCAAAAATAAGCCACTTTTTCACATGTTCCTTATTGTAAATAGGAAAATCAAGAGAATTCGATATTATATCCTTTAAATCCATTATTTATCCTCCGTTCAGTTTTACTTGTGATGTTTAGCTTGAATAGGTATAAGTATTACTATTTGTGTTGAGAGAGAATAAGATAGATATTAAAGGGTTTGGAAAGAATTTATTCATGAGAATTAACCATCATGTAGATCCAATAGGATCATCATTCAAATCAGGAGATTAAAATGCTTGCCAAAAGAATCATACCATGTTTAGACTGCGACCTCCAGGTCCCCCACGGCCGTGTGGTCAAGGGAGTGGAATTCAAACAGATAAGATATGCCGGGGAACCTGTGGAACTTGCAACCCGATACTACGAGGATGGTGCAGATGAAATAGTGTTCCTGGACATAACAGCATCACACGAACGCAGGGAAACCATGGCAGATGTTATAAAGGCCACAACAGAGAACGTTTTCGTGCCAATCTGTGTTGGTGGGGGAATAAGAAAACCAGCAGACTACGTGAACATGCTCAGGGCAGGTGCAGATAAATGCTCAACCAACACCGCTGCAATCCACAACCCGGACCTCATAAATGAGGCCTCAAAGGTGGTTGGAAGCCAGGCATGTGTCATAGGCATAGACGCCAAGAGACGCTACGTTTCAGATCCAAAGGATGCACCTGACAAGACCGTCATCGCAACTGAAAAGGGTTACTGCTGGTTCGACTGCAGCATCTACGGTGGCAGAGAATTCACAGGAATAGATGCCCTTAAATGGGCATCTGAATGCCAGGGAAGGGGAGCTGGAGAGATACTCCTAACATCCATGGACAGGGACGGTACCAAGGACGGCTACGACCTGGAGCTGACACGTGCAATGAGCGAAAACCTGGACATACCTGTGATTGCCTCGGGTGGTGTAGGTAACCCAGAACATATCTACGAAGCATTCACCAAGGGTAAAGCAGATGCAGCACTTGCTGCAAGTATCTTCCACTTCAACGAGTATCCTGTGTATGTGGTGAAGGATTACTTGAAGGAGAAGGGTGTTGAAGTGAGAATTTAATTTATATGAAGTGATTTAATGAGTCAAAAAGTGAAGCAAATCATAAATAAAACCTTAATCCAATTAAAGAGAGATATTATAAGAATACAAAGTATTATGAAAGACTCCTCGACCAGTAGGCCTAAAGAATATATGTTTTCTCCCGAAGAATACTTAGAGAAGTTTGAAAGCGATTATAAAGTATTATATCAAAATATAGAGTCAAATTTGAGCTTTTTAGAAAGATATGAAATTAATTTAATTCATCAAAATACTTTTGAATCCCTCAACGACTTTTATCAATACCGTAAGGGTAAAACTCAATTATATAGCTATGATTCTCGAAGAGAATATATATCTTCTCTTTATGAAGATATGGAAAGAGATATCCAATATTTGCTAAAAAATCTATCAAATCTTGAATTTAAAAAACATGCAACTGATCCAGAGCCACTTGGTGAAGATATTTATCATGTTATTCTAAATACAATATTTAACACTGGACGGAGTATGGAAAGATATCCTTCAACTAACATAGATAAAGATGAAGAAGGACTGCGAGATGTTTTATTATTAACTTTACAAAATTCTAATGAGTTATCCGCAACTGGAGAGACATTTAATAAAAAAGGTAAAACTGATATTTTAATTCGCCATGGAAATTCAAATGTTTTTGTTGCAGAATGTAAAATTTGGAGAGGTGAACTTAATCATATAGAGTCAATTGATCAGTTACTTGGATATTTAACCTGGAGAGATTCTAAATCCGCTTTAATAATCTTTGTAAGGAATAAAAAAATTTCATCTATTCTTGAAAAGACTAAAAAATTCACAGCAAAACATCCTAACTATTTAAAACATCTTAATGATGAAAACGAGTCTTGGTTCAACTATCGCTTCCATATCAATGGTGATCCCAATCGAGAAGTTAAATTAGCTGTTTTAATATTTCATATTCCAACTTAATTTGTGGAATAATAAAGGATCTGTTGAATCTCGATTAAAGTCTCAGAATTCCAATCTATTAAAAGAAGGATTTAAATCCATAAAAAATATTTTAGAAGGTTGTGCGGGTAGCAATGATCCCTATTACTAATAAGAGGAATTACAAAGATTATGGGATTACAACTTACTCTTGTTCTGGTTTCCAATCTCCATTTTCGTCATAATTGGGCGATTTAGCTTGTCCACAAGCATTCCATACAGAATCGAAACATGGTTTTAAGATTTTTGAGGTTTTAACCTCATAATCTTCAATTAATAGTTCTGGTAAAAGTAGAACATCTCTGTCAATAACATTTGGTGGATTTAATCTGATTGGAAATGACCTTGGATGAGGAGACATTGCAAAACCTTTCACCCCCAATGCTGTCAAGAATATAAAAACAGGTAATTCCACATTTAGTTCATTATAAATATTTAAATAGGAATTAAGAGATCGAATTAACTGTTTTTCATGAAGGCTTCGGGTAAATAATTTTTCCGGATTATTTATTAAAGAGGTGACACTAGCTTCAATAATTCCATTTCTGTAAATCTGAACATAAGAATCCGCTTTTTCACCAATTAAATCATAAACTAAAAATCCATCTATGTTATATCTTCGATATGCAGGTGCACCATAAATAGGTTTCAATTTGTTTATATCAGAAATAATTGATTCAATTTCATAATTTTGACCTACGTTAAAGGAATTAACAGGTATTAAATGAAGTAAAAATTTTGCTCCTTCTTCAAGAGGTACTGGGGACTCTCCTGCCATTAAATTTGATATTCTATCTTCCCTAAATTTTTTAATTCTTTCTGTAAATGTTTCTGAGAAATTAAAAGCCAATCTAATCTCTTCAACATCCAAAGATTGTTTCCCATGTGAATTTCTTGAGAAAAATCTGTAATCCTTTTTCAGTATAACTCTATGTGGGCTTCTCCAGCTTTTAGGAATTCTAAGTACCAATACAATATTTGAATTGGAAAGTTTAACATCTTTAAATTGTACTGGAGGCATTTTGGGTTCAATACCATTCCGGATCAAATCTTCGATCTTGCCTTTTAGCTCGTCTAAATTATCAACAGGAATACCTTCAACTTCTGTAGGGATCCCATCATTTTCTTTTATTCCAAATATGAGGTCTCCCCCACTAGCATTTGTAAATGAAGAAACATCAGCTAAAAATTCTCTTTTATCTTTATCACGACCAATATTCAACGCACTTTTGTATTCTATCGTTCTAGATTCTAAGACTTCATCCTCAACAAGGGATTGTAAATCTTCTTCAGTTATTTCTTCAATATTCTTTCTAATCATACAAACACCGAGTATTGTTAGTACATTCTTATTAATAAAGCTAATACTATTACATAATATTCAAATTCTCAAAAACCATTATAAGGTCTCAAATTCTAAAAAATAATTAAACATAGTGTATCAGGGGACAATAAATTGCCAAAACGAAAACACGTTTTCCTTGACGACGATGCAAAGATCCGGAGAATGGAGAACAAAATAAAGAAGTACGAGAAGTACAAACCCTACGATCAGAAAACTGCAGAGGAAGACTTCCGTCAGCAGAAGAAAATGGCCCAACTCAGTGTGGTGGCCAGCAACTTCATGATGACAGGGCACAGCCCAACCCTGGTTTTAACCAAAAGGGAGGAAGGAGACGAAGTCCTTCTACCAGTGGGTGGAGGTCAAAAGGACAGGGCCAAGGAGATCATATCCAAGGTCGACTTCAGGAAGCTCTACCGGGCAGGTAAGGGCAGGACTGCGGACCCAATGATGATCATAACCGCCATCTGCATGTACGTCATGAGGCAGGACAACCCCCGAAGAGGGGACATAAAATATTCCAACGATTTTATAAGGAAAGTTGGAGTAACCAAGGAGATATATCAGCACATAAGTCAAAAGCTGGACTCCTACGCGAAAGCATGAAATCTGATAGGTAGCTCTATATAGTGATAGGAAAAATATCGAGCACCTACTTTTCTGATTTATTTATTCAATTAACAATCCACATGATCATTTCATCGTCTGTTTCTGAATGTTTAAAGGAATTTTTAAGGAAATTTTTTAGAAATAAGCATTATTAAAACTTGTTTAATCAAAATAATCTTTTTTATCAAAAATCGTGTTTTCTGATACGTCGCTTTATATAATGATAGCAAAAATATCAACTACTTCTTTTAAATCTAAATTTAATTACTTCAAAAAATAAATAAAAATTAACTTAATTTTAAAAATAGTAAATTTAGAAGAATATATCTTCTTTAGGGAATCTAACTTTGGGCCTTGGACTATCAGCAGCATACCCCAATGTAACCAGGAGTGTTGGCACCAGATTAGATGGTAGTTCCAAAATCTCAGAGTAAGCTGCAGGTTCAAATCCCTGTACAATACAGGAATCTATTCCCAAGGATTTGGCAGCATAGATAGCCTGGGTTACTGCAATATAAACGTTTTTCTGTGCTTCACAGAGCACTGATTCTTCAGAGCCACTGAGCACCAGTTGGGTGGCTGTTTTATACCTGTTTATTTGTTCTTCAGGAACTCCAGCAGCCTTCATACCATTAATTATCTTTTCTATCTGTCCCTGGAGATCTCTGTTGGCGCAGAACACCAGCACATGGGAACACTTGGTTATCTGGCTTTGATAAAAAGATTTATCGTATAACTGTTCTTTCAAGTCATCATCTGCCACCACTTTTATTTTCCATGGCTGCATATTCAGTGCAGAAGGTGAAAGTCTTACCATTTCCAGTATTTCATCTATCAGAGCATCATCAATTTTTCTATCTTCATATTCTCGAGAAGCAAACCTTTGTTGCACCAATTTTTGGAATTCCATTGTATCACCAGTTTCATTATATGGAGTTCATCATTTAAAAACAGTGTATTAATTAGAGTCTAAAAATAAATAATAATATCAGTGAGGAGTGGGAGGAATTCCATGAAGGTTAAAAACAGCGTTGTTGCTGCGGAAAATCTGGACGAATCTGCCAGTTTTTACACGGATGTCTTGGGAATGGAAGAAGTAAGGCGTTTTAGCCCAGTAAAAGGTTTAACCATAGCCTTCTTTAAAGGTGAAGGAGAAGCCACCATAGAACTCGTAGAAGGTGAAAAAGGCAAAAAAGGTCTTTACATGGTCGGTGTAGAAGTGGAAGATATGGCTGAAGAAATCGCTAAATTAAAAGCCAAAGGTGTTGAATTAACCCGAGGCCACATTGGTCCACCGGGAGGTCCTAAAGTGGCCTTTTTAGAGGGTCCAGATGGTGTGGAGATAGAGCTGATACAGCCGTGAATACACCCCTTTGCCAACAGTTCAAAAATCTAAATTTAAAATTAAAGAAGAGTTTTTAGATAAAAGGTGGTTGAATGGTAGAAATGTCCATTAAAATTTTATCTAGTAGTTATTGTAGCTATTATTATAGTTACTGTGGACTATCTCTTCTTCAGGGGGCATTCTGGCAACGCCTCTTTTTCAACGTTGGAATTTTTCTGGCGTACCTATCTCTGTATCTCAAATTTTTAAATACTTAATAAAGAGGACATGATTTCAACGATTTTTTTTAAGGAAATTTTCAAAAGATAAGCATTATTGAAACTTTTTTAATCAAAATAATCTTTTTTATCAAAAATCGTGTTTTCTGATACGTCGCTTTATATAGTGATAGCAAAAATATCGACTACTTCTTCTGAATTATTTCAACAATTATTCAAGATTTCATATTAAGAACTATTTTAACGGCAAATTTCATTTATTTTAAGAATTAAGCTGTTTTATAACTTTTATTGAATGAATACATTAATGATATTCGCTCATTCCAGGATCATCTTTTTCATAACAGTAAAAACCTTTACAAAGGTTTTATCCATCTGATGTTACTTCTGTTTCCCATCAACACCTTGAGAGGAACTTTGCTCATCAACATCATGATACTTTTTCAGTAAATATCTTTCTTCGTCTTTTTTAGGGAATATGAAGAAGATAATTGCAGCTCCAAGGAGAATGGCCATAATTCCAATGAGGTAGGTCCACTGATCTCCCACCAAAAATGAGGATTTGGCTGCAGCCATAATCTGTTTCGAGTATGCTGGGTGCTGTTGGGCCATTGTGGCTGCGCTTGCATAGGATTTTTGTAACTCCACCTCTATGGTGCCGGAGATCTTCTGCTGGGCTGTGGTGGATAGATTACTTATTTGTGCAGCGAAGGCATGGGCATAACCTGCTGTGAGTGTGGCCCCAAATATGGATGTCATGATGGCCCCACCAAAATCCCTCTGTAAATCTGCCGTTCCTGAGGCCATGCCTACTCTTTCAACAGGTACAGAGCCCGTCAGAGAATGTGAAGCAGGGGTTCCTGCCAATCCCACACCCACACCCACCAATGCATAGGCCAATCCCACCTTCCAATAGGGGATGTTGTCCTTCCATAGCAGTAGCATTGCAAAAAAACCCAACAAACAGAATAGATAACCCACCAGAAGAGTAAATCTGGCCCCTTTAGATTCTACGAGTCTGGCAGATTGGGGTGCCACCAGTATCATACATAGAGCTGCAGGTAAAATTGCTAATCCTGCATCAAGTGTTGAATAATTCAGAACGTTCTGTAAAAACTGCTGTCCCACGTACATTGCCCCCATGAGTGATCCAAAAACGATTATCCCTGCACAGGCAGCTACCCAGAATATTCTCCGACCAGCTACTTCAAGATCGTAGAGGGGATTTTCAACACGTTTTTGACGTATGATAAATAAAAATCCCATAATTACAGCCATTAATAACAGTGTAATGACTAAATTACCTGAATTTGGAACTGGAGCAAAATTTATGGCCAGGATCAATGCTCCAAGCATTAGAAGAGATAACATTCCACCAAGGTTATCCAAGGGATCCTTTGTCTCATTCACATGGGAGGGTACATACTTAATAGCCATGAACAACGCTAAAATTGCTAAAGGCACGGTTATTAGGAATACATAACCCCATTCCCGGGAAAGTAGTATGTATCCTGAGAGTAATGGCCCAAGTGCTGCAATGGCAGCCCCTATACCTGACCACAGTGCTATGGATTTTGTTCTAGCAGGACCAGACCATAATGCTGCAATCAAGGATAGAGTGGTGGGAAAAGCCATTCCAGCAGCCAATCCACCTAGGATACGTGCCATGATCAGGACTTCCACCGTTGGCGCAAAACCTGCCATTAAAGAGGAGGGTATGGCCAGGAGAGTTCCTGCAATTAACATTAATTTTCGGCCATGGTGATCACCTAGAGCACCGAACCACAGCACAGATGCAGCAAGGCCCAGAGAATATCCTACAGCAATGAGATTTAACTGAACCTGCGAAGCATCAAAAGCAAGCCCTATTGAAGGAAGAGCTACGTTTGCAACGGATAGATTAAGGTTGGCCACCCCTGCCACTAAGATTAGAGTTGCTAAAACGATTTTTCCAGGTCCATCCTTTGCTTCTTCATATTTCATAGTGTTAACCTTGACCATTCATTCCCCTCTTTTATTTTTTTCTCAAACTAATCTGTTAACAAAAATATTTATTATTTTTTGAAATTAATTAAATAATGTTCATAATTAAGAAAGTTTTCTGAAATATTTCAAATACACACGTAGATAGGGTAGGTTACCTATGAAAAAAGAAAAAAACACTTCAACTATTGGTCTGTGGTCTGCTGTGGCCATAGGTATTGGTGGGATGATTGGTGCAGGTATTTTTTCTGTTTTGGGTATCGCAGCCAAAATAACTGGAAACTTGGTTTATCTGTCCTTCATTTTCGCAGGAGTGATCGCTCTTTTAAGCACATATTCCTATGCTAAACTTTCATCAAAATACCCCTCTGCCGGCGGCCCAGTTGAATTTTTAATCCGTGGCTTTGGGGACGGAATTTTAAGTGGAGGATTCAATTTTTTACTTTATTTCGGATATGTTTTCGTTTTAGGAGTTTATGCAGAAGCATTTGGAAGCTATGCAGCTACCTTCCTGCCCCAGGAATTATTTAAAATAGGAGTGGATGTCTTTGCAATTCTCATAATCCTCATATTCACTTTGATCAATTTTCTGGGCCCTAAAGCCGTTGGAAAATCAGAAACTCTCATCGTTGGGATAAAAGTAAGCATATTGATTGTATTTGCAGTGGTTGGCCTATTTTTCATTAAACCCTCGTTACTGACTATTTCAACACAGATTAACATGGGCACCATACTAACAGCAGCAGCTCTTTTATTTCTGGGTTATGAGGGTTTTGGTTTAATTACCAACACAGCAGAGGATATAGAAAATCCTCGTAAAAATATACCGCGGGCTTTGTATTTGTCCGTCATAATGGTTATGTTGATTTATGTACTGGTTTCCATTTCAGTGGTTGGGAATCTTTCCATCCCCACTATAGGTAAAACATCAGATTATGCCTTAGCAGCAGCAGCAAAACCCTTTGCTGGTTCTTTGGGTTTCACAGTCATGGTTTTGGCTGCACTGTTTTCCACATCCTCTGCTATAAATGCCACTTTATATGGTGGGGCCAATGTGAGTTACCTCATGGCCAAAAAAGGAGAATTACCCCATTTTTTCAGGAGAAAACTGTGGTTGGAAGGTAAAGAAGGCCTTCTCATTACCAGTGGGCTGGTGATCGCACTGATATTTTTCTTGAACCTGAGTAGCATTGCTATGATGGGCAGCGCAGCATTTTTACTCATTTACACCGGGGTTAATCTTGCCCACCTTAAACTGTGCAATGAAACCCGAGCTCACAGATCCATTATTTATCTGGCTATCCTGGGCTGCATGTTCTCTTTTTCAGTTTTGGCCTATTACGAGCTCTTCCATTCTCCATTAACAATAGTTGTTCTTGCTGGGGCAGTTCTGTTTTCCTTTTCATTCGAAGCAATGTACAGAAAATTTTCCAGAAGAAAATTTAAAATAAGGACAATTAATCATTAAACCTTTAAATTAGGAAATTTAAGCTAAATACAGAATAAAGAACTGTATTTGGCAAAATCGGGATTTTTATAAAAATTCCTATTTTCTGATACGTCGCTCTATACAGTGACAACAAAAATATCGACTACTTCTCTTCTGAAATTCATTTTAAAATCTATCATAATCATTGAACACCTATTTTTGACGCCATCAATTGTTATCAAAAAACGATTTATCTAATGAATTGCAGAATATTCCTAGTTTTAACCCACTGCAATTTAATAGAAGGTGATCACACTGCCTAAAGAAAGAATGTCCAACACTTCATTCAAGTTCATGAACCTGACCTTTAAAATAATGGATTTTATCCATCCCTACATCAAGAAAAGGGTGAAAACATTCGATATAGAGAAGGGAATGACCGTGGTGGACTACGGATGCGGACCCGGACGCTACACAACAGAATTAGCCAAACTCGTTGGGGACCAGGGGAAAGTTTACGGTGCAGACATCCATGAAATGGCCATAGATGCTGTGCAAAAGAAAATAAATAGTATGGGGCTTAAAAATGTGGAAACTGTACTTATTAAAGGCTACAATTGTCCCCTTCCCGACGGGATTGCAGATAGAGTCTGTGCACTGGACATGTTCTTCATGATCCAGGACCCAACCACATTTCTAGGTGAGCTCAAGAGAATCACCAAACCCGAGGGAGTACTCATAATTGATGATGGACACCAAAAAAGAGTCTTGACAAGGAAAAAGATAATGAACTCTGGACACTGGAAAATCCTTGAAGAAACTAAGGATCATTTGAAATGCAAACCTATTTAATCATTGCATTATATTTTTTATAGAGATTTAAAGGATTTTTTAAGGAAATTTTTTGAAAATAAATATTTTAAAAGATTTTTTAATCAAAATAAGCCTTTTTATCAAAAATCATGTTTTCTGATACGCCGCTCTATATAGTGATAGCAAAAATATCGACTACTTCTTCAGAATTATTCAAAATCATTTAAAAAAAACTGTTATATTGAATTTATAAATTATTTAAAAAGTTTTTAAAACTAAATTATCTTATTTTTAAAATTAAACTATTTTTATGATTTTCATTAAAAAATGAAATTTAAGAAGGTTTTTCATCCTCCTCTTCCTTTTCTGCTTCATCGTCGGTGGTCAGGAGCAGCGCCAGCCAGCGGGTTTCATGAAAGTTTTCCAGGTACTTGATAACCACCAGAGTTAATGGCACAGCCAGGAACATTCCTGCAAACCCTAAAATCCATCCCCAGATGAACAATGAGACAAACACCACATAAACAGACATTTGAAGCCCTTTACCTGTGAGTTTTGGGAACACATAGCTTTCTGCAATGGTATTAACTATCACAAAGAGGATGGCTATGGCGATTGCTCCACCTATACCATATTTAGCCCAAGCCACCAGGATTGGAGGTATGGCAGCTATTATGATCCCTATGTATGGTATGAATCCCAGTACAAATGTGAGTATTCCCCATAGAATAGCAAAATTGATATCAAAGAGCCAGAAAATACCCACAAATCCAACTGCTGCCAAAAGGTTCACCTTTATCCTGATCACGAAGTATTCAATGAAATCAGCAACCAGATCAAAGGTATGTTTCAATGTAAGACTATTTTCACCCAACCCCTTTATCAATCGGGATTTAACATAGGGCAGTTCATATATCAGGAACATGACAGCGAATATCAGGAAGAATCCCATCTCTATGATCCCTGCGATGTTTTCCAGAGGTATGTTAGAGAATATGAACTTGATGATCTGGTTGGCGTAGGTGGCAAGGAAAGAATTGGGATCGACGGTTATGGTTGATACTGCTGCCACCAGCTGACTTATACTCATTACCATAATTGCCAACAAGCCCAATCCCAGAACAAATGTTAAAGCCAGGGTTATGAGAATGGACACATTGTAAGAAAATCCCTTCTTCTTAAGCCACATCAAAAAGGGGTAGATGAGTATGCTAATGAAAATGGAGATGAGTACAGGCCCCAGAATCGGAGAAATATACTTCATTCCAATGGTTGCCAGTATAATAACAGATATTATCAAAATTTGATTAAGAAAAGGCGGTATTTTATAGTTATCAACCATGTTTTTTGTCCCCTAAGCTTTTCCAAAACCTCAACCATATTACTATTTAATTAAACTTTCACATATAGTTTATTAAGAAATTTATATTGTTCGATGAAAAGGTCCAGCATTTTAAGTTTCAAAGGTAAAAAGGAGAGTGTAGGGTTGTTTTTTAACCAGAGCCAGAAATAATATTCAAGGATTTTAAAAGGAAATTTTGCTTAAAAAATGGAGTATAGAAGTAAATAAAGTAAAACATGGATTTTTAGACGGAATAATGAAATCTGATACGTCGCTCTATATAGTGATAGCAAAAATATTGACTACTTTTTTGAATTATTTTTGATCAGCTCAGCGCCAGCATGACATGGCCATCATCTAGAAAAGTTTAGAAAGTCTATAAATTTATTTTTAAGGTTTTAGAACATTTTAATCATTCCATTCTCATTTTACCTTCAAATACCTTGCAGAATCTATGAAATGCATTCAATGATTTTGATTTTAAAAGATTTTAAAAAATTCTAAATATTCCAAGGAACAAAGAACCTATTGAAATCAAGATTTTATTTTAAACAAAGGGAAGCCATCACATGCCTACCTATAAACCATCCAAAATCAGGATATCCCTGGCTATGGTATGTGTTCTCCTTCTTCCAGTAGCCCTGCTCTACACTTCAGGTAACTGGTTCTGGATCCAGGGATGGATCTTTGGACTGTGGCTTGTGGCCCTGACCTACACCATATTCCTTTACATGTACTTCTACGATCCGGAACTGCTCATGGAAAGGTACAGAAAACCTGGAACCCCTGGTGAAAAGGGATGGGACAGGTACTTCATGTACCTCCTCGTGCTGGGATTCATGGCATGGTTTCTCATCATGCCCATGGATGCCGAAAAATACGCATGGATCCCAAATTTCCCATTTTACCTGGAAGCACTTGGACTCATCTTTCTAGTGGGCTGTTTCTACCTGTTCCTAAAATCTTACATGGACAACACCTACCTATCACCCCTTGTGAGAATACAATCGGAAAGAGGTCAAAAAGTAGTTTCCACTGGAGTTTACGGGTGGATAAGACACCCTTTATACCTTGGAGGTATCTTATTCTTCTTAGGTGGTCCTCTTCTCCTTGGGTCAATCTACGGGTTCATCATAGGCCTTCTGATGTCCCTGTCCCTGGTTCTCCGCACCATGGGCGAGGAGAAGATGCTGACTGAGGAACTGGAAGGATACGCAGACTACAAAAAGAAGGTTAGATACAGGTTAATTCCCCATGTATGGTAACTACGCTTGGTTTTCCAGGGCTTCAAATATAAAACGGGGCCTTTTACCATATTTTTCAATGAGTTCCTCAATCTCCTCATCACTACCTGCCAAAGGATGGTTTCTAACTATTTCCCTGATTTCATCCTGGCTGTAGGATATTCTAACCACATCGAAGAACTGTTTCAGGATAAAAACCAGGAATCTTGATATGAAATGGAAATCTGTGAGGATGTCGTACCTCACTCCCCTGAACTTCACGACCCACGATGTCTGGAAGAGCAGGTTGATATTTTTCAGGTCCCCCCTGTGTTTCAGGTACTCGTACAGCACCATAAAATATAAAGAAAATGTTCCAGGCCCATTCTCTTCTGTCCATAACCCCAAGCCCATTTTAGTACTGTCTATGTGCTCTGAATCAAGGAAGTGGTCAGCAAATAAAACTACGTCGTAAGCCGCTACCTTTTTATAGGTTTCTTCCTTGGATTTGACGCCCATATCCTTTTCTATGGTGTCCCAGAATATATTGAACACCTCTGAAGGCTTGGTATTAGCATCTATAAATATGAATGTGTTGTAAAAATCAAGGCCCAATCTCGATATGGCCTGATATATGTTGGCAGATTTACCTGTGCCTGGTGCCCCTAAAACAAGTAAAATTCTCCCTTTTGTTTTTTTTAAATGCTTCATGGCATGGCAAAGCTCGTGAAATGAATCTGTTTCAAGGAAGTATTCACTGTCACGTGATGAGAGAACTTTAAGATTTACCATCAGTATGTATTTTGGTTGGAGGTGGTTATGGAATTTTTGATCCTGCAACTTCATGCCTTTTTTGAACATCCTAAAAAAAATATTCTCATATCCTTGAACCTCCCTAATTGAGAAAAACATGTTCTTCTTTGAAAATTCTAAAAGGAATGATTTAAAAGCGACATGCAACATATTCCATAACCACAGATTTTTAATTTAAACAAAGGGATAAGTAATAACTAAATTTTGTAGGTATGAGTTTGAAGGAGATGGAACATGTCACTTGTAATAAACACAACAACACCTGAGGGTATAGTCCTGGCTGCAGACAGCCGTCAGTCTTACAGGAACCTTAAAGGAATGGCCCGTATCGGCAGCGACAATGCTATAAAACTTTTCCAGATAAACAAGCGCGTTGGAGTTGGAATAACCGGACTGGCATTCCTTGCAGATGACGGAGTGCTCAAGAACATAAGCAAGTTCATTGAGGAGTTCAAGAGAACCTCCAAGATCGAGAAGATGGAAGTTGAAGAGGTGGCCCGGAAGCTTCACAACCTCTTCAACACCAAGTACCACTGGCAGGAACAGCTTGACCTTGCAAAAGCCAACATAGAAAACGACCTCAAGGCAAAGGGATGCCAGTTACAGGAGATCCACAGGGAGAATTACGCCCTGAAGTTCCGTTTCAAAACCCCCCAGGGGACAATTGAGGATGGAATGGCTGGTGTGGACCTCATCGAACTTTTGGTAGCAGGTTACAACAGGGACGGCTCCCACGAAGTTTACGGTTGCCAGATACCTGGTGAAGTCCAGAGAAGGAGGAACAGTAAGGAACGGAACAACGAGTATGGAAGCTCCTGGATAGGGCAAGGGGACGTTGTTTCAAGGATAGTTCTGGGCTTTGATGGTAGGATAGGTAACGTGCCCTTTGCCAAGGATGTTGCAGCAAAGATTGGAGATGCTCAGATGTATGAACAGCTTAAGGGCCTTGAATATGCAATTCAATGGGGAACAATGACCCTGCAGGATGCTGTGGACTTCTGCACCCTCATGATACAGACAACAGCTGCAATGCAGAGATTTTCAGATGGAATAAATGCAGATCCTGGGGACATGCCTGGAGTTGGAGGCCCTGTGGATGTTGCGGTGATAACTGCAGATAACGGCTTTGTCTGGGTGAACAAGAAGAAATTGAGGTCCGGCGGTAACGAGGTGGATATGGGTTAATTTCACCAACTGGAAAACCTCAATCTTTATTTTTAAAGCCGATTGTAATGAATAAAATAATAGTTTAATTCAAATATTGATTAATATTGTATTATTAACTAATTTCAGATAATTATTAGGATTTATCAGTAATTTTACACTTGAAAACTATGTTTAAATTCGTAGTAATGCCAGTTGATCATCACAAGCATTATATGAAATTCGCACGAAACTCATGAAAAACCAGGTGCAGAACTATGATCCAGAAAATCCTTAAAATTCAACCTAATGGCCCTTTCAACCTGAAAATGACTATTCAAAGTGGTCAAACCTCCCAACCTGCATGGAAATTTAGAAATGGTGAGTTTCAGGAGCTTTTGATGATCCATGGCGAACCCTGTTTCATTGGTATACACCAGGAGCCAGGTGACTTAGATGGACCTCTCACCATCCGTGTAGAATCAAAGAATGAGATAAAAGATGATGAGATCAGGTTGAAGGTGTCTGAAATATTTGACCTCAAAGATGATTTAATGGAGGTTTACAACTTCCTTGAATCTAAGTCGGAACTCCAGCCCACCATAGAATTCTGCAGAGGATTAAGACTTTTCAAGGCTCAAGACCCATTTGAATGCATCATATCCTCAATATGCTCAGCAAATAACTCCATAAAAAGGTGGAACAAATCCATAAGGCAGATAAAGGAGAAATGGGGTGAGGAATTCATGTCTTCTGAGGGAGTGTTCCACAGTTTTCCCTCACCAGAAATTCTTATGCAAGTACCTGAACATGACATGGAGGAAATGGAACTCTGCGGAGGTGCAGGTGAGGCTTCGAACTACACTTCAAATCTTAAAAGCTGCGGTGTGGGTTACCGGTGCAGTTACATGAAGGAAACTGCCAGGATGGCCCACGAAGAAGTAGATATCCTGAAACTTGGGGATATGGACTACGAAGATGCCTTCAAGGAGGTATCTAAGTTCCCAGGTGTTGGTCCCAAGGTTGCGGACTGCATACTCCTCTACGGTTACGGTATGGGCCAAGCCTTTCCAGTGGATGTCTGGATTGGAAGAATAATTTCAGCCCTTTACTTCCAGGGAGAGGAGATTAAACCTCCAAAAGCAAGAATATTTGGAATGAAAGAGTTTGAAGAATACGCAGGTTACGTTCAACTCTACCTCTTCCACTACGCACGCAAATCAGGCCTTATGGAATCCCTGAGAAAAAAATAGTTTGATCTGTGGAATTAGAAAGGAGAATAGGCCTATTTGGGCATGTAAACCATGTAACTGATAACCCACATCGCTGAGAAAAACATCAGAAGAAGTCCATAAAGCTTTGTCTGCCTTTCATTCCTCGTAAGGAGGTACACTCCACAGATTGGAGATGGAATGCATCCCAGCGCGCCAACAAGGTATCCCTTGGAAAAAAAGTACAGTCCTAGGAAGTAAGCTCCAAAACTAATAACGTAAGATGCATTTATCTCCTTTGTGTGTTGCCTCTCCTCTATCTTTGATTCCAGTTCTTCACTGTCCATTTTTTACCCCCTGATGAAACCCACTATTATATTCAACCCACATTAAATATTCAAGAATCTATTTTCTATTTTTAAAATATTTTCTGCTTTTAAAATCTTAAAGGACCATATCATGTATAAATTTTTTTATTTTAAGTTTTAAAAAGTCCAAAAGGAACATCAGAATCGAAAAATCAGGGAATAATGCTTAAAATAGGCTCTGAAATCCATTGACAAAATGGGAAGTCTGAATAATCACCTTGGACAAAAGTATGAAACATGACCTTCAGGGGTGGAATCTCAAAAAATTTGGAAGAATTCCGTGCATTAACAGGGAAGCACTACGGGGATCTCGTTGATGCACTTGAGGACAATTACTGCTGGAAGTGTCCAATGCGCAGCACCAGCTCTGAAACCTTTTGTAGGGAAGCAGAAATCTGGATCAGGCTTTCAAATGCATTTGAACAGGGTATACAAGAGGAACTCCTTTATCGAAACGTTCCATTAGGATGTTTAGAACTGATAACCACCAAAGTGCTTCAGAAGAAGATGAAAAATGAACATAAATCCCCTAAATTCCATAAACTGAGTTTTTTAGAGGCAGATGAAGATCTGTCAACCTACGTGAAGAAAGGGAGCTTCATGATGGTTGATGAGGATACAAAATCCGTTAAAAAAGGAGATTTGGTACTGATGCCACGTTCATGTCCATTATCGTCGTTCTGGTTTTTGAAAATGAGCCAACTTGATAAAATGCCCTTGAAGCTTTTCAAAGTTATGGCAGTATCCCATGAAAAGGGTTTGAAGTGTATTAAAACAGAGGAAGGATTTAAGGTGCCTCTTGAATACTTCTATGGAGTTGTCGTGAAAGTTGTAAGGGAGGAAGATCCCCTTTACACTGAACTTGGACTCAAGAGCAATTTCTAATCTTACAGCACCTTGATGATTAACAGGTAGCGTCCAACAGCCACCACGGCCCACAGAACTGCAAGTCCAAGGAGCAAATATCCCCATTTCCCATCTTCATCCATTCTTTTGTAGTTGTAAGCCCCAATAACTGCTGCAAGCACAGAAACTATCAGTGTTATGGACCGCATTCCAGGATCCAAAATGTAACCTCCTAAAAGGATTCCAAGGAACATTATAACAGCGTTCAAGGATTTATAAGAATTTTTAAGATTTTCATATTCTACTTCTCTTGTTTTATCGTTTTCATCCATTTTTATCACTTAAAAACAAATTTTCAGCAGGATTTATCTCTAAAAACTTCCCTATAAATCTTATGAATTTATAAAATAATTAATAATAAAAGAAACAAATTAATTAATAGAAGGTGAAGGTCATGGGAGATAGACGTACATCAGAATATGGAATGGGCACCGGAGAGAAGGTAAAATCTGCTGAAATTGAATCACTTGAAAAAAGGATTGAAACCATGCTTTCAGATTCATCCCTCAAGGAAATTTCTGACGTGGTTATGGAAGCTGTAAAAAGCCTTACATCCAGTGAAAACTGTTACATCGCCTATTTAGACCCTGAAAATAGGGACAGTGTTGGAATTTCATTCTCCCACATGACTGGAGAGTGTAGTATGTACGCTGAAATGGGTGAGGCACGTTTCAAGGTTAGAAAGGATGGGAGCTACGGTGGGCTTCTCGGTTACTCCCTTGACACTGGTGAATCATTCTACGTCCGTGATCCTGCGTTACATCCTGCAGCCCACGGTATGCCTGAGGGTCACGTTCCTGTGTCTCAATTTCTATCCGTACCTGTCACGTACCAAGGTAGAATAGTTGGTCAAATCGTTCTCGGCAACCCCTCTAAGGATTACACCTCCTATGAGGTTGATATTACAGACACTGTGGCTGATATTTACGCGGAGGCCCTTGTAAAATTAATTTACTGATTAAAAACTACTTATTTTTAGATAAAATTTTTAAATAAAATTAAAAAGATGATAAAAAAATAATTTAAAAAGAAGCTGATGAGC
Source organism: Methanobacterium congolense (assembly GCF_900095295.1). Taxonomy (NCBI): domain Archaea; kingdom Methanobacteriati; phylum Methanobacteriota; class Methanobacteria; order Methanobacteriales; family Methanobacteriaceae; genus Methanobacterium; species Methanobacterium congolense. The sequence goes on from NZ_LT607756.1 coordinate 2,373,366, forward strand.
TCCTTGAAGATGATGAGCTTCTTAACTTACTCATCGGTCACTGTGACCTTGTTCATTACGTCGCCGGCTTTTATCTTGTTGACAACGTCCATTCCCTTGATGACCTTACCGAAGACTGTGTGAACACCGTCGAGATGTGGCTGTGGACTGTGGGTTATGAAGAACTGGCTTCCACCTGTGTCCTTACCTGCATGGGCCATGGAAAGGGCTCCTGTTCCATGTTTGTGGGGGTTTATTTCACATTTTATTGTGTAACCTGGTCCACCTGTTCCGTCTCCCTTTGGGCATCCTCCCTGTATCACGAAATTTGGTATGACCCTGTGGAAGGTTAGGCCGTTGTAGAAACCTGAGTTTGCAAGTTTTTCAAAGTTTGCAACGGTGTTTGGTGCCTCTTTGTCGAAGAGGGTGAGTTCTATGTTTCCCTTATCTGTTTCAATTACTGCTTTTTTCATATCTATCACCTTAAATGATTTTCCAACTTGAGACTAATACTTTGTTCTTCTTCTTAAATACACTATTCTACACTACTTCTGCCATATAAAAACCTTTAATATAAGATGAAATTCAAATAGAATAAGTGGATTCAGTTCTGCAGAACACAATGAAACTGAACTTTTTTGCATGAAAACTGTTAACCAAGCTTCAAAACCTTATATGAGGTTATTGAAGTTCATTAAATAATTTGTTTAGATGATTTTAATTGATTTAACGCTTAAAGGGTGAATTTACATGAATACAAAGGAAATTATGGATTTGGATAAAAAATACGTTATGCAGACCTACGGCCGCCAGCCATTGGCCCTTGAAAAGGGAAGTGGGGCTGTTGTCTGGGATGTTGAGGGTAAATCTTACATAGACTGTGTTGCAGGCATAGCTGTGAACAACGTGGGGCATGCACACCCAAAGGTTGTAGAAGCCATCTGCAAACAGGCTAAAAATCTTATACATACATCCAACATTTACTACACAGAGGAACAGGTGACCCTGGCAGAGCTTCTGGCAGAGGTTTCACCCCACGACAAGGCCTTCTTCTGCAACAGTGGCGCAGAGGCCAATGAGGGCGCTATAAAGCTTGCACGTAAGCACACAGGAAAGGGTGAAATAATAACCATGAAAAACTCATTCCACGGTCGTACAATCACAACCATCACTGCAACGGGTCAGACCAAGTACCAGAAGAACTTCGGACCATTGACACCAGGTTTCAGCTACGTTGATTACTGTGATGTTGAGGCTGCAGCCGATGCAATAACAGATAACACAGCAGCAGTACTTGTGGAACCTGTGCAGGGTGAAGGTGGAGTAATAGTACCTCCTAAGGATTATCTCAAGGAACTCAAGGCTGTTTGTCATGAAAATGATGTCCTGATCATATTCGATGAGGTTCAGACTGGTTTTGGACGAACAGGTTCCATGTTCGCATCCCAGACCTTTGATGTGACCCCAGATATCACGAGCCTGGCCAAAGCCATTGCAGGAGGATTCCCAATGGGTGCGGTTCTTGCAAGCGGTGAGGTTGGTGAAACCTTTGAACCAGGAGACCATGCAGCGACCTTCGGTGGCAGTCCTCTGGCATGTGCAGCTGCAAAGGCCTCAATAAACGTGACACTTGAGGAGAACCTCCTTGAAAAGTCCCGTGAAAACGGAGCCTACTTCAAGGCCAAACTCGAGGCCATAAAGGACAAAAATGATGTTGTCGTGGATGTGCGCGGCATCGGACTCATGCTGGGAATGGAACTCAACTTCCAGTGCGGTGAACTGGTTGATAAAATGCGTGAAAATGGCATAATCGTTAACTGCACTGCAGGAAACGTTTTACGGTTCGTTCCACCGTTACTCATAAGTCGTGAACAGATCGACACAGTTACATCTGTTCTTGAGGAAGTTCTGCAGGATTATTAGATTTACCTCATAATAATACCTCATTACTTCATTTTTTTAATTGTGAATTTTTATTAAAGGGCATCATTTTATTGAATTATCCATTAAATCTTATTTTAAAAATTTATTTTAAATATTTTTAAAAATGATTAAGTCTTATTTTAATTTTTAAAAAGAATTTTAAGGTTAATGATGATTTTATATGTAGATGTGTTATTTATGAAGCACAACAGATACGTTGTGAATCTTTTCTACAAATCCCCTCTCAATCATTCTCCTCTGCTTTTTAATAAGTTTTTCTGTGGTCTCGGCAAAATTACTTCTCCTGAAAAGTCCTATGAATGCCAGTACAGCCATCAATACACTTAAAACTGCTCCAAAAAGAACCACCCTGTGCATTCCTGTGGTCATGGCATGGGCAGCAGAACTGAAAAGCTGTGCCTGCTGGAGGGCATCGGGTGATATGGCAGTGTTAAGGATCAGCCCTCCAAAACAGACTGCAAAAACCATTCCAAGGTTTCTTGTTGTGACTATTATACCTGATGTGGCCCCGCTTTCCTTGGGGGGTGAGGATGCCATGAGGGCCCTGTTGGTTGGCGCCTGGAAAAGGGCCGTTCCAACTCCAAGTAGGGCCAATCTCCAGAAAACGTCCACTGCCGTTGATGTGGTCTGGAGTCCTGTCATTGACAGAAGTGCGAATGTAGAAATTATTGAACCTAGGAGTGCTGGACGTCTTGAACCAAACCTGTCTGACAGGGCACCGCTTACAGGTGCCAGGAACATCATGATAAGGGGAGAAGCTGTTAAAACTAACCCTGTAACGTTTGCACTTAAATGAAGCACTTTTTGAAGGTAAAATGGCATCACAAAGAGCATCATGTAGGTGCAGATGTAGTTGAAGTGGAGACTCACGTCAAAGGCTGAAAAAGTTCTGTTTTTAAAGATGTTCAGGTTCAGCATTGGGTTTTTAGCTTTCAGTTCGTTCCATATGAAGAGTGCCAGGGTTGTGAAGCTGAACACTCCAATCAGGAGTGCTGTTGTATCGAAACCTTTCTCTACGTAATTTAAAAAATAAACAAGTGAAAACAGTCCTGAAAACTGCAGTAACGTTCCTGGAATGTCCCATTTAACTGCACGGCGTGCTCCCCTAACGAGAACCTTGTAACAGATGGTGAAACTCAGGATGCCTAATGGAACGTTCACAAGGAATATGAACCTCCATCCGAGGGCATCACCCACTATTCCACCGATTGCCGGCCCCAACGCCAACCCTACCGCTACAGCCACTGAGTACATTCCCATTGCCTTTCCAAGCTGATGTTTTGGGAATGCCCTCTTCACTATTCCCATGGAAACTGATAGCATCATGGCTGCTGAAAATCCCTGCACAGCCCTGAATATTTCTAGATACAGTATTGAAGGGGATAGGCTGCAGAGAATTGAAGAAATTATGAAACCAGCCAGTCCTGCAAGGTAAAGTCGCTCGTGACCCACGAAGTCACCAAGTCTACCAAAGAACAGCACCATTCCAAGTAATGTAATGAGATATGCTGTTAAAACCCATTCTGCTGTTGTTATACTCGCATTGAAAAAATTTGCAATTGTTGGGAGTGAAACATTAATTATACTTGCGTTCATTGGCACCATTACAGCGCCTATAGATATTGCCATTAAGATCTTCCATTTATGACCATGGGGATCTTCCAAATTTACACCTCGAATTAGAAACAACGAGTAATTCAACAGGAAATAACTCAAAAAAGAGTTTTAAATCCAATTAATCTGTTATTTATTAAATCTACACTAAAATTAATATTAATGCCCAATAGCAGATTTAATATTAATATATTATAATATAACTTCAAAAAAACAAACTAAAAATTATGAAGCAGATTCAATTCAATTTCAAATTGTCTAAAAAGTATTCACATCATCTGAAAAAAAAACAAATTAACATTACCGTCATCGTGTTTTTAACACTACAATGTCTGTGGGCAGTGCATATATAGTTTTCTAACGATAAGGCAAACCTTTTTTAAAGGAGTGATTTTATTCAAATCCCCATATTCTGCAGTATAACCTGTACGTTGTGGATTTGATGTTTTGTTTTCTCTTCAAAAAGTCTTTTGTTATGTTTAACAGCGTATTCATATTTTTTTATGAGTTTTTTCTTGTTTTTAATACCTGCAAAGGACAGGAGGGCCATCAAACCACTTAAAATTGCACCAAAGAGGAACACCCTGTGAACACCCGTTGTCAGATCAAGTGCTGCGCCTGCAAATAACTGGTTTTGCAGCATAAGCTGTGGTGATATGGCCGAATGTATCAGAAGCCCTGCGTAACATACTGCAAAGACCATTCCCATATCCCTTACCGTTGCAATAATTCCAGAGGCCATTCCCACGTTTTCATGGGGTAAAGACGACATGAGGGTTTTATTTGCTGGGGACTGGAAAAGGGCTGTTCCAAGGCCCAGAAGTGCAAGGCGCCAGAAAACATCGAATATGGTTGAAGTAGTTGTGATCTGGGTCAGTGAAAGGAGTGCAAGCATGCATATGATGGATCCAATGAAAACAGGACGTCTTGAACCAAACCTATCTGACATGGCACCACTTACAGGGGCCATGAGCATCATAACTATGGGAGATGCTGTTAAAACCATACCTGCCGTGCTTGAACCAAGATGAAGAACTTTCTGCAGGTAAAAGGGCATTGCAAACAGCATCATGTACATACAGATGTAGTTCAAGTGTAAACTCATGTTGAAGGCTGAAAAAACCTTGTTTTTGAGTAATTTGAGTTCTATCATAGGACTTTCAGTGTGAAGTTCCATGTAAACGAATATGGCAAAGGCTAAAACTGCAAGAACTCCTGTGATAACTGCAGTTATGTACTCAGACCTTTCAACAAGGTTGAGGGAGTATATGATCAGGAAAAGGTATGTGAACTGGAGTAGGGTTCCAGGTAAGTCCCATTTAACTTCTTGAGGTTCTCCACGTTTGAGTGTGAAGTAGCAGATTCCGAATGCAACGACTCCAATGGGAATGTTCACCAGGAATATGGATCTCCATCCAAATAAGCTGGTCATAACTCCACCTATTGCAGGGCCCAGTGCCAATCCTGCTGCAATAGCCACGGAGTATATTCCAAGGGCTTTCCCAAGGTAACGTATTGGGAATGATTTTTCTATTATGACCATTGAAACAGACATGACCATAGCTGCCGTAACCCCCTGTACTCCCCTGAATATGATCAAAGCTGTAACACAAGGGGATAAACTGCAAAGAATCGATGCTACTATGAAACCAACGAGTCCTCCCAGGAAGAGACGTTCATGACCGTAGAAATCACCAAATCTAGCAAAGAACAGCACCAGACCTATAAACATGATGAGGTATGAAGTTAAAACCCACTCCGCTGTGGCCACGTTAACAGAGAAGAATCCTGCTATGGTTGGAAGTGAAACATTGGTTATACTGGCATTTATTGGGACCATCAAAGCTCCTATTGAAACTGCCAGAAGGATCCTCCATTTTTTGCTGTACTCATCCGTGGTACCAGGACCTTCCAGTTGATGAGCTTAAAAAACAATGCATTGAATCCATATAATTGTGTGATGGAAGATTATGATAAGATGGAAGAGGATACTGTGAATATGAATCCTGTTTCTTTCCATTAAAATTTGGATTAAAAAAGCTTTTAAAAATTTTTAACGTATTTTGTGCTTTGGGGATTTTATAAAGGAAATTTCCATTTAAAATCAATTTTTACGACACCTTCTAACTTCAAACTATTATATGTCCATTTATATACATTTTAATCTGATTGGTCCATCCAGATTAAATAGATCTGTTCCTATCCTTTCCATAGCATATAAAGCTTTCTAGCCGGGGCATGATCAAGGCCAAAGGATAAATTTCCATAAATATTTTTATGGTGAAACATCCAACCTTAACATATACACATTGATTATGGAGAAACACTGAAAATATGTATCCCAACATTTTATCCCTGATTTCTTTCCTTGTATTTGCTATTTATCTTTTTATAGGAGTTTACATACTAAAACTCAGTCCTAAATCCAAATTAAACATCTCAGTCATGATTCTATCAGTTATGTTCGCTATCTGGTCATTCGCGTGCACTTTTTACTATTCTGCACCGGACCAAGCATCTGCATGGTTCTGGTACAAGGTTTCGGCATTTGGAAGGTGCGCATACCCTGTAGGATTACTCCAAATAGCATTGATACTCACCAGAAATGACAAAGTATTCAAAAAATGGTACCACTACCTCATTCTTTACGTACCAGCACTATTCTTCATCTACGAGACAGTTTCAGGTTCATTCACAGGCCCTGGACTTGTATGGATAAATTCCATGTGGATAGACATTGCAACAAGCTGGTGGTACAGTTCATACACTGTTTACTTCACCGCCCTGCCTGTGTTATCTTACCTGCTCATATTAAGATGGGGGAGAAGATCTGAAAGTCCCAGAGAAAAAAAACAGGCGAATATAATTGTTTTAACTGCAATAGTAGCATTCGTTCCAGGCTACATCGTGAACGCTGTTCTACCCTTCATAAATATTTTTATCCTTCCTTCAATTGGTCAGATTCTTGCTTTAATAGCATTTTTAGGAATCGGATACGCTATCTCCAGGTACAAATTCCTGAGAATGACCCCCGATGTGGCTGTGGATGAAATAATTTCCAGAACAACTGATATGATCATCTTCCTCAACAAGAGGGGAGAGATAGTGAATATAAATGAACCGGCTGAAAGGATTCTTGAATATGATAAAAAAGAGATTATAGGAACGAAATGGACCATTTTACTTCCAAAGGAATGCATAAAACCTGTTGAAAGGAAGATAGTTGATATGATAAATGAAAATGCTCCAGAAAAACAGTACATTGAGATGGATTTAAATTATTTAACCCAACAGAAGGATCAGGTTCCAGTTAAAATGTATTTTTCAGTTATAAGGGATGAATATGAAATTAGAGGCAGGTTGATCGTGGCCCAAGATATGAGGCAGACAGAAAAACTTGAAAGGGAAATAAATGCCAAGGAAAAAGCCCTGAAAGAGAAGGAAATGCTCATGAAAGAGATACATCACCGAGTCAAAAATAATTTAACGGTTATATCCAGCCTCCTCAGCCTGCAGTCCCGTTACATCCAGGATGACAAGACAAGGAGCATGTTCCAGGAAAGTCAGAGTAGAGCCCGGTCCATGGCCATGATACATGAAAGGCTTTACAAATCAGATAACCTGAAAAGTATCGACTTTGGGGATTACATAGGGAATCTTGCAGAGGAACTACTGGAAACATACTCGTTGAACAATGAAGCTGTGAAATTAAATGTGGATGTGGACAATGAATTCCTGGACGTGGATGTGGCAGTTCCTTTGGGGATCATAGTCAACGAAATAATATCAAACTCACTTAAATATGCTTTTAACGAGGATAAAAAGGGATACATAACTATCCAATTCCATAGGAAAGATGATGAATTCGTTCTGGTTGTTGAAGACAATGGTAGTGGGATGCCAGAGAATTTCAACTATGAAGATTCGGATAGCCTTGGAATGAGACTTATAAACAGCCTCGTAGAACAGATCGAAGGGGAAATGGAAGTCAGGAGTGATGCCAATGGAACATGCTTCAAAATCATTTTTAAAGAGACAATTTACTGATATTGAGGATGGAAAGGAGTCTTAATGTACCTTTTTACCACATTTTAAATGAAAAATTAGATTTGTTTTTGTTAAAGTAAGGACTTATTAAATTAAAAATTATCTTATTTTCAAAAAAAATTCTAAAAAAGAAAAGTAAAATTCAAAGCTTTGAATGGTTCTAAATCAATATACACTCATCGAAGCAGCTCTTAAAAAGATTAAAAAGATTACCATTGCAACCGTGACCCCGCTCATTAGATATATCCCATTTTTAGTCATGATATCCACAGGAGATATCCAATTAATCACATCCGGGGAAAGTACTAAGGTCTGGAATAACAATCCTATGAAAATCAGGGAAATTCAACATGGAAAAACCCCAAATAGTGGATACACCACCAATTAAAAGGGAAAATAGCCAGTAATAAACAGGATTATAACCCGGGCCCTCAATAACCACATCAGAACCAACATAAACCGGAGTCTCCTCCGAAAGGATATAAATAAAGGTCATATTGACAATGTTACATGTGTTTGGAGACTATTTTAAGCGATCTTTCTTAGACGGATTTTAAGAGATTATTTCTCTTTTTTGATTTTTGGCTGTTTTATTCCCAAATAAGCTCCTATAACTGCAGATATAACATATCCGACAAATGTAACCATATGAATGTAAACAGGCCAATGACCTGTCAACATTTGTATTAGGCCAACTCCTATTATAATTGCCAATATAGTTAATCCTGCATAAATTCCATTTTGTATCTTTTTTTCTTTAGCCAAAAATACGGATAAAAAACCTCCAATTACAAAAGAAATCACTCCCACTGCAATATTAACTAGATCCAACGAGTAAGAATCTGGAGCCTGGCCTGTAAGCAAACTTAATAAAACAAGACAGGAATATCCTGCGATTGATCCAGCAATAATAGCTAGTATAGGACTAAACCCCTTAAATTTTTCATCAACCATTTGACCAAACATACCGCCCATTACAGCAAGTAAAAGAAGCAGTGTACCATAACTAAACAATAATAATAGGGATGTAATTACATCTAAAGATGAATTAGGTACTGTCAATATACCAAATATAAGTAAAATAAATATTCCATCATATAATGCATATTGTATTTTCTTTTCTTTAGTGAAATAAGTAGCTATAAAACCTCCAAGTGTATATGAAATAATTAATAAAAATGTCCCAAACCATGAAGCTCCTTGAATAGCTTGAAATGCACCAACCCATCCAATTACTCCAAAAACAGAAATTGAAATTAAATACAATATGAGTGAAATAATAACTCCTAAAGTTATAGATATGGCCGGATGAAACCTCATAAAAACCATTCCTTCAATTTCAAATATGTAAATATCATTTTTAGATCTCCTTTTATTTAAACAAGAATATCCCAGTATTCATTTCATCATAAGGTCCCCAATTTGGACGATAATTAAGATCATCTAAGTGATCAACGTAGTGGATGTCTTTAAAGAAGTTATTAATGTTATTTATATCTATTGGAATCTCTGATGGCCATTTAGAGAATGGATTATTGTGTGCATTCCCGGGTAATGAGGATTAATAGTGTGGGAGTTGGAAACAATGAGGCTCAGCACTGATCGTCTAAACTATCCACAATGAACTGCAACCTATATCTCCCGCATTGACATTTAAATATCGCTGAATTCCATATTTATAAATCAAGCTTTTTACGTCTACGAATATAAGCTCCACCAAAACTAATCATGAGCAATATAAAAAGTCCAACTAGAATATAAAAAAAATCCGTATCTCCTAAATATTCATTGGTTCTAAATAAGAAAATATAAAGTAACGTTAATCCCCACAGCGCAATTACACTAAAAATAGCCATATAATAATTTTTATTAAAATAACCCTTGTTCCTAAATACTCCAATTATAATCAAGAGTATCCCTCCTAATATAAGAAATATGTCAGGTGACAATTCACCATATAATAAAAATGAGGGTAATCCCATAACTATTGAAATACAACCAATTATAATCATCATTGAACCTGTTTTCATTTAACTACCCCTTATGAACAATGTTTTAATTGTATTAATAAATTTGCCCACATTATAGAATATTTTTAAATAGAAAGGTTTATGAGGCTCCTCCTATTCCTATTACACTACCTAAAATAAATCCTATAATTACTATAATAGTAACCCCTACTACCACACCTTTTTTAACAGTTTCAACTGTTTCTGGAGATAGTGGACTACCATTACCTACACCAAAATGTTCTTTAAAGAAGTTATTAATGTTATTTATATCTATTGGAATCTCTGACAGCCATTTAGAGAATGAATTATATGGATTATTGTGTGCATTCCATGGTAATGAGGATTAATAGTGTGGGAGTTGGAAACAATGAGGCTCAGCACTGATCGTCTAAACTATCCACAATGAACTGCAACCTATATCTCCCGCATTGACATTTAAATATCGCTGAATTCCATATTTATAAATCAAGCTCTTTACGTCTATGAACATCTCTACGTCTACGAATATAACCATTAGTAAACATGATCATGAAAACTACTAAAATGCCAGTTTGAATATAAAACATGTTCCTATCCATTAAATATTCACTAGTTTTAAATAAGAAAATATAAAGTAATATTAATCCCCATAGTGCAATTACACTAAAATTAGCCATATAATAATTTTTATTAAAATAACCCTTGTTATTATATACTCCCATTAGAATCAAGATTATCCCTCCTAATATAAGAAATATGTCAGGTGACAATTCACCATATAATAAAAATGAGGGTAATCCCATAACTATCCCAATACAACCAAATATAATTATGATTTTTGAAATTATGATTTTTGAATTTTCTTTTGGGGATATTGTTCCTCTGATAAAGACTCCTATGATACCACCAATTGCCCCAAAAATACTATTTACCATTGTCTCAATTAATATAAGTAATCCCATTGAGAGATATATTGAAAATTTAAGTTCTAATTTAAGGGCTCCACTAAGAATTACGATTATTACCCCAACGATTATTCCTGCAAGAAAAGTTACAATCGCACCGTGGATAGCACCATTTCTGTAATTTTCACCAACTGTAGAACCTACATATATTGCTGCTAGAATAAATCCAATTAAACCACCTAATGATCCAGCAATCATTGATAAGATAATAGTAAGTACCACTGCTATAATTACACCAATTACTACACTTCTCCAATTCATCTTTTTTCTCCTTTAAAATAATTTGATATTTTGAATTTTATTTTTAATTCATCTGGAAAGGTTTTTAGATAGTAATTTTCATTACAACTGACCGTTCGTGATACATTTAGATTTCTGGTGAATTATGTTAGCCCATAGAAGTTTGGAATTATTTTATCTTTGATTATTTTATGTAATACATTTAAAATATGACTAAATTTATCAAGTATTAAAGGTAGATTCAAAATTTCAAATAGTTTTATTATAAATCGTTTATTCCAATTGATATCCAAAAAGCTAATTTTTTTTAATAGAATAATATAAAATGAAGTTTATTTTCCAATTATTAACCTCAACATAAAAAATTTTTATAGAAGGAACAGAATAAATTTAATGTTTACTTCTTTTTTGGGATTCCAAAATCGAAGTTTAGATTAAAAAATATTAGGTTTTGGAAGCCAAAAAATTTTCAATTTTTTGGAGGATTATGATGCAATTTGATCTTAAAACTAATGAAAAAGGAAATCTGAGTATTGGCGGGGAGGATGCATTGGAACTTGCTCAGAGATATAAAACTCCCCTTTACGTCATAGACGAAAATAAAATACGTGAAAACTACAGAAGGCTTTACAAAGCTTTTTCGCAGTACTATAAAGATTTTAAGATGTTCTACGCATGCAAGGCCAACACCAACCTTGCGGTTATGAGGATACTTGAGGAAGAGGGAAGTGGAATAGATGCTGTGTCCCCTGGTGAGATATACACATCACTCCTTGCAGGATTCGACCCTTCAAGAATTCTTTACACTGGAAATAACGTTACAGATGAAGAACTTGAATTTGCACTATCATCTGGAGTGAGGTTGAACGTAGACTCCATTTCACAGCTGAAACGCCTTTCAAAAATTCCAGGTTCTGAGGGACTTGAAATATCCTTCAGGGTGAACCCAATGGTGGGTGCAGGGCACCACGACCACTGTATAACTGGTGGTCCTCTGAGTAAATTTGGAATAATGGAAGAGGAAGCTGTTGATGTCTACAAAATGGCTCAAGACATGGGTTTCAAACCAGTTGGTATACACAGCCACATAGGCTCAGGAATACTCGACCCGGAACCGTTCATGCTGGCAGTTAGAACACTTATGGACATTGCTGGAAGGGTTCACGAGGGTGCAGGTGTTGAATTTGATTTTATAGACTTTGGAGGAGGTATAGGAATACCATACACTCCAGAGGAGAGTAAGTTAGACATAAACGTCTTTGCAAAGAAAATAACAGACCTGTTCAAGGACAAATTGAATGAGTACAGCCTTGGAAAACCAACTATGTGCATAGAACCTGGTCGTTACATAGTTGGAGATGCATCAGTGCTCTTAACACAGGTTAACAGTATAAAACAGAGTTACAGAAAATTTGCAGGTGTTGATGCTGGATTCAACACACTCCTCAGGCCCACCATGTACGACTCCTACCACCACATCGTTGTTGCAGACAAACCCTATGCAGAGACAACCCAGAAAATAGATATTGCAGGGGATGTCTGTGAATCAGGCGATTTGTTTGCACGGGACAGGCCAATGCCAGAAATTGAAGAAGGAGACGTACTTGCAATCTTAAACGCTGGTGCCTACTCATTCTCAATGTCATCACAGTACAACAGCAGACCAAGACCTGCAGAGGTGCTTGTCAAGGATGGAGAATCTGAGGTTGTCAGGGAAAGAGAAACCTTCGCAGACTTATTCAACAAACAAAACGTTCCTGTGAGGCTTCTTAAATGATAGAAGATATAAAGATTGATGATAACATGGAAAACGATAAACTGATAATATTTTCAAAGATGCACGGACTTGGAAACGACTACGTTGTAGTGGACGAGTCAAAAGAGGAAATAATTCCAGAGTACAAGAAACCTGTATTCGTTGAAGAGGTTTGCAGGCGAGGATTTTCAGTTGGAGCAGACGGCGTCATATTCGTTGCCCCTGCAACCGTTGAAGAGGCAGACATACGCTTCAGAATATTCAACGCTGATGGAAGCGAAGCTGAAATGTGTGGAAATGGAATAAGGTGCTTCGTGAAATTCGTCTACGAAAACAGCATCGTGACAGAGGAGACCATGATGGTTGAAACCCTGGGAGGTCTTAAAGAGGTTGATTTAAACGTCAGAAACTGCCAGGTTGTATCTTCAACCGTTGATATGGGATTTGCAACCTTCAACACAGATGAAATACCAATGAAACCTAATATAAGTGAAACAGGTGAATTTTTAGAAGAGGAGCTCAACGTTGCTGGGGAGAAGATGAAGATGAGTGCTGTGAGTGTTGGAAACCCGCATGCAGTCATATTCACCGAGGATGTTGAAGCAGTGGACCTTGACTTCGTAGGTCCAATAATTGAAAATCATGATGCATTTCCACAGCGAACCAACGTTCACTTCGTTAAAATATTGAACAGAAACGAGATAGAGATGTTAACCTGGGAGAGAGGTGCTGGATTCACCTTCGCATGTGGTACAGGTGCAACATCATGTGCACTCGTTGGTTACAAACTCGGAAAGCTTGATGAAGAGGTTCTGGTCCATCTTCCAGGTGGAGACCTTTTAATACTCGTCCAGGAAGTGGATGGAAAATTAAAGGCTTTCATGGAAGGAGAAGCCAAGCTCGTGTTCGATGGAGTCATGGACTTCGAGTTTTAAGAGATTCAATGTGTTCAGGGAATCTTGAAAAGGAATGATAAAAAAAGTATTAGAAAAATTTTTTTTTCATATCCCTTTTCTTCCACCTCTGGATTTTATTTAAAAGTGAATTTTAATTTTATTTAAAATATATTTGAATTAAAATGTATTTGAATGATTTATTTTAAAATTGTTTTAAATCCTATTTTAAGAATTTATAAGGTTTAAATTTATTTAAATTTCTATTTTTAAAATTTTTTTTAAATTTAAAAAAAGATAATGGTTAATTCTTTATTTTAACTTTATTTTAGGGATTAATTCATATTTTTAAATGTATTCAATCATTGAAGAAATTGATAAAAAAAATCGGTTTTTGAAGGGGTTTTAAAAATCTTCCAGGTCCTTTGAATTTATTCTAACATGTTGAACAGCATTTTTTATATGCTCCCATTGAGATATAAAATTCCATGGAAAGATGGATCCAGCACTCTTTGATAAAGCCTGATAAAATTGAGGCAAGGTTGTATCAGCAGGTTCTGGCTGCAGGCGTGCTTAAAAAGGGAAACACAATGATCGTGGCCCCAACAGCCCTCGGTAAAACTGTTATTGCTGCACTGGTTGCTGCAGAAAGGCTTAAAAAGTTTCCAGAGTCCAAGGTTCTGGTACTGGCACCTTCAAAGCCCCTGGTTATACAGCACGAGGAGAGCTTCAATGAATTTCTGAAGGTAACTTCGGCATCTTTAACAGGAGCTGTGAATCCAAAAGAAAGGATTAAACGTTGGAATGAGTCTCAGATAGTATGTGCAACTCCCCAGACAGTTGAATCAGATGTTATATCTGGAAGGTACTCTCTGAAGAACGTTTCACTCCTTGTTTTTGATGAATGTCATCGTGGTGTTGGTTCCTACTCGTACGTTTACCTGGCTGATAAGTATGCTAAAGAGGGTGAGAACAAGCTCACCCTGGGACTTACAGCATCTCCAGGATGGAACGATGAAAAGATAAAAGAAGTATGTGAAAATCTGTTCATAAAGGATGTTGTGATTAAAACTGAGGAAGATACTGATGTGGAACCCTACTTCAACCCTGTGGAGGTTAAATGGATCAAGGTGGATCTGAAACCAGAGCTGAAGGAGATCAAATCCCACATGGAGAACGCTCTGAAGGCTCGTTTGAAAACCCTCAAACGAATGGGAATAATCAGGTCAATATCAAACGTCAGTAAAAGGGATGTTCTTATAGCCCAGGGAAAGGCGCAGAGAAGAATAGGAAACAGTGTTAAACCTCCTAAAAAATGTTTCCTTGCAGTTTCTCTTTTAACAGCAGTTATAAACATATTACATTCCATTGAACTCCTAGAAACCCAGAGCGTTAGCACACTGCACAGCTACTTCAGGCGTTTCAAGAAGAAGAAAACCAAGGCAGCAAAGAGCCTGATGAACGATCCTGAATTTTACACTGCAATGGAACTCACGGAAAAAGCATTTCAAGAAGATATAGAACATCCTAAGCTTGAAAAACTCATCAAAATACTTGAAAAAGAGCTTAAAAATTCTGATTCAAAGGTCATTGTGTTCAGTCAGTTCAGGGACACTGTGAACAACATCTACGACAAATGCCTTGAAAAGAATATAAATGCCGTTAAATTCTTTGGACAGGCATCACGAGACAGTGAAAAGGGTTTGACCCAGAAGAAACAGAAGGAAATAATAAAGGATTTCAGACGGGGCGTCTACGATGTTCTTATATCCACCAGCGTTGCTGAGGAGGGTATAGACATTCCCTCCGTTGATCTGGTTGTGCTCTACGAGCCTGTTCCATCTGAGATAAGGATGATACAGCGCCGTGGAAGAACAGGTAGAAAGAACAAAGGAAAGATGATCATCTTAATAACCAAGGGGACAAGGGATGAATCTTACTACTGGTCCAGCATCAACAAGGAGAAGAAGATGAAAAAGCAGCTCTCAACGAGTTACAGAAATGAGGATATCTCCTTCAAGGATATGAAGGACAACTTCGTTGGGGTTTTTAAAGAATCATCAGGCGATTCTGAAGCTGATAATAATTCAAAGACTGAAGTGAAGGATGAGAATAATCTGAATTCAATTCAGAAGGAAAATGATTCTGGTATAGTTGCTTCAGAACTTGGTTCAAAGGATGATGTTTTCAAACCAGTTATATATGCAGATTCTAGAGAAGGTAATTCCTCTGTTTTAAGGGAACTTGATAAATTGGATGTTGAAATAAAGGTTAAAGGACTTGCAGTTGCTGATTATCAGGTCAGTGATGATGTTGCAATTGAAAGAAAAACTGTTAAAGATTTCATAAGTTCCATAATGGATAAAAGACTCCATAAACAGGCAAAGGAGTTGGTTGAAAACTTCAAAAAACCTGTGATGATCATTGAGGGTGACAACATTTACTCAGGATTCGTGCATCCGAATGCTGTTAGAGGTGCCCTTGCATCCATAGCAGTGGACTTTAGAATTCCAATCTTACCAACACGTTCTGAGGCAGACACTGCTGCAATGATAACAAGAATTGCATTGAGGGAACAGGGCCAGGAAAGAAAGGCCGTGCAGATAAGAACTGAAAAGAAACCTGTGACAACGTGGGAGCAGCAGCTTTATATAGTTGAATCCCTGCCTAATATAGGCCCTGTAACTGCGAGAAAACTTCTTGAAGAATTTAAAACCGTTAAAAATATCGTAAACGCAGATGAAGAGGAACTCAAAAAAGTGGAGGGTATTGGAAATAAAATAGCTAAGGATATAGTTTCAGTGGTTGGTTCAGGTTTTAAAACGATTAATGGAAAAAAGGTTTACCTTAAGGATCAAAGTCAGATCAGTGCGGGAAAAGAAGATTGGAACAGAGATATGCTGTTAAACTAAAGTTTGATTAATAAGATTATAAGTTAATAAGAGTATAAGAAATGGAATAGAAGTAAATTGAATCAATGGTTCTCATAAGAATAAATAGAGAATAATATCTTGAACTGAAAATATAATAGTATCATTTTAACTTTAGTAAGGGAATTGAAAGTTTTGATTTATTAAATGGAGTGATTTTTTGCGTATTTTAGTTGATGAAAGGGATAAGAAGTATATGGTTGAGGATAAGGAGTTTCATTCAGACTTTGGAGTCATTAAAGCGGAGGACATAAGCTCAAGTAAAGCTGGAGATGTGTTAAAAACACATCTTGGAAAGGAATTCAAAGTTATGGAACCGAACATCAATGACTACATCGATCTCATGGAAAGAAAATGTTCAATAATCCTTCAAAAGGATATTGGAATGGTTGTGGCATTCACAGGACTTGGAAATGGATGTAAAGTTGTTGATGCGGGTACTGGAGCTGGAGCCACTGCAATGCACTTCGCCAATGTTGTGGGGCCTGAAGGTAGTGTGGTAAGCTATGAGGTGCGTGAAGACTTTGCAGAGATTGCAAAACGGAACGTTGAAGGATTTGGATTGAAGAACCTTGAAGTTAAATGTGGAGACATTACTGAGGGTATTGCTGAAGATACACTGGATCTTGTTTTTCTAGACCTTCCCAAACCATGGGAGGTTGCAGATCATGCCATGGAATCCCTTAGAAGTGGAGGTTACGTTGCAGCTTACACACCTTACATGGAACAGTTTCAGACCTTCAGTAGAATCCTTAAAAAAGTAGGATTTTCAGAAGTGAAGGTCTTAGAATGTATTGTGAGAGAAATAGAAGTTAAAGCTAAGGGAACCCGACCAAAAACTCGTATGGCAGGACATACAGGTTATTTAACATTTGGAAGAAAGTTGTGATTGGAAGATGTGTTTAAATATTTTAGTTAGTTTAAATATTTTATTTAAATTCATTTAAAGAGTTTATTTGAGATTATATTAAGGAATAATAATGTTATTTCCTTATTTTTAGTTTTTTTTAAAGATTTTTAATGATTCAATGAATTAAAAAATCAAATTTTTATTGATGCAAAATTTTTAATTGATTTAAAAAATCAATTTAAATAGAAATTGATCCAAAGAAAGATTGAAAGTGAATTTAGAAAAAAATGAATGTGAGATTAAACTGGATTTAATAAGGACATTAGGATAAATGGTGTTTTATATGGGCTTCGATCAGGAAAATATCATTTCAATAAGAGATTTCAGTATAGATGATGTTGAGTATATCCTCAAATTGGCAGAGAAAATGGAACCTATTGCAAGGTCAGAGAAAGCTTCAAATATTCTTGCAGGAAAGATACTTGGAATGTTATTTTATGAGCCATCAACAAGAACCCGGCTTTCATTTGAAACATCCATGAAAAGACTTGGGGGAAGTACGGTTGGATTTGCAGAGGCAGGTGTGAGTTCAGTTACCAAGGGCGAAAATCTGAATGACACAGTTAAAATAGTGTCGGAGTACGTTGATGCAATTGTCATAAGACACAACATGGAAGGTGCAGCCAGGTACGTTTCAGATATCGTTGATGTACCTGTTATAAATGCTGGAGACGGGGCAGGGCAGCATCCAAGCCAAACACTTCTGGACCTTTACACTATGAAGAGAATACTTGGACAGATAGAAGATCTTAACGTTTCACTCATAGGAGACCTTAAATATGGTAGAACCGTTCATTCACTTGTTTATGCACTTGCAATGTTTGGAGTGAATATGAACTTTGTTTCTCCACCAGAACTCAGAATGCCACAGGGTATACTGCATGATCTAAGTAAAATGGGAGTTTCAGTTAAGGAAACAACAGATATCAAAGATGTTATTAACAGGTCAGATGTTCTTTACGTTACAAGGATACAAAAAGAAAGATTCCCAGACCCTGAAGAGTACTCTAGAATAAAAGGAGCTTACACATTAGATTTAAAGCTTCTTGAAGGAACAGAAACCATAGTCATGCATCCCCTGCCAAGGATCGATGAAATATCCCATGACGTTGATAACAGTGTATATGGCAAGTACTTTCAGCAGGCTTTTTATGGAGTACCAGTACGTATGGCTATCCTTCAAACAATGATAAAAGGTTTCTAAGTTGATACTTAGAGGATCCTTTAAGCTACTTTTGATTTAGTTGATATAAATTTGATGTTGAAAACTGTCAGCAGATAAGTAAAACTAGATTTAATTTTTTTGGATAAAAACTAAAAATTTTTTTTGAATTTTTGAATAAAATATTCTGTTTTTGGACAGTAGTATACTGTTTTTAGATAGGAGTATTTTTAATTTTTTTAAAACTTTAAAATTTGTTGATTTTTTAGGATAAATTAAATTAAAATAACTTTAAAATGAGTTTTTAAGAAAAATAATTCTTGAAAAAGGTTTATATGGAAATATGAAGATTAATAAATGGAAAAAAGGTTAACAATGGAAAAAAAATAATGGGAGGATTTATTTAGGGTTTTGATCTTAACTCCAGATTGCATCTTCAAGTAATGACATCTCACACTGCAGATCGATTATGTTGGTCCTTCCCTTTCCACGTCCCCTTGAAATTGTTTTAGTGGATATTAGACCAAGCATTTCCAGTTCATTTATGAAATCAAATATACGCCTGTAGGAAACAGAATCGCCCTTAGATATTTCTTTGTAAACATCATAGAGCCTTCCAGATGTTATTTCTTCCTTCCGTTTGGTGAGGTAGATTATGGATTCCAGAACCTTTTGTTGTTGACTTGGAAGGGTCATTACAATATCTGTAACTTTGTTATGTTCTATGTGGTCCTTTGCTTCCCTAACATAACTTTCAAGAACTGTTTCAGAGCCTTTTTCATCTGCCAGTTCTCCAGAGGTCCTGAGAAGATCCAATGCGTACCTTGCGTCACCTTCCTCTTTAGCTGCGAGAGCTGCGCAGAGAGGTATAACATCTTCGTGGAGAACATTATCCTTAAATGAAAGCTGTGATCTTTCTTTTAATATATCAACTAGTTGTTGTGCATTGTAGGGTGGAAAAACAATTTCACGATCCCTCAGGCTGCTTCGGACCCGGGGTTTTATGAACTGCTTAAAATCAACGAAGTTGCTTATGGATGCAATTGAAACATTTTCAGTTCTTGTTAAAGTATAAAGAAGACCATCACCATCATTTTTAAGAAGAATATCAATTTCATCAAGTATTATAATGAGTATAAGGTCTTTGCCGAAAACATTCTTTTTGAAGAGATTTCTGAAAGCATTTATAACTTCAGCTTTAGTCCAGCCTCTGTAGGGGACATCTTGCCCCATTTGTTGACATAAACGAGCGATAACTTGATATTCAGTTGTATAATCTGTGCATCGGATGTATTCAACCCTCACGTTAACGTTTTTGTTCTTTGAGATTTCTTCAAGCTGCTTTCGAGCGAATTTTGCAACTGCAGTTTTACCAGTTCCTGTTTTACCGTATATAGTAACATCAGGAGGAGTTACGTTGCCTAAAGCTTCAACCCAATATTTTGCAACTGATTTTATTTGTTCTTCCCTGTGAGGGAGTTTATCAGGTAAAAAACGGTGATCAAGAAATTTTTTGCATTTAAAAACCGTTTTCTTTTCACCTAATTCTTCAAAAATATTCATGAATATCACACAATCCTGTTTATAAAAAAATTTTGATTTGATTAGTTAGATCATCACAAACAATGCGACACCATAGTTATCTGTTTTATAATTGAAAATTTGAGCATAAACTGCTTTTCAAGGAAGATCATTGTATGATTTTAGTGAATGAAAGGATGGGTGGTGCATTTCAAGTGTAAATTCATTCAGGAATCATATGTTTGTGTCCTACGGAGAGATACATTTCAACTGTAAACAAAGTTTTAACCATAATTTTTCAGTGGTTGAGAGGTACATTTCAAGTGTAAATATCCATGAAAATGTACACAATTAGTTTGTGGGAGATGTATTTCAAGTGTAAAATAGTATTGAGTTAAATGATTTTTATAGTTTTCGTATTACTATTCAAATGAAAATTTAATAAAAAACAGAATAAAATCTAAAATTTACTTTTAATGAAAAAAATAAAGGATTTTAATTAATTCAATGAATTAATAAGTATTTAAATGAATTTTTTTGTTGAATTAAGCCTTAAAATTATGAGTTTTTTACAATTAATTAAATGTGGAACTTTTTTTAGATCTTTTTAGTATATACTTATTTTACTTTACATTTTTAAATTAATATACTGAAACTTTATACTGTACTTAACTATATATAAACTTAACTATTAAATAATAAAAATAAAATAATAAATAATTTTTATTCAAATCTAAAATTTAAATTCTAAAAAGAGCTAAGAATTCTCTATTTTTTAAAAAAACTTCTTTTAATCATTTAAATTAAAAAAATTCCTCCAATCTAAAATCATATTTTTAAAAAAATTTGAAAAAATATTTTTTCTATATATTTTTTACACTTGAAATGTACCTCTTTTTTATTAACTTGCCACATCATTTTATTTTTTTGTAAAATATTTTTTACACTTGAAATGTACCTCTCATCTTTTTTCATGATTTTTTTCATACTGACCTATTGTTTTTTACACTTGAAATGTACCTCTCAGCCCCTTGTCATATTTTCTTTTCCACGGATCTCAAAATTTTTACACTTGAAATGTACCTCTCCTACACTTGATCCGCTCACCATAAAATGTTGTTACCTTTGAAACCTTTCTCTTTTTGATCCTGAAATATATGTTTTAATTTTATTTTTACACTTGAAATTTATCTTTCAATCATTTGAAACATGAAACACAACTTTTTAGAAGTTTATAGATTGCTTGTTTTGATTTAGTTTTTTTTGCACGTTGCTTAACTCGAAATTTATTTGAAAATTTATCAACACCTTTTTTAGTATTCTACTACATATTGACCATTAAATTACTATCAAATCAAATTCCCCTTATACAATTCCCTCTAAAAATTTAAATTTTTTTATGAAAATCATATTCACATATTTGAATACTCTTTAAATCCACTAAAAAGGTTTTTTTCATGGATCCAACATCATTAATTCCAATAATTATAATTGCAGTTGTAATAGATCTGCTAATTGGTGAATTACCCTTAAAAATTCATCCTGTTGTTTTAATGGGTAAATGTATCGACATGTTTAAACATCTCAAGAATGAACATCCTACATTCAACACCAAACTTTCTGGTGCAATTTTTACACTTACTTTGGTCCTAATGTTCTCAGGGATATTTATCCTTCTTTTATACGTTTTCAGCTTCAATTCTCTCTTGTTGATACTGGTTTCAGCGATTCTACTTTCAACAACTTTTTCAATAAATCTTTTGTTGAGTTCAGCTGCAAATGTAAAATCAGATCTAAACCTTGATATTGTTAAAGCCAGGAAATCTCTGTCTTATCTAGTTAGTAGGGATACATCTCAACTTTCACATGAAAATATTGTTTCAGCTGTTATTGAAACCTTAACTGAGAACATAACAGACTCCATAGTTTCACCACTTTTCTATACATTTATCTTTGGTGTTGTGGGTGGAGTTGCCTACAGAGTTGTGAACACTCTTGATGCTATGGTTGGTTATAAAAATCCTGAAAACATTAAAATAGGTTGGTTTCCAGCAAAATTCGATGATTTTTTGAATTACATACCCGCAAGAATCACTGGAATTTTTGTTACACTTGCAGCCCTACTCTTAGGGCTTGACTGGAGAAACGCCTATAGAATTATGAGAAGGGATGCTAGAAAAACTCCCAGTCCCAATTCCGGATATTCCATGGCTGCAGCTGCAGGAGCTTTAGGTATAAAACTTGAAAAAATAGGTTCATATGAACTTGGGGATGAATTAAATCCTTTAATTCCTGAAAAAATAGGTGAAGCAATTGTATTAACTAAATTAACCACAGCCCTCTTTATAACCTTTGCTTCAATTGTATTTGGAATTTTAGTAACAACAATCCCAATCTTCATTTGAAAACTTCAATTAAAATCCTACTAAAATTAACTAAAATTAATCATACCTTAAATCATTATTAAAAAATAAAATTAATTACACCACTATTAAAACTAAATCTAAAATTTAATATGTTTCAATGAAAAAGGTGTTTCAATGAAATTGGCCATACTCACAATCACCCCAAAAGCCTATGAACTTGCAGAAACCATTTCTAATGACCTTGAATCAGATCCAACCATTATAACCGTTGATATATTTTATAAAAATGTTAAAGAAACCTTGAAAAATGTTTTTAACTCTTATGATTGTGTTATTGGTATAATGGCCACAGGTATTATGGTTCGAAGTCTCTGTGGACTTATAAAACATAAAATGGAAGATCCTGCAGTCCTAGTTGTTGATGAAGGTGGAAAACATGTTATAACCCTTTTATCTGGCCATTTTGGAGGTGGTAATGATTTTACATTGAAACTGGCGGATCTGATCCATGCGGATCCTGTTGTAACGACTGCAACTGATGTCAATGGTAAATTAGGTGTTGACCATCTTGCAAAGCGTTATCACCTTCAAATGAATGATATCTCTAAAAATGATACATCCAAAATAAAAATTATAAACACGGCCCTTATCGAAGGAGAAATTGTTGAAATATTTTTAAACAGAGACTTTGACTTTTTGTCCAATGCAAATGCGGTTGAAAACTCCTATTTGATCCATTCCCTAGATTCAAAGGAACATTTAAAAATTTTAACTAAAATGGACCCTAAATTTATTTCAAAAGATCCACATTTTTCTGAAAATGATTCAAAGACTATAATTGTTTCATACAATGAAACAAAACTATTTTTAACTCCTAAAAAATTGGTTGCAGGTGTGGGTTCTAGAAAAGGTGTTTCAAAGGATGTTGTTATAAATGCACTTGAATCTGCAATGAAAATACTGAAATTACCTTTAAAAAGATTGGATCTTATCTCAACAGGTGATATGAAACGTTATGAACAAGGGATCATTGATGCTTCCAACGAGCTTGGACTCCCCATTGAAGTAATTCCAAAGGAGTTTTTAAAAAATTTCCAACATCCTGATTGTGGAGTCTCAGATTTTGTAATGGAAAAATTTGGGGTTCCAGGGGTTTCAGAGCCCTGTGCAATCATTTCAGCGGGAAAATCATCTCAGTTAATATTTAAAAAAACAGCCTTCAATGGAGTTACAGTTGCAATAACACTCTCAAACTGATATAACCAAATTCACCATATATGAATTCAACATCTTCTTATGCCAATATTCTTATAAAATTAAGAAGAAAAGCTTTTAATCATAAAATATAAACAGTTCTGGATATAAGAATTTAATGAGTAAGACTGATTGTACATTTTATTTAATTTACCTGGAGGTAAAACTATGAGTAAAGAAGCATTTGATCGTTGTAACCAAATTTTACAGCACATAATGGAAGATACTAGTGTTCCAAGAAATATTAGGCGAGCTGCAGAAGAATCAAGAGATTTACTGGCTAAAGATGATGATGAACCAACCATACGAGCAAGTACTGTAATTTCAATACTTGATGAAATAAGTAACGACCCAAACATTCCAATACACGCAAGAACGTTGATATGGAATGTTTTAAGCGAACTTGAGTCAATTCGTACCGATTAATTTAGTCACGAACTGTATTTTTGCGCTCTCTTCCACAAATTCAGTGAGAAGAGCAGCCTCATCTAAATTTTTGCTGCAGGCAACAACACCATGATTTTTTAAAATCACAATATCTTCTTTTTCCAATCCATTTGCAACATTTTCTGCAAGTTGCATTGTTCCTGGAGCTGCATATTCAACGAAGGGAATTACAGGATTCTCAATGGGTCCGAAACCCTCAAGTCTTTTTATTTCTACACCTGCAAATGCAAATCCTGTTGCAATTGGTGAGTGGGTGTGAACAACACTTTTCACATCATTCCTATTCTTGTATATGTTGAGATGCATGAAAACCTCTGAAGAAGGCTTTCTAACTGGAATATTTTTATCATCACTATTTGAATCATTTTTTATTTTATTTCCATCCATATCCACAATTACAATTTCTTCAGGAGTCACAGATTTAAGTGAAAATCCACTGGGTGTAATTGCAACCTTTGTAACTCCATTTTCAGAGAATTTACAACTTATATTTCCTGATTTCCCTGGAACAAGTCCTTTTTCATATAAATAATTTGAAACTTTGGCTATTTCCTTTGAAACTTCTTCATGATCCATTTGAAACCCTCATTTCATTAATTAGTAATTTTAACGATATTTTACTATTTCATATTTTGAATTATTGAAAATTATTCCTTTTTTAATAAAATTATTCCTTTTTTTTTAATTTTTCAAAAAAAATAATCCAAAAAAAAGATGTTATTTTGAATGGCTTTTATCAGTTGAACTTGAATATCTTCATGGTTCCTCTGTTGAGCACCGGAACCTCTGCACACGTCGGCACGATGTTGTAAATCTTCTGAAACTCAGTTTGGGACTGGAAGGTTCCTGAATTTATCATATGAATACCTTTATACCTTCTGTAAGCGTTTATATGAACGTGACCTGTGTGGAATATGTCTGGAACGTCCTCAATAACAAGGTGGTCTTCAAATTCAGATGCTAAAGGAGTTCTTTCACCATATATTGGTGCAAGGTGTCTTTTTTCAAGGAGCTCCTTCATCACAAGGTCTGTACGTTCGTGTGACATTCCATTCACAGTCATAACTAAATCATCGAAGCTTCTGCCATGATATATAAGGGTGTTTATACCTTCAAGGCTGACAACCGATGGATTGCTCACGAATTCTGCATTTTTAAGTTTGTAAAGATCTCCTGCGTAACTTTCAGGAATGGCTGGCTGGGGCTCTGCAAGGCGGCATGCGTCGTGGTTTCCCGGTGCAATTATTATTTTAACATCTTCTATATCTCCCAATAATCTTGCAGCTTCTTCGTACTGACCGTAGATGTCCTTTATTGTGAGTTCCTTTTCCTGGTTTGGGTAGACACCAATTCCATCAACGAGATCACCTGCTATAACCAAGTATCTAACATCATTGGCGACCTCACGTTTCTCTTCATCACCAAAATCCCCATTTATCCAATTAACAAACCTTTTAAATGCGTCTTCAAGGAAGGTTGAACTTCCTATGTGCACATCTGAAATGAAAACGGCTGAAAAGTCCATTTCTTTATCTTCTATCCTTGGAACTCCTGGTTGGATGAGTTCAGAGGCTATTACAAGATTTCCCTTTTTGATCCCATTGATTCCAATAACTTCATCCCTAACTATCTTGTCCGAGGATTCAAAGAGCTTCTGGTTGTCGTTGTGTATGAGAACGTTGGTGTAACCTGTTTCATCCTCCAACTCCATTATCTTGTGGTTGTTCTTGGTTGTTCTTATGTCGTTCACCATTCCAATGATCCTGACGTTGTCGTTCATGTTGACGAGGTCTTTGATGGGATAGCTTTCCTTTAACTCCCCTTTTTTGCTTAAAAGCCCCTTGATCTTCTGGAACCTGCTGTTAAAGTAGGCTGAAAAATCCTTTATTTCCCCGCTGGTGTAGGATTTTTTACTGGCATCCTTTACAATCTGAAAATCAAATGGAACATTGGGCATGAGCTTGCTCTGAGGAGGTTTAATAGCTTTGGACGGATTTTCAGAGACTATGATATTGTTGACTATGCTATTTATGTCTGCATCACTTCCATAGTTACTAACTTGACCCTGATCCTGCAGGTACCTATCAAGGATGTCTTCGGTTACTATAAAAACATCCCTCTGATTTCTTAAAAGATCATCCAAAAGGGAGTCTGCAAGTTCCAAAGAATTTTTTTGAACACTCAATTTATTGTAAGCCGTATCATTAATGAGAATTTCGGCGTTTGCGAATTTTAGAATAATATCATCAGTCATGAAAACCCCATGTAAATTATTAGTAAAATTTTTAGTAAATATATTTATAATCTTAATTATAATAGTTAATCCAAATTTACTATATGCATTAAAAGGTGATATTTTGTCCAGAATTTTAAAGATAATTTTATTCATAGTAGGTTTCGCTTTGTTCTTTGAGGCAGGGCTTATCTGTTCCTACACGATAGTCACATCCCAGCCTCCTGATGTTGGTAAACTTGTGAACATGCAGCTGGAGGAAATATCTTCCTTTTTCAACTTCGGTTCCAACAACGTGCTCAGCAACCAGGAAACCATTACCATACTCAACCCATACGATGTTGCAAATGCTTTGAACAGCAGTGGTAATGTTAACAGTATAGATGTTCAAAGCTTGGCTGCGATAACTTCTCAAGATACCAGTAGTGGTAACAACATAACCGTTAATATAACTGCTACAGGTTACAATGATGTTACCAGTGGTTCAAATACCAGTTCAATAGTGATATCTCCAAATTCGACCTACAGTATAGTTGCAACTGCAACAGGGAAAACCACCAGTAAAGGTATCATGATTGATCTCAGCACCATTAAAATAACTTCTGTAAAGAAGCTTTACACCAACTCTTAAAAGACACCAAGTCTTAAAAGAACTTAAAAGGACTAAAGGATTTGATCAACACGATCTTTTAATTTTATTTTTTTAACAGGTGAAAGAAATGATCAGCATTATAGGAATCGGATCATCCCCAGAAAATATGAGTATCCGTGCCAGAAAAGCCATAAAAGATTCAGAAGTCATAATAACCTATAAAACTTATGTAAAGAATATAGAAGACTTAATTGAAGGAAAGGAAGTTATTTTAAAGGGCATGGGTGATGAGATAAAACGTGCAGAACTTGCCATCCAGAAATCAAAGGAAGGTAAAAAAGTGGCCCTAATAAGTTCTGGAGACCCTGGTGTTTTTGGAATGGGAAACGTTTTGTTTCAGGTTATTGGAAAGTACAGTGGAGTTGAAGTTGAGGTTATTCCCGGGGTTACAGCAGCCACTTATGCAGCATCCCTCCTTGGAGCTCCACTACATGACTTCGCAGTAGTGAGTCTGAGTGATATACTGACTCCAATTTCTGAAATAAAGAGAAAAGTACGTGCTGCAGCAGAGGGAGACTTTATAATAACCATTTACAATCCCCTGAGTAAAACAAGAACCCAACCCTTTGAGGAAGCCTATAAGATCCTCCTTGAAATTAGAAATCCTGAAACACCTGTGGGTATAGTTAGGAGCACTGAAGATGGTGTTGAAGTCACCCTAACAACCCTCAAAGACCTTAAAAGCCATGTAATAAACATGTCCACAACTCTTGTTGTTGGAAACTCAATGACCTATGTCCAGGAAGGCTACATGATCACTCCAAGGGGTTACAGGGTTTCATATCTACAACATGAACTTGCAAAGGAATTTTACACCAAATACATTGCAGGTGAAGGACAAACAGGTCCAAACGAAAGCTGTGAATACTATCCCTGCCACAATCATGCTCAAAACTGCACATTCTGCTACTGTCCCTTCTATCCATGCGGAGACGGATCTACCGGTGGTAAATGGATAAAAGACAAGGACGTGTGGAGTTGTCAGGACTGTGAATGGATACATCAGGACAAAACAGTTGAGTGCATACAGGCCAAGCTCCCAGAAATGCTCACTGAAGTGGATGACCTTACGAATAATAAGAAAAAGCTTCTGAAATTAAGGAGAGAATGCATCTATAAGACAAAATAATTGGGGCTACATGTAACTAAAGTATCAGATCATTTTCTCTTTTTTTTCAACATTTTTTTATCTATAAATCCGTATAAAAAATCAATATGAAATCTTCTTTTATAAAGATTTTTTAAGTCATTATTCTATAAAAATTAATTTTTAAATTAAAGGTACAAATTAAGGTATTTAAAAAAGAATTATGATCAATGAATGCTTTATTTAGGAGTTCTACCCTTATCAACAATTTTATCAATGGCAACTGCAACTTCCTTCCTTAAAGCCACATTATCCTCATTTAAACGTGCTATTAATGGTTCTAAAGCTTTTTTGTTTCCAATTCTCCCCAAGGCTCGTGCAGACTCCTTTTGTATATCCATGTCCCTATTTTCAAGAGCAGCTATAAGGGGCTCCACAGCCTGATCTCCAATTTTAACTAAAATATCTTCGATATAATTCTTAACATCCCAATCAGGGTCGTTAAGGCTATTAATAAGATTTTTAATATCTTTTTCTTCGAATGTCATTGGATATCACTTTTTATAAATATGAACTTCATCGTTAATCAATTTTTTAATTCAAGTGATATTATTTCATTTGATATCTGATGAGAGCTTTTTCATACATCCAATGGCAATGATCAATTCAAATAAAAAAAATAAAATTATAAAAACAAGAAAAAAATTTCATTCAATAAAAAATTCAATAAAAAAAACTTGATGAGGCTTCAAATAAAAAAAGTTTCATTCCTCTATCAAATCTTCAAGATCTCCGAAAACAACGTCCAATCCACACATGGTAGGCACGTAGTTTGCAGCCTTTGCTGAGTTAACTCCAACAACCTTGAATCCAAGTTCCTCAATTGGGGCCACAACCATGCAAGTGTCGCAGACCATTTTACCTCCGGCCTTCTCAATAGCAGCTGTGTAACCCATCCTGTCGGCCGCAGCCTTCACAGAAATGGATGTGCAGACCCATAACTGATTTTTTATGGTTTTACCCTCAACGATCTGGGCTATCTCATGGATTTCCTCAAGGGATGCATGTGGACATCCCATACAGATCAGATCTGGTTTTTTACTGCTTGTTGAAAGTTTTTCACGGGTTTCAGCTATGTCCGAAGCATTGATGGACAGTTTTTCCAGATTGGAATCTTCAACTCCAAGGAGAGCATCTTTGTACTCTGGTGTGACTCTTTCAACGTGGTAGAGTGCCACTGCACCTGAAGATGCCAGTGCAGCACCCATGAGTTTCAGCTCATCTAAAATAGGTTTATTCTGAAGTTTGAAGTAGGGCACTCCATCTCCAACTGCTTTACCCACTATGTATCCCAGGGCCCCGTAATCTGAGCCATTAAGATCTGCATCAACGTCAACGATGAGGTTTGCCCTTCTTCCTGCATCGAGGTGGTAACCATACTCTGCAGTTTTACCACATATGGCTGCTGAAAGTGCTCCAGGACCTCCTTCACGGTTGGTTCTTGCACCCAGCACCGAGTTTGCATAGCAGACAGCTGAAGACTCTGACCATGCAATATGGGAACCCAAAATGGGTACGTTACCAACGTTGTATGGTGTGCATGTGCAGGTCGTGCTTATTCCCATCTTCTGGTATGCCTCAACGATTTGGAGCTGTTTTTCTGTGAATTCCTCTGAGAATCCAAGTTCCTTCCATATTTCGAGGTCAACGCCTGCAGGGTTCAGTGTTGATGGAACGCGGACCTTTGCAGTTTCAGCAAGTTCTGAAACGAATTCAAGACCAGCATCTCCAATGGTTTTGTATGAAACCCCTGATATCTGGGCTGAACTTATATCAACGAGTCTTTCAGCTCCGTATATGTCTCCCAGTGCAACGAGTATCTCCATGCATTTGGCTACTGCAGGTCCCTCTTCACCCTCGTACATCCTTTCTTCTTCTCTTGTTAAATACATGTGAATCCCCTTTTTAAGCTCCGATCTGTTCTCCGACCATTTCATCCACTATGTTCAGGAAGTTTTCCATGTCCTTGTAGGGCACAACTGCACCTGCAGCAACGTTGTGGCCGCCTCCGTTACCGTTGAAACTTTTTGAGGCAGCTTCAAGTGCCACTCCAAGGTTCACTCCTCTCTCAACCATCTCCATGGATGTTCGTCCAGAGATCTTGACGATGTTGTCCATCCTTGAGATGCCGAGAACGGGTTTTTCAGGGTCCAGGATCTCGATCTCAATGCCTATACTTGCAAGTGTCCCCATTACCTTTTTCCTTTTCTTATCATCGGTGTAAATGTACTGGATGTTCTCCATACCAATGGATCCTTCCCTCTTTATCCATCCAATACTTTTCATGAGGTTTTCCCTGTAGGTTTTAAGGAGGGTTTCTGCTTCTTGCACTGAACTTTCACGGTCTCCTATACATATGCTCAGGCCAACCCCGTGTTTTTTGTTTTTACCACAGGCATCCAGAACTTTTGAGTAATCTTCGATGTTTCGAAGTTCAGGAATTTCATTTGGGATGGAGTAAACCTCTCCAAATATTTTTGGGTTGATCTTGATGAGTTCCTCCTTCAGAAGGTCCTTTTCCTCGTTTCCAAGTTCTTCGAACTTTATGCCGTAGGAGATTCCAACCCTTTCAAAGAAGGCCATTGATCCTTCCTCATCACCGGAAATTCCCCTGAGTGCAGGGTTGAAAGTGTATGAAAGGGCTTTGTAAATGGGTTCCTGGGATTTGTAAGCTATTTTAAGGTCTTCTCTAACTTCAATAGCTCCAGAATCAACACCATCATTCAGTATAGTTTTGTTGATACTCGTAATACCATCAGTGCACTGCATATCTCCGAAAGCACCTACAAGTGCAAGACTTGACAGATCCCTGTACTCCATAGGCCTTACAGTTAGATATGAAACTCCTGAAGCACTGACATCACGTGTACCGTCCAGTCCGTAGAGGTGAGGGTTCACATGGGTTATGTTTTCCTTTGGCTCTTCAGAATCCCTTGTCTGATGGTGGTCTGCAATGATAACATCGCTTCTGGTTTTACCCATCTTGCTTAGGCTTGCACTGCCCATGTCACAGAAAAAGAATAGTTTGTATTTTTCCCGGAGGATCTTTGCCAGAACATTGTCCTTAAGTCTTGGGACGATTGTCACGTGGAATTTACCTCCCTGCCGGGAGATTGCATTACAAACAACTCCGGCAGCGGAAATTCCATCGGCATCGTTGTGGGATATGATCCTCACAACGTTGTCCTTTTTAATGTGCTTGCTCAATACTTCGCAAGCTTCTTCGGCCTTATTTAACAAGGAGTGCTGCTGTTTTTGGATCATATCTCCATCCTTCTGGAAGCACGCCTTCCCTTGTGTAGTACTTGACGAGTCTTCTTATTTTGGATTCGATGATCCTGAGACCCCTTTTGGTGTGAAGGTCCTTTGGGTTTTCATCGAGGTGTTCCCTCACATTCACAGCTTTCCTGATGAGGTTCATGAGATCCTCAGGGTATTCCTGTTTCTGGCCGTGTTTTTCAAGGATTTTGGTTATTTTCATACCTGTAATTAATTTAACATCAGGTATTCCATACTGGTCACGTAGAATAACTCCTATTTTACTTGTGGAGTTACCTTCTTTTGTGAGCTTTAAAACAAGCTCTTCTATTTCTTCTGTTGAATATTCTATCCATTCTGGCTTTGATGCCATTACAATCACCTCTAAAATGTACCTTAACTTATTATGAATTGAATTAGAATTTTTATTATTTGGAGATAGTTCTGATCTCTATTCCAATCAATTATAACTTATTATTTAAGCACTCCTTACTGATACAACAAGTTTTATCAGGATATACAGTGTTTGATCATATTTTGGATTGGATCTTACCCTAATGCACTGATTAATATTAAATTTAATCCTGAAGTTCCCTGTACCAGAGTGCAAATTTTTCGAGCGAAACTCTGCGGTGAGAAAATTCATTTTTCTCTTCTGTTGTCAGTTCTCCAAAGCTCTTATCATAACCTTCTGGTATGAAAAGTGGATCGTAAGCAAAACCTTGCTTTCCTTTTTCTTTGTGTCCAATTCGTCCTTTGACAGCGCCTAAAAAAGTCTCGGGTTCGCCTTTGGGGGTGCAGTACCCAATAACCGACCTGAATTCGGCGTATCTGTCTTCGACACTGCTCATAAGTTTTAATATGCCTTCATTCCCAAGTGTTTCCTGAACGTAGGATGAGTATGCTCCTGGGAACCATTCAAGGGCTTTAATGAAAATTCCTGCGTCTTCAACAATCACTGGTTGATTTAAACGCTCCGCTGCATGCTTTGCACCGTACCTGGCCACATCAATCAGGTCTCCCTGGATTTCTGGGTAGCCGAGGTCAGCATGTTCCAGCTGGATGCCAAACTTTTGGAAGATTCCTTTGGCTTCTTTTACTTTGTGTTCGTTACCAGTTATAAAGGTTACCTTCATTGTTACCACCATGTTAAGATAGTTCATACATTACACAAAATGCATCTTTAATATTTTTATTTTTTTTAAACATTTTAAATGGGCTAAGAAATATTCTCATCAATTAATTCTTATCAATTAAAAATTAAAATAAGAAAATTATAATTAGAATATAACTTTAATAACGGTTTTTAAATTCATTCAATGATTTTTAGAGGTGTACCTTCCTCTTCCGCCAATCTCATCTACCTTCTCAGTCACTTCATCATAGTCATCAGCAGGGCTGTAACCCTGAAGTATGGCCTGAAAGCACTCATCTGCAATCTCATGGTGGATTCCAGATATTGCCTTCTTGAAGACTATTAAATCAACGCCCTTGTCCTCAACCAGATCAGAAACACGGCCCAGACCAAAGTCTATGAAAACCAGTGAATCATCCTGGAGTATCATGTTGCTGGTTGTGAGGTCTCCATGGATTATTCCGCAGTTGTGAAGCTTTGAAACGTTCTCACCTATGTCCCTGCAGATTTCTTTTATCTCCTGAATACCCTCAAGCCCCAGTTCATCAAAAACTTCCTTAATGGTTTTTCCATGAATGTTCTCCATTAAAATGGATGTTTCCTTCTTATCAACATCGTAAACTAATGGAGTGATTACTCCACATCTTTTGGCTTCGCTCAGTAGTTTGGCCTCCCTCTTTGTCCGTTTCTTACGGATGTGATGATCCAGTTCATCTATCCTGTAACCCTTACTTATTCGTTTCTTCACGAGAACGTCCTCGTCCATCCACTTTCCAGGGTAGATGTTGGCCTCTGCACCCTTTGCAAGAATATCAGGGGGCAGCTGCAGCTCTTCAGCTGAACTTCGTCTCCATGGAACATCAACCTCATCTGTTCTGTAACGCTGGATCACTCCTGTGTCCTCCAGACCACCAACGAGTCCGTGTTTGTGCATTAACTGGCCCATCCAGGCTATCATTGCACCGTTGTCTCCACAGTACTTCATTGGTGGCATGTGGAACTCTGCGTAGTGCTCATCTGCCATGACCTTCAGCATCTCCCTGAGGCGGGTGTTTGCAGCCACACCGCCGCAGAGCATCACTTCCCTCTTTTTGGAGTGTGCAAGTGCCCTTTCAGTCACCTCAACAAGCATCGAAAAGGCAGTTTCTTGCAGACTGTAGCAGACATCCTCAATTGCAGCACCTGCCTCATATTTGCGTATCGCTGCAGTTAAAAGCCCGGAGAATGACAGATCCATTCCCTTAACCGTGTAAGGAAGTTTGATGTAGCTGCCCCCTTTGGCCAGTTTCTCAACCTTGGGGCCTCCGGGATGTCCAAGGCCAACTGAACGTGAGAACTGGTCCAGACAGTTGCCAATTGCGATGTCAAGGGTTTCACCGAAGACCCTGTAGCGGTTGGCATCGAAGGCAATAACTTGGCTGTTACCCCCGCTCACGTAGAGGGTCACAGGGTCCTTTGCCCTGGTTGTGAGCCTTCCGATTTCAACGTGACCTATGCAGTGGTTCACACCAACGATTGGAACATCCAGTGAGAGTGCAAGGCTTCGGGCTGCTGTTGCAACGGTTCGGAGTGCAGGTCCAAGGCCTGGCCCCCTGGAAAATGCAACCATATCCATGTCCTTAAGTTCAAGCCCGGATTCCTCAAGGGCAGCCTTCATGAGGGGGATTATATTTGCTGCATGGTGCTCTGCAGCTTCACGTGGATGTATCCCACCATTTTCAGGTATGAGCGGATTTCCCTGTGATGCAAGGAGGTTACCCTCTGAATCCACTATTCCAACACCTGTCTTCTCTGCTGTGCCCTCAATTCCTATACAGATCAAATTTATCACACCTTCCTGGAACGTATCTCAATAAATATTAATTTTTAAACGTCATAAAAAAAATGAATCATTCTTTTTAACTCATCCCTTTTTATTGTGTTATGTCGGATTTTCATAAATAAATTGTGAAACATTTCACGCAAGAACTGTTTAATAACTCACATGATGATTCAACTAACGATTTAAAAAATAGGAAAAATATCCATATTCAACATTAAATAACAGTTTTAACTATTTTATTATATTATCACAAACTTTAGAACCTTTAAAACGCGATTAAATGAATTTTATTTAATTTTAAAAACTTTATTAAATTTATTTAATATGTAATTTTAAAATAATTCTTTATACTTTTCTAAAATAGATTAAAAAGAATTTAAATCCTTTAAAATTTGGTCAGTACGTGGATTTTCTGGGCAATTGTGACTATAGTCACGCATTTTTTTCAAAAGATTTAATTAGGAGCTATTAACAAGTATCAACATTCATAAGATGATGTTCGTGAGTATCACCTTCGAAAAAATGAGTTATGCTCACAGGGCCTTGTCTTGTGAATGAAATCTCGTTGAAAATAAATTATTGATTGTAAAAGGAGGTGAAAAAGTGCAAAAAAACATACCAAAAGGATTACTAATGATTACACTGACTTTTCTGTTTACACTCACAATCGCTGGAGCGGCGTTCGCAGCAACGGGCGATCAGGTAACAAATGCAACAGTTACACCAACTACATTGCCACTTGTAAATTCTAACAGTACCCAAGGCGGTGATGACCAATTTGTAGTCTCTACTACACCTGCTCAGGGATTTCCAACTAACGGCAGTTCCTATGCCAATATAAATACTGGGAATGATTGGGAAAGCTATGCTAAGCTAACTCTTAATTTGACCATACCGCAGGGTGCAAAAACCTTAAGCTTTGACTGGATGTATGCTACAAATGAGGCTTCTCAAGCATACTTCAATGATTGGGCAAGGGCAGATATAACAGATGGAACTTCTACCCAAAATATTCTGTATGCAGATACTTATTCAAATCTTGTTTCAGCGTCTGGTCTTGGTTATTATCATGCAACTCCCACGCAAAAAGCAATAATTGATGTATCACCTTATGCAGGTAGAAGCATTAGGTTGGATTTTTCAGTATCTGATGTAGGAGATACAGGTGTAACATCTGCTCTCTTCATCGACAATGTACATATTGGACCATTAGCGGATGTTTCTGTTGTTAATGATGTGGATGATAACACCCCTGCTATTGGCCAGCTGATAAAGTACACAATCAGGGCCTACAACAACTTAAACAGTCCTAATACTGCTACGGGTGTTACAGTAATTGATGACCTGCCAGATGGAGTTACATTCAACCATGCATCCTCAGCTGATTACGATTCTGCTAACGATGTGTGGAATGTGGGTACGCTTTTACCCGGTGAGATGAAAATACTCTACATCTGGGCAACAGTCAATACTCACCCAACAAGTACTTCGTACACCAACACAGCTATTATAAGCGGTAATGAAGGTGACTGGAACGCTACAAACGATAATGGTAATGCAACTTTAACTGTTCCTGCAGCAGCAGACGTGTACGTTAACACTTCTACAAGTAAAAACAACCCTGCTGTTGGTGAGGAAGTAGTGGTTAGAGTTAAAGCCGGTAACAACGGACCTGATACTGCTCAGAACGTAATAGTAACCTACAAGGTACCAGAAGGTATGGAGTTTGTAAGTCTAACACAGGAAACAGGCTACCCTGCACCTGTATACGACCCAACAACCCGAACCGTAACCTGGAACCTCGGTAACCTTACGGTCATTGACCCTTGGATGGATATTACCCTAAGGGCTGTCAGCGCGGGTGCAACAAGCGGTGATGCAAGTGTGAGTTCAGACACCTACGATCCAGTTTCTGGAAATAATCTTGAATCTGGTGCCATAAGTGTAGAACAAGCACAGGTAAACGCTGCAACTATTGATACAACCGTGCCAATGCAGAAAACAGGTGTTCCAATTGGAATGATCGTCACGGCGTTACTCATGCTCGTCACAGGACTTGTGATGCCAAGGAGAAAGTAGGAACAAATAATAAATTTTCCCCTTTTTATTTTTTAATTTTACTATATCCACGATTATATGGCCTTAAATGTCCATAAAATTCGTTAAATGAACTTTATTTTAGAATAATCCCGTACTATCCTGTTACGTGGGATTTTCATAAATAACTCGTTGAAAATACACAGCTCAAAATTTTTAATAAATCACATAGACTTTTGATTAACAATATACAAAATAGGAAAATTATCTATTTTTAAGATTAAATAACTATTTTAATAATTTTAATTGCATTATCACAAACTTTTAAATCGTTAAAATAGAATTAAAGAATCCTTTTATTTTTAACTTTATTTATAACTCATTTTAATCTATAATTTTAAGATAATCCTTTAAATTTTTTTAAAATATATTTAAAAGGTTATAATATCTTTTTAATTTGATGAATATTTGGCTTTTCAAAGTGTTTGTGACTATAGTCACTTATTTTTCGAATTTTTTCATAAGCCTTAATTAGAAGATGCTAAAAAGTATCATCATTCATAGGACGACGGTGTGAGTGTCAACTTCTAGAAATGAGTTATTACTCACAATTACGGGTCTTGTGAAATATCTCTCATTGAAATTGTTATTGACTGTAAAAGGAGGTGAAAACGTGCAAAAAAACGTGCAAAAAAAGCTGATAATGCTGTTACTCACAATGGTAGTTGTGCTGATCTTCTGTGGATCTGCAAGTGCTGCTGATCTGAATCTAACTACAGGTTCATGGAATACTGTAGGGTTGGATAGTAACAACGTGAATGACGGTCCTAACTTGTACATTATACAAACGCATGTCACAAATAACGGAACAACCACGGCAAAAAATATATCGGCTACGATTAATTTGCAAAATACGGGTGGAACTTCTTACATAAACCTAAAAACTGGTGAAAATACAACGAAGTATTTAGGTGACATTGCTCCAGGTGAAACAAAGGATCTCTTTTACCAGATTGAAGTAACCAGACACAAAAATGCTTATGGCACAAGTAGGGGTTACACCATAAACGTATTTGAGGATGGAACTTCTACGGGAACTATGACTGGAACCCTGAGGGTTGTACCTAAAAATAATGGACTTATAGATCAAGAAAGAAATGAAATAATTTCAATAAATGCATCAAATACCACACCCCAGGTTGGAGATATTTTCACAGTCACGGTAGTAGCTAAAACGTCATCTTCTAACTACGACTTCGTAGAACTGCCTTTAATACAATATGATCCAACCAAAATACAGCCCATAAGTTATTTAGTTAGTTATGGTTCTTCAACGTCCAATAATTTATTGTTAGTCAGTCCTGGAACAAATTACTTTACCTGTACTTGGACTTTAAAAGCTTTAGCATCAGGTAACACACCGGTTATACCATTCATCGTTGATAAAGCAAACAACGCAGAGAATTATCACTACAACAAAGACTTTGGACAAGATAATTTGAACATAAATGTAGTTAACGGTAAGTGTGCTTTGGCTGTGACTAAGGTTGGTTTGCCTGGTACTGTGAATGCTGGTGAGTTGTTGACGTATACTATGGTGGTTACGAATAATGGTCCGTCTGTTGCTCGTAATGTGTCTTTTGTGGATATGTTGCCTGTTGCGTTGACTGGTGCTGAGTATTCTTTGGATGGTGTGAATTGGTTAGCTTATGTGTCTGGTCAGAGTGTTGGTCTGGGTGATTTGAATGTTGGAGCGACGAAGACTTTCTATGTGAGGGGAATTGTTAATGCAACTACGTTGCCTGGTACGATTACGAATGCTGTTCAGGTTTTCGTGAATGGTACTTTGAATAATCAGACAAGTGCTACTAACACTGTTACCAACAGCGCAGCATTGAACATCACCAAAACACCAGACAAAACGTCTGCACAGTACAACGTCGGTGAAACGATAATATACACCATCATTGTTAGAAATGATGGTCCAAGTACAGCACACAACGTGGTAATAACCGATACAATCCCTGACGGTCTCCAATATGCAGGCGCCAGTGATGGAGGTTCATTAAGTGCTGGAGTTGTTACCTGGAATGTTGGGGACCTAGCAAGTGGTGCACAGATCACTCGAACAGTGAACGTTACGGTTTTATCTGCAGCAGCTGCTAAAACCATTGTTAACACTGCAAATGCGATCTGTAACTATATGGAAGGGCCAGTTTCAGCAACTGCAAGCATTTACGTGCCATCTGCTGATTTGGTCATAACAAAAACAGTTGACAACGCTAAACCTGTGGTTAAAGATACCGTCCACTTCACCATGATAGTGAACAACCATGGGCCTGACACTTCCACTGATGTTAAGGTAACTGATAAGCTACCCCACGGTCTGACCTTTGTGAAATACACTGCAAGCACAGGAACGTACGATCCATCAACGGGTGTATGGACCATAGGCAATCTTACAAGTGGTGCTACAGCTTGGCTCAACATCACGGCCACTGTGGATCAGATTGGAATGATAATCAACGAGGCTAACATAACAGCTTTAACCTACGACCCAAACTTAGAGGGCAACTCAGCATCAGCATCAGTTGATGTACAGCAGTCACAATCTGGTGGTGGTGAAGTAACTCCTCCAAACGGAGGTGGTGAAGTTATATCTGGTGGAGAAGCTGTATCTGCTGCATACGAAACCATTCCAATGCAGGAAACAGGTGTTCCAATTGGAATGATACTGACGGCATTACTCATGCTACTCACAGGATTTTTGATACCAAGGAAGAAGTAGAAACCAAAAAAATTTCCCTTTTTTATTTTTTTATTTTAAAGACTATAATTAGTTAATTCAACGAAATAACTGTTTTTAATGTTTTGATCCTTCACATTTCAATGAATGAGAAAACTATTTCTTACCGGGCTTCCAATTTTAGTTTCAAGGAAGTGAAAGATATGAATGATGCAATCAAATGTTACGGATCATCAAAAATCCTGCCTCAAATAGAGGGAAAGGATTCATTGTTTCTGTGCGTAATGGCTAGCACAGCCACATCACGAATACCAGGTATAACCGGTGCAGGAGAAACACCAGAACTCACAGATTACACTCCTGCAGCTGACATGGAGCTTGTGGTATGTGGTGAACCCAGATGTTTACCTGAAATACCACAGACCGTTGTGGATGGTGCACCTGCACCCACACCTGCAGTCATAACCAAGGCAGCCTTGGAACTTGGAAACATACCCCTACTGGTTGTTGATGCTGGTGCAGCAGTCAAACCAAACCTCCCCTACTTGAAGCTCAACGAGGAACCTGGTGGAAACATTGGAACGGGCAAAGCAGTTTCAAACAGTGAGGCCATATTCAAAAGGGGAAAATTACTGGGTGAAACTATTTCAAAACTAACAGAACACATCGTGATTGGTGAAAGCACACCTGCAGGTACAACCACAGCCCTCGGAGTTTTAACTGCCATGGGATACGATGTTGACCACAAGATAAGTGGAAGCACACCAGAAAACCCCCATGACATGAAGCACGAACTTGTGGATGAGGGAATGAATGCTGCAGGCTTCAAAGCAGGGGAAATGAAATCTGAACCATTCAAAGCCGTTGATGCTGTGGGAGATCCAATGATACCTGCAGTTGCAGGGATTGCGGCTGGAAGCAGCGTTCCAGTAACCCTTGCAGGGGGAACCCAGATGATGGCGGTCTGCGCAGTTTTAAAGGCCGCTGTGCATGAATTTGACTTTAATAAACTGGCAGTTGCAACCACGGTGTTTGTTGCAGAGGATGAAACCTCTGATATAAATCATATCTCACGTCAGATATCAAATGTACCCGTATTTGCAGTGGATCCTGCCTTTGAGAAATCCACCAACCCGGGACTTAGAAGTTACACCACCGGATTCGTAAAGGAGGGTGCAGGGGCTGGCGGTGCCATGATGGCCGCAATTCTTAAAGGCGTGCCAATTGATGCTATAGTGAGAAAAACAGAGGACATATGTAAGGATATATTCTAAAACTAATTTTTTAGCCTTGAAGTAAGTTGAATTGATGGATGAACGGTATTGAATGAATTTAATAGAATTTATTCCAATTCCTGGAGGGATATTCAAATTAAGAATATTCCCAAATAATGCGTTGGATGAATCCAGATGAAACTGAAGCACGTTAAAAACTGTTTGAAAGGATTTTTGCCCTCCAAAATCGTTTTTACAATCTTCATTATCCTTTACGTTTCAGGATTCATTTTTGCCTACTTCAAACCCTCTTTAGCCCATAATTTCTTTAACGGAGGTTTTTTCCTCGGATACATGGATGTTAAATTCATCTTTCCCCCAGAAGTTACCTTTAACTATATTTTCCATCAGTTCGGTTTGTTTTTAGGTGGTGTTTCATTTCAACTGTTTATGAACAATTTGGGAGTATCTTTAGCCTGTGTATTTACGGGAATACCCATAGTTTCGGTTATACTCCTCAACCTCTTCACTTCAATGGGTGCTGTAAACTACCTCCTTGTTGTCAAGGTTGGAATCATCAAGGCCTTCCTGATACTTGGGGGATCATTTCATCTGTACTTTGAATTTTTAGCTGCAATGCTGTCTGTGGACGCATTCTTAAAGTTCTACAGATCTTTTTTCCATTTTTTAATGCAAAGAAACTTCAAAGAATTTAAAGAACAGATCTTAAATGATTTCCTTTCACTGATACTGAGAATAATAATCTTACTTGCAATTGCAGCCATTTTAGAGGTATTCTGGAGCACATGGTGGGTTTACATTCTTACCCAGCATTACGTTCCATGGTTAGATTTTTATATGGGATTTTACTCATGTAAAATAATTTAAACCTCATGGATATCTTTAAGAGGGTCTGTTTTAGTATAGTGTTGAGTTTGATGTTATTGATTAACACAAACTAAAAAATAATTTTAAAAAAATTAGAAAAAATTAGATATTAAAAATTTGTTAATGCATGCATGGTCAAGGAATGCTACATTGCCCTTTCAGGGGTTCATGTCTAACTTAAATAATTCCTGTTGAAAGGATTATTGCGAGCGCACCAACGATCCAGCAGTAGTATGCGAAGATGTTAAGGCTCCAATCCTTGATGATCTTCATTAGGAGCTTGATTGCAAGGTAACCAAATACAACTGCAGAAATGAAACCTGCTATGAGTGCGGTTGTGGTAATATCAAGGGCACCTATGTCCTTAACTTGAACCAGTAAAGCTCCAAGTATGGCTGGTATTGAAAGAAGGAAGCCGTACCTTGCTGCAAGTTCCCTGTTGAGTCCTGAGAAGAGACCTGCTGCTATGGTTGATCCTGAACGGGATATACCTGGTGCTATTGCAAATCCCTGAAAGATACCTATTGCAAGGGCATTTTTGAATGATACTTCCTTAACCTCTTTATTTCCACCTTTATGATGTTCTGAAGCCCATAGGAGCACACCTGTTATGAGCAGGAAGAATCCTACAATCGGGATTGAGTTGAACATGCTTTCGAACTGACTTTTCAGAAGTATTCCCATCAATCCTGCAGGAATGGTACCAACGACAAGTAACCAAACGAGTCTTTTGTAAACATCTTCTTTAACTCCTTCCTTGAACTTTCCCCGGAATATATCCGCTATACTTGATACAAGGGCCTTTATCATTCTCAGTATGTCCTTTATGAAGAATGAAACAACTGCAGCCAGTGTACCCAGGTGAAGGATCGTATCGAATGCAACACTTTGTCCTACCCCCATGATGTCTTGGAAAAATACTAGATGAGCTGAGCTGCTCACAGGGAGAAATTCTGTTAAACCCTGGACCATTCCCAGTATTATCGCTTGAATTATGTCCATTTTTTAATCACCTTTTTTAGATATTTTATTTTTCAGATAGTGTCCAATAATTTTTGTTTAATCAACGGTTTTAAATCAAGAATTTAAAGTAATTATGAGCAATAACCTTATTTCATTTTAACATTTTCAACTAATTTTTTTATAAGGA
The DNA here is from genome assembly GCF_900095295.1 of Methanobacterium congolense. Lineage (NCBI taxonomy): Archaea > Methanobacteriati > Methanobacteriota > Methanobacteria > Methanobacteriales > Methanobacteriaceae > Methanobacterium > Methanobacterium congolense. Next base: position 2,415,667 of record NZ_LT607756.1, read on the forward strand.
AATTTTTTATAAGGAATATTTAAGGTATTATTAACCACTATTAGTGTTTTTTGGTTTGGTTTGGAGATGTTAAAACTCATTAAATCACATGAACTGCTTAATTAAGTTTATTTTAATCTAGATTAAACTTTTTAAAATACTTTTTTCAAAATTCAATGAAAATTAACCCTTATTTCCCTCTAGATTTCCTCCAGATTGCACTAAGATCAAGGCAGATTTCTTGAAAACAACCTAAATCATTGGATCAATGGGGATGTCGTAATTTTGCACTTCAAATTCATTTAAAAAAAGAAATGATTTTATAAAAATGGGAATTATAACTTAGAACTAATAAGTTATAAGTTGTAACTTATAACTTTTAACTTATAAATTATAACAACATTTATTCATCCACGAAGGATAACCAACCCTTTTCATCCTCAACCTCGCAGTTAAGGACTTTGAAAAATGTTTCCTGGAGCTTCTTGGTTATTTCTCCCCTTTTACCTTCACCAACAGTTATCTTATCTATGGATCTTATTGGTGTGAGTTCTGCAGCCGTACCTGTTAGGAAGACCTCGTCTGCGATGTAGAGCATTTCACGTGGAAGGGTTTCCTCCCTGACCTCAAGTCCCATGTCCCTTGCAATTTCCATTATTGAATCCCTGGTTATTCCTCCAAGTAATGATGATGAAACTGGGGGTGTGTACAGAACTTCGTCCTTGACCAGGAATATGTTCTCTCCACTTCCTTCACTGACCATTCCCTGGTAGTCAAGCATTATTGCCTCGTCATAACCGTTCATTACGGATTCCATCTTTGCAAGCTGGGAGTTCATGTAGTTGGAACCTGCCTTGGCCATGTTTGGCATTGTGTCAGGTGCCATACGTCTCCATGTTGAAACACCAAGGTCAACACCGTTTTCAAGTGCCTCTTCACCCAGGTACTGTCCCCAGCCCCATGCAGCAATAACAGTTTCAACTGGACAGTTACGGGGGTAAACACCCAGTTCAGAATAACCCCTGAAGGCTATTGGCCTTATGTAACATTCTTTGAGTTTGTTGGCCTTTATGGTGTCCATAGTGGCTTGGGAGAGTTCCTCAACTGTGTAGGGTATGTCCATCCGGTATATCTTACCTGAGTTCAGAAGCCTCTGCAAGTGGTCCTGCAAACGAAAGACCGCAGGTCCTTTTTTGGTGTTGTAGCACCTTATACCTTCAAATACGCTTGATCCGTAGTGAACAACGTGAGATAGAACGTGTATGTTTGCATCTTTCCAATCAACTAATTTTCCGTTAAACCATATCTTTCCTGATTCATCAAATGCCATTTTTATCCCTCTACTCCTTCAGATATAATTGGGCACGGTACAATAAATAGATTTATAAACCGAAACATCAAGGCTCAATTTTAACGAACATGTTCTAAAAAGGGTTGTTATTACAAATATTTTCATAATACCTATCGCTATGGCAAAACATTTATAAAGGGTGATTATCAAACCAAGAGTCGTAAGCTTTTTATAAATCTTTATAAATGAGAATATGAATTTTTCATGTTTTGCAGGCTTCAGACATTTTTCGACCTTCATATAAAGATCATCTGATTAGGGTGCAGGTGAAGTTTGGAAAAAGTTTATATAGCGATTTGCACAATACAGAAAAAAGAGGGCCGGTGGTCTAGGGGTATGATACCTCGCTTACAACGAGGTGATCAGGAGTTCGAATCTCCTCCGGCCCATTTTCAAAATATTAATTCTTGAAATGTTTGTTTCACTTATTATCTAACAACTATACTTTGAACATTATTTTTGCTTCGACCTATGTTTTTTTTTTGATGAATAATTTTAATCAGTCAAAAACAAAGGTAGGTGGTTTCATGGTTGTTGAAACAACGTTTTCTTCATATTTAACAGGTGAAGATGCTTTAGTTCTTTTTTTCGGAGTTTACATGACTCTTGTCATAAGTCTCAGTAAAAAGTTCCGCATCTTCGACATGTACCTCTTCTTTTCAAGGGATAAACTTAAAAAATTACATTCACTTCGCAGATTCATTGTAGGATTTGTATTGGTGGATACAATGCCCATTGCATGGTTTTGGGTGCTATATAGGTTTGTTATACCCTCAGAACAAGGGGCATTTCCCATAATGGCAGCAGCATTTGCATGTTTCTCAATACTAGGATTTGAAAGATTTTTGCATGGGGTAGTTGCAACTGAGCATCACGAAAAATTTTACACCCCTGAGGAGTATGACGAGCTTATAGGTGCATGGGGGAGAGAAAATGATGAGGACAACAGATTCAAGGTTCATGCATTCACAGGAATGATCTACCTCATAATCTTCCCTGTAATAGCTTACTTCATAGGAATTATTCCCATTCATCTATAAATTCCATGAACTTTCTCTTTTTCACTGGGATACCATAAATCAATTGGATACCATAAAATTATATATATCTCTTCAACAGAACCTTAACTAAGAAGAGATTTCTAGAATGAGTATCTTTAAATGCTTTTTTAATTTGGGCCGGTGGTCTAGGGGTATGATACCTCGCTCACACCGAGGTGATCACGAGTTCGAATCTCGTCCGGCCCATCATTTATCAATTAACAATCAGTCAGCTTTTTTAATCCAGCTTTTTTAAACTTAGAACTTATTAGAGGAATTAAACCAAATAATATAAACTCAAATAATTTGATAATGGAGTATTTCCTTAAAAAACTTAAAAAAACTATTTACTTAAAAAAACTGAAAAGAGGTAACTTGTTTGTTCATAGTCAGAGGACATTCAAGTCAAAATTATAATGATAACGTGCATTATCATGGTCACGATGAAAACGGTTGTACCCTTGGTGAGCATTTTGGCTGCATCCTTCTCCACCAAAGCAACGATTCCATAGGCCAGGAGTGCTGAAATCAGTATCTTTGAAACTCCCAAAACCGCAGTGTTTTTGTATCCAAAGCTTATTAGATAAGCTGCAAGGGATGACAGGAGGAACACTATGATTATAAGTGCAATTATGTTCTTTAAAATGGCTTTGATTATGGGGCCAATTGAAATCGCACTGCTTTGACCGCTCTTTTTTGATAAACTCTGTTTTCCCCTGTTTATCAATCCAGTTGTGACCACCCGGGATTTTGGTTTTGAAATTGGTTTGGATGATGGGATGTACTCTTCATCGTCTTCAAATTCATCCATAACAACATCTGAATTGGGTTCGGATATTGAAGCGGAATTTCCAGAGAAATTTTTGGCCATGGTGATAAGCCCTTCCTTGTCCACGATTTTGATGTTTCTTCTGCCTGCGTAGTTTATGGCGCTCTTTGTGAAGTACGATGTTGTAACAACCACAACCTTGGAAGCTTTAAGGGTTTTTGCAACCATCTCCATCTCCTTAAGAACGTCAAGTCCCACTTCCCATCTTTCATCGTAGTTTTTACAGGCCACAACAACACCTATATCTCCCAAAACCGTGGGTAAAACACCGTAAATGTCTATCATGTGCCTTGATGTTTTGAAGTTCTGGTAAACCTTGAACCCAGATTCTTCCATAACCTTTGCAACGAACTTGACAAGTCTGTTTTTTTCCAATTTCCTCACCCTTTGCAGTACAGGTGAATGATTAACCGGTACCCTTAATTATCATTATTTAATAGGTATTATTAATTATTTTCTAATTTGCTATACGTAAAATGTAAATCCATTTCTTTTTTCACCGCGTAAACTTTTTGAGGGTTGAGCCATATAATATGACACCATGCGAATTCTCATAACCAACGATGATGGAGTTAACTCTTCAGGAATTATGGCCACAAAAAAAGCAGTAGATGATCTGGGAGAGATCCAGGTTGTCGGCCCTGCAACCCAGCAAAGCGGCATAGGTCATGCATTAACCCTTTTTGAACCCGTAAGAGTCACAGCAACTACACTGGCAGATGGAAGTGAAGCCTATTCAGTTTCAGGAACTCCAACAGACGCGGTCATAATTGGAATATATGAACTTTCACGTGAAAAACCAGATCTGGTTATATCAGGTATAAATATTGGAGAAAACCTTGGAATGTCAGAGTTAACAACTTCTGGAACAATAGGTGCTGCAATGGAAGCTGCAGTTCATGGAATTCCTGCTTTAGCTGTTTCTCTACAGGTTTCACGTGGAGATATAAAGTTCCACGATGGTCACGTGGATCTTGACTTCACCCATGCACAAAAGATCCTTCACAGGGTTTCAAAAAGAATCCTGGACAGGGGACTGCCTGAAGGTGTTGATTTCCTGAATTTGAACATTCCCTCCTCACCAGAAAATGATAAAATAAAGTTGACAAGACTTGGAAAGCGAATGTACACAATACACATCCAGAAAAGACTGGATCCCAGGGGGAGACCTTACTACTGGATTGATGGCGACCCTGTTGAGGATGATGCTGAGGGAACCGATGTTCACACCCTCCGATCTCAAAGTTGTGCAACCCTAACTCCGATCTCTCTTGATTGCACATCCATCTTAGATACCACGAGGGAATGGCTGGACTGAGATGAATGGATTGAACAGTGAGGATTTATCTAAATCAACCTTTAGATGTACATGATATCAAATATTTTTTTCTTGATTGTAGGTACAACTCAATAAATACAAGGTTCCATCAAGCATCCACATGAGTATAACTCGTCTGTCCTAATAATCGCAGGAGTTTTTCATTATTTTGGTGTCATGGCTACTGTCGAAAGCACTGCAGTTTGTTGCAGTAATCACAATTAAATCCATTTAAATTAAATATTCTTCTATTCTTTTATACAAAGTTATTAAACTCTTTTTTATAATTTTAATAATAAAAATAACTTTTTAAGTTACTTAAACTTTTTTTAAGCCTTAAATGATTTTTTTAAAGGTTAATACTGGGATTTGGTATAGATTTGGGCCTAACTTTGGAAAAATTACTTTTATACCAAACGAACAATTTTAATCAAACAACATGTAAAGGTTTTGATGCACTGTTTTTTTAGATTTTCACCTTTTATAATCATGTTAATAGCTTAAACAAATAAAAAAAATTTCAAAACAAATAAAAGATGGAAATACCATGGTTTACGATATTTTAATTCCAACATTACCTGTTTTGGGCCTTTATTTAATTACTTACGCCCTTTACAAGATGAGGTTAATCAAAAAATCTATGCACGTTAGTGTTTGGAACTTCATAATAGGACTATCCTTCCTGGTCTGTGGTGGGGCAGGATTCATACTCCTGATACTCCTTGATCTGGGTGCCACCCTTCCAATCAGTCAACAACTTCTGTACTGGCACGTTGAATTTGGAGTTACAATGGCCCTTGTAACACTGTTCCACTTCCACATCTACTGGAAGGGTACCAAGGCAATGCTTGGACTTTCAAAGAGGAGGTCAGGGTCATGAAGATCAGCATTAAATTAAGAGATATTAAGCAATGGCTTAGAGGTAGGGAACGCCTCATGGGGGTGTTAGGTGCAGCACCATTTATAGCTGCAGCAACGATCTCAGGATCCTGTGCAGGTGGCTGCCCATATGGCCTTGTAAATGATCCATACCCTGGGCAGTGTCCAAGGTACATTGATGCAAATGGAGATGGAATCTGTGACCTGTCCCAGGCTTCAACCACCAGTACAACAGACTCCGACACTTCAACTTCAAACACGGATTCATCCACGGAGGATACCCAAACATCCACAACGGACTCCCATGGAAATCCAGATACTGGAGCGGATCAATCAACAGATACAGGCGGTGCTGATCCTTCAAATGCTACTAATGCATCAAATGTAACATCAGCAGATGATGGAGGCTTTGATCTTGGAGATCTTCTTGGAGATGGAGGAACAGGGTACCATGTTATTCCATTAAGTGTACTCCTCATGGGCGCCTACCTCTTCACCCACTACCTCTTCACCAAAGGTGTTTTAACGCCAAAAAGGCATAAAAGAATTTGGAATCTCCTTGTAACTGGAGGTTATCTTGGTACTGGAGTAACGGGAATCCTGCTAATATTCATGATAAAATTGGGTATAACTGCTCTGAGACAGCCCATAACATTCTGGCATGCAGAACTGGCAGTTTTAATGGTCATTGGTACCTTGATACACATACACATCTACAGGAAACCATTTAAGAGGATGTTCAAGGTACTTTTTGGACTTGGATCAACCAATACTAAAAATTCCCGGAGAGACATGCGAAGCTCTAAATAAAATAATTTAATAGGACTGTGAAATCTTGATTTGGAAGTTCAGTCGATAGATTTATTCTTCATGACCCCAAAAATCAGATCAGTTTAGTTGGGTTTATTTTCCCAGAACATGTGGTGATGTCATGAAGAAGATATTATGGTGGCTCATAGGTGGTACTAAGGGGGGTGTTAACAGAGCAAGGATAATACACAACTTACACCAGCGACCATACAATGCCCATCAACTGGCTGAAAAATTGGATCTGGACTACAAAACTGTAAGACATCACATAAAGGTTTTGGAGGAAAACAACGTTCTTACTTCCTCTGGAGAGAAATATGGTACAATGTACTTTCTAACATCACAAATGGAAGATAATTACGAAATTTTTCAGAAGATATGGCATGAAATGGGTGAAAATTAGTCGGGTGATTAGATGATTCAAGATTTAGGTTTAAATACCGGAATAAAAGGACCGGAAACACCACAAGCACAGGAACTACCTCAATTTCCAGATGATGACTTCAGTCTGGCCCTGGTGGCTGCATTCGTAGGAGCAATCAACATAGCTCTGCTTCTCGTACTCTTCATAATTTACATTTCAAACTACAGAAAGCTTAAATCTAGTTTCAGCATGGGGCTGGCCCTTTTTGCAGTACTTTTAATAATGCAAAATGTGCTTTTCATTTTCTTCCTGGTTTCAAGACAGGGGTTCCATGGCCCTGGCATGGGTGCACCGGTTTTAAGCCTCAACATTATACAGTTAAGTGCATTGATAGTTTTACTCAAAATAACGTGGGTTTAATTAGGTGAATTAATCAGCGGAATATTTGAATCTAAAAAAGAGAATTAAAAAAAGAATTAAGAAGGTTTGTAAAAATTCTCTTTTTTAAATCGTTTTTTAAACTTTTAATTGATGTTTCATAGAATCTTCAAGGTTTTTTAAGCTTTCAACATAAGAATTTTTTCAAAGAAAAGATCAGATAAGTATAATAGTAACAATTAAAAAGATTCTTACAATGAAACTGGATTTAAACTCAGGTTCTGAAGCTAAGAAAATAGGTTTTATTGGCCTGCTTCTGATGGTTTCTTCTATTTTAATTTGTTACTTTCATTTAAGGGGAATGGGGCATGTTTTCACCCATTTATTTTACCTTCCCACCATAATAGCATGTATATGGTGGAAAAGGAAGGGTTTAGTAGTGCCTTGCACTTTAGCCTTGCTTTTACTATTGAGCAATTTAATAATGCCCTTTTCAGACTTTAATCTTACAGAATATCTTGTAAGAGGCTCCATTTTTATCATTGTTGGGTTGGTAACAGCCCTTTTAACTGAAAGGTTTCAGGAAACAGAAAGACAACTTTCAACCCTTATGAGCAACCTTCCAGGCATGGCATACCGTTGTATGAATGATGATGACTGGACAATGAAATTTGTGAGTGAAGGATGCTACGAATTAACTGGTTACACGTCCCATGACTTTATAGAAAACCTGAAATTATCCTACGCTTCAATCATACGCCCGGAAGATCTTGAAAAAGTATGGAATGGTGTTCAAAGGGGATTAACTTTGCATAAACCATTCAAAATAAGTTACAGGATCACAACAGCAAATTTTGAAGAAAAACACGTTTGGGAGCAGGGTCAGGGCATCTGCTCTGATGATGGGGAATTAATGTTTATTGAAGGGTTCATAACAGACATAACAAACCTTAAAAATGTAGAAAAAGAAGTTAAACATCTTAATTCCATACTTAAAGCTATACGTAATGTCAATCAGCTCATCGTTAAGGAAAAAGATAGGGATGAACTCTTCAAAAGGGCCTGTGACATACTCAGGGAGATCAGGGATTTCAAGCTTGTATGGATTGGTCTGGTGAATGAAAATAACTTCAACATCTCTCCTGCAGCTTCATCTGGTATTGAGGAGAGTTATCTTGATTCCATTAAAATAACATGGGATGATTCACCTGAGGGTAAAGGACCTTCTGGCATGGCTATTAAAAATCAAAAACCTTACATAATGAGGAACTTAGTCGAAGATCCCACCTTTAAACCATGGAAAGCTGAAGCAATTAAGAGGGGGTTTTCATCTTCAATCGCTTTTCCGCTCATGTATGGTGAAAAAGTTTATGGGAGCCTTGCCATATACTCTGAAGACTTTGATGCTTTCAATTCTGCGGAAACATCACTTCTACTGGAACTTGCAGAGGACATAGGATTTGCAATACACAACCTCGATGTTGAGTCCAAACAGAAGGAAATGGAAGAGGAGTTAAGGGCAAGTGAGGAAAAATACAGAACTCTTTTTGGTAATGCAGAGGATGCTATTCTGATAATAAACGATAACAGGTTGGTTGATTGTAACTCAAAAACCTTGGAAATGTATGGGGCAAAACGTAGTGAAATCCTTGGTGAAACTCCTTATGATCTTTTTTACCCCCATTCAAATGAAAAAACCCAACGAAAAGCTTTAAAATATTTAAATAATGCATTAGATGGGGTTCCTCAGGTTTTCGAATGGAAATTGAGAAGAAAGGACGGGGAGCTGTTTTATGGGGAAATTAAATTAAATAATTTAAATTTGAAGGGTAGCACGTATTTAATGGCAATGATAAGGGATATTACTGAGAGAAAAATCGCGGAAGATAAAATAAAAGCGTCCCTTCATGAAAAAGAGGTTCTCCTAAGGGAGATACATCATCGTGTAAAAAACAACCTTCAAATAATATCCAGCCTTTTAAACCTTCAGTCACGGGGCATAGATAATGAAGAAGTGCAGGAAGTTTTTAAGGAAAGCCAAGCCCGTGTTAAATCCATGGCAATGGTGCATGAAAAACTTTACCAGTCTCAGAACCTCTCCAGAATTCAATTCAAGGATTACATACTGAGTCTTGTGAACAACCTCCTTCAAACCTACCTGAGGGATCCCTCAGGAATCCAACTAAAAACTGACATCGACGATGTTTACATAGACATAAACACCGCAGTTCCTTCGGGTCTGATAATAAATGAGATAATATCCAACTCCCTCAAGTACGCATTTGATGATGATCGCGGGGAAATAAAAATATCCTTGAGGAAAGATGATGATGAGATGGTTCTAAAAATTTCAGACAACGGTAAAGGATTTTCCAAAGATTTTGACTTTAGAACTACTGAAACATTGGGATTGCAACTGGTTAACAGTTTAGTTCAGCAACTTGATGGGAAAATTGAGATTGATAACACCAATGGTGTGGGATTTAAAATTACCTTTAGGGAATTGGAGTACGAAAATAGGAATTGAGTTATATGTCCAATTTAATTGGGGATTGGCAACTACTTTTTTTAAATTTCTATTAATTAAATATCCATTAAATCTTCATTTTTTCAAGGTTTCAGATGATTTTTAGACACCTTTTTCTACAGTAGAATGAATTTTTAGACGGTTACTTAGGAAAATTTTGGGAATAATATGAAAAAAAGGAGTTTCAACTTGATTCTTTTTTGGGATAATTTTTAATGCAAGTTAACCCCAAATTTTTTCTACTGTAGAATTTCCTCCCACCTTTGCCATCACATGCCTATGAAAAATGTTCGTTACACTTGAAACGGATGTTTAAGATCCATGTCTTTTTTTCTACTGTAGAAATAATGTATCTTCTAAATAGTTTCAAAATGTCTATAAAAATTTTTTTAAAAGTGTTTGAATTATTCAAAGGACTTTAATACCTAAAATGTCCTTTTCACCCGTAAAAACCGCCTTCGCGATCTGGGCACTTCCAACTGAACCTGAAGTTGGTGGGATCATAGAAACAGGTGCAATCTCCTCAACACTATCTTTTATCATCTGGAAGATGTTTATGGGTTTCTGCATGGAACCAATGGAACCTGTGAGTACTATCCCATCAATTCTCTTCGTTATTCCCCTAAGCCCCCATATCTCCATGATTATGGTCATGACCATAGTTTGGATGGCGAGTTCAGCTTCCCTACTTCCCTCAAGGTACATCCTGATGATCTCATCCTTGGTACGGGCAACCTTGGTGTCAACCCCTGCAACCTTAACTGCACCTGCACGCGAAAAACATTCATTTGCAGTTCTCTTACCGTCGTCAATATCCCTGATCATCTCAAGGTCAAGGGGGCCATGTATGATACCCATGGCACCAACACATGCATCCATAGCGCCCCTGATTTTTCCATCCTCAACCAGTATGCTCACGCTGTTGGAGCTTATGTCTGAAACGATCATGTTGCTGAGCCCAGTTTCAAGGTAGGCGTTGTAGGATATACTGACCTTTTCAGGGCTTGCGGCATGGGAGTAAGCTGCCCTGAACCTTTCATCCATGCAGGGGGTGTTCTTGTGAAGTCCTGGAATGAGGATGGTTGGAACCCCAGATTCCTTTATTTCATCGTAGACAGATGTTCCCCCTCCTGTAACCTTACCTGCGCCGCCTATTGAGATTATTCCTCTGTTTTTGACCTTTTCTATTGGAGTTATTTCAGCTATACCGTCGCCCATTGCATAGGTTATGGCCATTAGGTCTATGGATCCTAGGTCAACCCTTTTTGAAAGCTCCTCCAGGGCTGATACTTTTCCAGCAGATAGTTCTTCCCTTCCAATCTTGAAATGAATTGGTTCTTCTCCCAATACTGTAAATGAAACGCCTGTTGTTCCGTGATCCATACCTACAAAAACCATAAAATCACCTGATGTTTTTAATTCAACGATCTTGGACTGAAATATATTTCGCGCAGTTATTAAATTTATCTCATGATTAAAATGCCTGAATTGATTATGTAATCTCTAAAAGAAATTTTTAGGTTTTAATAATTCTTAATAATTAAAATCAGTGAATTAACTGTGGTTTTGTACTTTTCAATTAAAGAAATATCAATTAAGAAACTGCACTTCCTCTAATAATCAGAAATAGAAATAAAGAAACAGAAATAAAAAAAGAAGGATTTTTAATCGTCCTTCTGTAAACCGCAAGCCTTCCTTAATTTTGCGCCGACCTTTTCGATCTGGAGATCGTCTTCAATTCTCCTTAGGCTGTTGAGCATTGGAGCTCCTGCGTTGTTTTCGGTTGCAAATTCTTTGGTGAATTTACCTGTCTGGATCTCTTTAAGGACCTTTTTCATTTCTGCACGGGTTTCATCTGTTACGATACGGTCCCTGATCATGAGTCCTCCGAATTCTGCTGTGTTACTTACATCGTGCCACATGTTTCCGAATCCCTTCTTGTAGATCAGGTCCACGATTAGTTTCATTTCATGGCATGTTTCGAAGTAGGCGATCTCTGGCTGGTAACCTGCTTCAACAAGGGTCTGGAAACCTGCGTTTATGAGCCCTGTAACTCCTCCACAGAGTACTGCCTGTTCACCGAATAAATCGGTTTCTGTTTCTTCTTTGAATGTTGTTTCAAGGACACCGCCCCTTGTGAGTCCACATCCCTGTCCCATTGCAAGGGCTATTTGTAGTGCGTCTCCTGTGGCATTCCTTTCAACTGCAACGAGTCCTGGAACTCCAAATCCTTCAAGGTACTGCTGTCTTACCATTGAACCGGGTCCTTTTGGAGCTATCATGGTTATGTTGACGTTCTCTGCTGGTTTTATGTAACCGAAGTGTATGTTGTAACCGTGTGAAAAGGATATGGTGTTTCCCTCTTCCACATGGTCCTTTATGGATTCCTGGTAAACTTTACCCTGTATTTCATCAGGTATGAGTATGTGTATTACATCAGCCTGTTCTGCAGCATCTTCAATGGTCATGACCTCCATACCCACATCTGACGCAGCTTTCCATGAGCTACCGTCTTTTCTAAGACCAACAACAACGTTTAATCCGCTGTCTGCCATGTTTCTTGACTGTGCCATTCCCTGGCTTCCGTAACCTATTACAGCAACGGTTTTATCTTTTAAGACGTTTGTATCCACGTCTTTGTCGTAATACATCTTCATCTACAATTCCTCCTGTTTTAGAAATTCAGTGAATGTTAACAATGAAATGTTTAACCACTCAACAGTTTCAAAATAAATTTCAAGTTGAATATTTCAAAAATATTTTCAAACAGTTGAAGTTCAACATTAGATTTTTAACACTAGGTTAGAAAATTAATCCTGATCTACTATTTAATGGAAGGATTTATAAAGTTTATCATGGATATGTTAAAACCCTGAAATTCCATTTATTTTTCCTTATAACTCTATTATAAACCTTTTTAATCCTTATAAATTAAAATTAAAATAAAAAAATATTTTTTAGGGGATGAACTCCCTTAAAAAAATTTACATTGTCTTGTTGCCACGGGACATGGCTGTGGGTCCTGTTCTGGCTATCTCCTTTATTCCAAAGGTTCTCAGAAGATCGATGAGAGCTTCTATTTTATCAGGGTCTCCTGTGATTTCAATGGTTATGTTTTCAGGGCTCACGTCGATGATTCTGCCTCGGAAAATGTTTGCGTACTGTATAACCTCTGATCTGACCCTTTCCGTAGGGGTGTGTACCTTGATAAGGCAAAGTTCCCTTTCCACGGTGCTTTCAGGATCCAGGTCTCTGACCTTTATGACCTCTATCAACTTGTTCAGCTGTTTTGTTATCTGTTCCAGGACCTTTTCATCACCTTTAGCAATTATAGTCATGCGTGCCAGGTCCTTTTGCTGGGAAGTTCCAACTGTGATGTTTTCTATGTTGAATCCCCTTCTTGTGAAGAGTCCAGCTACCCTCTGAAGGACACCTGGCTTGTGGAGGACGAGTGCACTTATTATGTGGGTTCTTTGTTCCTCCATTTTAATCACCACCCTCCTTTGCCTGTGGCCTGTAGGGTATCTCCCCAGGAGTTTCCCTTGCTACCTTGTACTCTCCAACGATCTCTGTTAAACCGCAGCCCGGAGGAACCATTGGTAATATCTCCTCTGGGTCGATTGTAACGTCGATGACTGCAGGCTCATCTGCAAGTAGAGCCTCTTTCAAGGTTTCACGCATCTGTCCAGGTTTTTCAACCCTTTCACCTTTGATTCCAAATGATTCTGCAAGTTTCACGAAATCTGGAACCTCTCCAAGGTCTGTGTGGGACATTCTTTCGTTGTAGAAGAGTTTCTGCCACTGGGCAACCATTCCAAGGTACCTGTTGTCCAGGATACATACAACGACCGGTATATCGTACTCCTTAATGGTTGCAAGGTCCTGGCAGACCATCAGGAATCCTCCGTCCCCACATACAGCAACAACGTCTGTATCAGGTTTTGCAACCTTTGCACCGATTGCAGCAGGGAATCCGAACCCCATGGTTCCGAGACCTCCCGAGGAAAGGAAGGTTCTTGGAATTTTTGATGTGAAGTAATGGGCCATCCACATCTGGTTCTGACCAACATCCGTTGTAACGATGGTGTCATCAGTTACTGCCTCAGATATTTCCTTTATAACCTGTTGGGGTTTTAATGGAATGTCATCGAAGGTTAAACGTGGAATGCACGTCTTTTTGAAGTTCACTACATGTTTTCTCCATGCCATGGTGTTTTGGCCTGGATTTTTAGTCTGTGAAATGGTTTTTATCAGACTTGCCATTATTATCTTGGCGTCTCCAACTATTGGAACGTTTATCTCCACGTTTTTGCCGATCTCTGCAGGATCAACATCGATGTGCACTATCTTCGCGTTTTCAGCGAATTTTGGAATTGAACCTGTTGTTCTGTCCGAGAACCTGCATCCAATTGCTATGAGGCAGTCACAGTCATCAACAACGAAGTTTGAACTTTTTCTTCCATGCATACCCAGCATTCCAAGGGAAAGTGGATGATCTTCAGGAAATGCACCCTTTCCCATTAAAGTGGTTGTAACTGGTGCGTTGATGATCTCTGAAAGTTTTAACAGTTCTTCAGATGCTCCTGCAAGTATAACTCCCCCACCTGCCAGGATGACTGGCTTTTCAGAGTTTAATATGAGTTCAGCAGCCCTTTTAACCTGTAATGGATGTCCCTTTGTGGTTGGTTTGTAACCTGGAAGATCCATTATCTGGGCTGTTTCATAGTCAAGCTCCTCCACCTGAACATCCTTAGGAAGATCCAGAAGAACTGGACCAGGTCTGCCGGTTCCAGCTATGTAAAATGCTGATTTTATGAGTCCGGGTATTTCGTCGGCGTGCATGGCCTGGAAGTTGTGCTTGGTAATGGGCATTGTCATTCCCAGGGTGTCCACTTCTTGAAAGGCATCGTTACCAATAAGTGGTGTTGATACCTGTCCTGCGATTGCCAGTACTGGAGAGGAATCCATGTATGCAGTTGCAATTCCTGTTACTAGGTTTGTTGCACCTGGGCCGGATGTTCCAATGCATACTCCTACTTTTCCAGATGCCCTTGCGTATCCGTCTGCTGCGTGGGCTGCGCACTGTTCATGTCTAACAAGTATATGTTTCAGGTCTGAGTCGTATATTACGTCGTACAGTGGAAGTAGAACTCCTCCGGGGTATCCGAAAACAACGTCTACTCCCTGATCCGTGAGTGATTTGATTATGGCTTCGCCACCCTTCATAAAAACACCTTTTAGTTCATTATTTATTTCATTGCTTGTTGAAGTGGACCTTTAAGTTGTTAGTCAACCAGCCTATCTCACTGATGATGATGTTCAGTTGGATAGAAAAGGCCCATCTACTTTATTTAACTAATTTCATCATTGGGTTTCGGCATATATATTACCTTTTATTGGAGGTATGCTGCCAAATTTTCAGGTTTTAAAAGAGGATCGATAGAATTTTTAATCAATTTTAATGCCCCTTTACTCCTAAAATAAAAAAATAACCATTATAAAACTAAAAATAGTCCTAAAAATCATTTAATCAAAAGATTTATATTATCCCAATTCTTTAATTTATTATGAGGTGTTTTAAATGGTTATGACAGATGAGATGATGAAGGCAGTTGAGAATGACCTGGTCTTTTTTGCAACATCAACAGCTGATGGCGTGCCAAACGTGGTTCCAATAGGATTTGCAAAACCAATTGACAGTGAACACATCCTTATTGTTGACAACTACATGCATAAAACCCATGAAAACCTGGAAAAGAACCCAGAAGCAGCACTTGTAGTTAAAGATGCTAAAAAATGTCCTTACCAGTTCAAGGGCAAGGTTGAGATATTTGAGTCAGGCAAGATCTTTGACGATGCAGTTGAATGGGTCACAAACGTCATGTCAAAGCAACCAAAGGCAGCAATGCTCATGACGGTTGAAAAGATTTATTCAGTTCAGCCAGGTCCAGATGCAGGTAAACAGGTTGATTAAACAGAGGATTTGAGGTTTTGGATACTTAAATTGTGATGCGAGTCGAAGCAATCAAAGTGGAGTATTTCATTCCAAAACCTTTTAAATAATTTTAATTTACTTTTTAAGAGATTGAAATTATTTTCATTAGAATTTATTTTCATTAGATAACTTTTCATAGATTAAATAGCTTCAACAATCTTACAGCTCTTTTAACAGGTCTTTCAATTCTTCGAATAAAAAAAATCTTCAAATCCTTGATTATGTAAAACCTATTCGGACTCATAATAGCAAATTAAACATCTCCGTAGGAATATTCAAAATTTTTAAAACCATTTTAAAGCTAAATTAAAGAAAGATTCCACAGTAACCTGATAAGAATAAAATAAAAGTTTTAAAGCCTTTTTTTAATCTGGAACATTTATTTTTATAAGGGTACAGATTTAATGTTTAACAAAGGAGGATTACGATCATGAAAATTCTTGTTGTAGGAACCGGAGCAAGGGAACATGCCATATGCAGGGCCCTGGAAAATGATGCTGAACTGCACTCCATAATGAGTAAGCAGAACCCTGGAATAGCCAGAATATCAAAATTTCAGATTTCAAGTGAGAATGACATAGAGGTAGTTAAGAACTACGCCGTCTCAAATAAAATAGACATTGCTGTGATAGGGCCGGAGGCACCCCTTGAAAATGGGATAGTGGACGCACTTCAGGCTGAAGGAGTAGGATGTGTTGGTCCAACCAAGGAAGCAGCAAGGATAGAAACTGATAAGGCCTTCATGAGGAACCTCTTCGAGGAACACAGGATCGGTGGATCCATAGTTTACAGGGTCTTTCACGACAGTCAGGAAGCTGGAGATTTCATAGACGAGTTTGGAGAGGATGTTGTAATAAAACCTGTGGGACTCACAGGTGGTAAGGGTGTTAAGATCATGGGAGAACACCTTGATGATGCTTCAGCCGCTAAAAATTACGTTAAAGAGATAATAGATAACAAAATTGGTGGATATGCCAGTGTTGTCATTGAGGAGAAGCTGGTGGGTGAGGAATTCACTGTTCAGGCCTTCGTTGATGGGGACAAGGTTGTTCCAATGCCTGCAGCCCAGGACCACCCTCATGCCTACGAGGGGGATCAGGGCCCAATAACTGGGGGAATGGGATCCTACTCAAACAAAGATGGTCTACTTCCATTTTTGGACGCTAAGAGTTACGATGAATCTGTTAAGATAATGCAGGGCACTGTTAAGGCTATAAAGGATGAAGTTGGACCCTACAGGGGAATACTCTACGGTCAGTTCATGCTCTGCAGGGACGGACCAAAACTCGTTGAGTACAACGCACGTTTCGGAGATCCTGAGGCAATGAACGTACTTCCACTCTTAAAATCCAACTTCGTGGACATATGCCAGGGAATAGTTGATGGAAACCTTAAGGGAGCAGAATTCGAGAGAAAGGCAACCGTTTGCAAGTACATGGTGCCCAATGGATATCCTGAAACAGCCCAGGGAGGAAAAGTGCTTGATGTGGATGAGGCAGCAATAGAAGCTGCAGGAGCAAGGGTTTACTATGCAGCAGTGAACCAGCAGGATGGTAAGGTATACACATCTGCTTCAAGGGCACTGGGCCTTGTTGGAATAGGAGACAGCATAGAAGAGGCAGAAGAAATCTGTGAAGGTGTTACAGGATTCGTTAAGGGTGATGTTTACCACAGAAGGGATGTTGGAACCGCTGCCCTCCTAGAAAAGCGTATGAAACACATGGAAGAGATCCGCGGCCAGTAACTTCAAATCTCCATTTCCCTCTTTTTTTAAGATGAGCTGATCCTTTAATGAATTGACCTAAAACTAGGATCAGTAAATGAAACTCCATAAAACAACATGTCCCTGTGAAATCCATAAATGCATAAATTATAAAAGGTTCATAATAATCTGTAAAGCCCTACAACTTTTAAAAAATTCAGTGTGATTGAAATGATCGATGAAAGGCTGTATCTAAAAAGGCTCAAGAACTGCCAGCTCATAGAAGATATTGGCTGTGAAATGGTTGATCTTCAGATGGAGATGGTTTCACTCGATCAGGAGAGGGGTGCGGTCCAAGGGGAGCTCCGGTTGAAAGAGGTGCAGTTGAACGAATTTCAAATGAAACTTCCAGAAACTCCTGAAAGCCAGTTTATAACAGAAATAAAAGAGATCTTACTGGAAATTAATGATCTGGATCGCAGGATCAGTGAACTGAAATCCAACGGCCTTGAGAAGGAACGTCAGTTCGTTGCACTGAAGAATCATATTCAAAGGGAAATAAAACAGGGAATCACCGAAATTCTCAATGAGAGCATTGCAGAACATGATAAAATCCTTAAAAAACTTTCCATATCTCAAAAACAGGCCCTGAAATCTCAGAGGGAGTGGAAGGATACTGAAAGTCAGGAATCCCACTACAAATGGATTACACATTCAGAAGCGGTCTTGGAGCTTGAAAATCAACTTGAGAAGCTTGAAGACGATATTAAATCTATAAAACGTGTTATGAAGATGGAATTTGGGGAATGAAACCATAGTTTCACGTGATCCTTTTTGCCCTTTTAAAGCTGATATCAATCTCTAGGGAATTTTAGCAAACTTTAGGAAACTTTAAATAAATGTTTTACAGATACTTTAAGATCTAAAAAGGAACACCATATGTTTTTTTGGAGATGAACATTAATGAAACATCTTTTATCAGTTACAGACGCAGAGGACAGCATATTCGAGATTCTCGAAAAGGCTGCAGAATTTAAAGAAGACCCGATAATGGGACAACCACTCAAGAACAAAACCCTTGCAATGATATTTGAGAAGGCATCAACAAGGACAAGGGTATCCTTCGAGGTGGCAATGTTCCACATGGGCGGCAGTGGCCTTTACCTGTCTGCAGATGACCTGCAGCTTGGCCGTGGAGAAATAATAGAGGACACAGCAAGGGCAATGACCCGATACGTTGATGGGGTTATGATAAGGGCCAAAGAACATGAGGATGTCCTTAAATTTGCAGAATACTCAAACGTACCTGTAATAAATGGATTAACAAACAAGGAACATCCATGCCAGGCACTGACGGATCTTTTAACCATAAAAGAGCACAAAGGTACTTACAAGGTTAAACTGGTGTTTGTTGGGGATGGAAACAACGTCTGCAACTCATTGCTCCTTGCGGCTGCACTGGTTGGAATGGATATGACTGCAGTGTGTCCAGCAGGTTACGAACCCGATGCTGAAATATTTGAGAAGGCCAGGGAGTACGCTAAGAAATCTGGATCAAAGATAGAGTTAACGTCGGATATTCAGGAAGGACTTGAAGGTGCAGATGTTATTTACACCGATGTCTGGGTGAGCATGGGTGATGAGGCAGAGGCTTCAAAACGTGAGGAAGACTTCAAGGACTACCAGGTTAACATGGAGTTCCTGAAGCATGCGAAGGAGGATGCAATAGTTATGCACTGTCTGCCTGCAATAAGGGGACAGGAAATAACTGATGAGGTTATAAACAGTCCACAGTCTGTTATATGGGACCAGGCAGAGAACAGGATGCACACCCAGAAGGCAGTGCTCTACAACCTTCTAACAACCTTTTAAAAATTGCGGAATAAATTCCGCAAACCTGCAAATTTTCATTTGCAAGAAAAGGTCGATCAAAACTTCCTTTTAAAAAACTTTTTTAAATCAATTTTAACTTATTTTACATTAAAATGGATATTTTTGTTATTAATTAACAATTTATGGATCTCTTTTTTTAAAATAAAAATAAAATATCAATTATAATCCTTATTAAATATTTATGAATCGTTATTTATTAATTTTAAGATATTTAACAACGAATTTAAACAAATCAAATTCAAAAAAGATTATTCCAATTAAAATTATTGCTGAATTACTTCAACCAAAAATTAAAAATGCCTAAAGAGTGGCATTAAAAAAGATTTAATGGGTGGAAGTGTGTTGCTCACATTGACTCTGGAGCATCGATTCCCATAAGTTCCAGGGAGTTTCTGATGGTTATTCTGGCCTTGTCCACGATTAAAAGCCTTAAATCTTCTTTATCTGATCCAATTACCGGAACAGATTTGTAGAACTTGTTGAATGCACCTGCAAGGTCCATTGCGTACTGTGCAACAGGATGAACTCGGTTTATCCTAGCAGATTCCTCTATAACCGTTGTGAACTTGGACACGATCTTGACAAGCTCGATCTCAGCGGGATCCTCAAGGTTCCAATCCATTACAGTGGCGGGATCGATGGTCTCTGAAATGCCTGCTTTCTCCAGAAGCTTGCATGCACGGGCATGGGAGTACTGTATAGATGCACAGCCACGTTCAAAGCTCAGGGCCTCATCCCACTTGAACACTATGTGCTTTTCAGGGGATAGGCGTGCTATGAAATATCTTATGGCCCCAATACCAATTTTCTCTGCAATCTCTGCCTTTTCATTGTCTGTTAGATCGGATCTTCTGGCTTCGATCTCCTTCGTGGCCCTTTCAACTGCTTCATCCATGAGTTCATCAACACTGATGAATACTCCACGTCTTGTGGACATGGAACCTTCAGGCAGGGTTATGAACTCGTAGAATATAACTTCAGGGGCGCTTCCTCCGATCATCTCCAGTGCAATGCTCAACTGTTTCACTGCAAGCTTGTGATCGGATCCAAGAATATCAACCATCTTATCAGAGTTATTGGATTTGTAAAGGTGATATGCAAGGTCTCTTGTGGCGTAAAGTGATGTTCCATCTGATCTAGCAAGTATTAACTCCTTGTCTATTCCATACTCCTCAAGATCAAGGTATGGGACCTCGTTAGTTTTGATACGGCCTTCAAGGGATTTTAATATCCTTTCAACGTCCCCGTTTTTTATGAAGGTGCTTTCCCACACGAATGCATCGTGGTGGACATTCAAACGCTCTGAAGTGACCTTTATGCCCTGAACACATTTTTCAACAACGCCTTTGAAGAGTTCTCCAAGTTTTTCTTCTTTTCCCTTCTCGTATCTCTTCAGTATCTTGTTGATCTCCCCTTTGAGTTCAGGTTGGGCACGCATAACTTCGTTGACGTTGAAGTAGAGTTTTCCAATTTCATGGTCGGGTTTTCCAGCTTCATCCATTTCATAATTCACGTAATCAGGGTTCAATAGTCCCCAGACGATCATGGCTATCTGACGGCCCATGTCGTTCACGTAGTACTGGGTTTCAACCTCGTAGCCAGCTTTTTTGAGTATCCTTGTTAATGAATCCCCTATTATGGAGTTACGTATGTGTCCTATGTGAAGGGGTCCATTTGGATTTGCTGAGGTGTGTTCGAGCATTATTTTGGTATTTTTTGGTTCAAGGGCTCCATAATCATCATCCAAAGCCTCTAAAACGAGTTTTGAAAATTTTTCATTGTTTGCAAAGAAGTTTATGTAGGGGCCCTTGGACTCCACCTTCTCAAATATGGATGGTGTTTCAATTTTTCCAAGTATTTCCTGTGTTATTTCCATTGGGGACCTTTTAAGTTCCTTTGCAAGTTGAAATGACAGTGAACTTGCAACGTCTCCCATATCTGAGCTCGGTGGTTCTTCCACCTTTATTTTATCCAGCAGTTCCCATCCAAGGGCACTGACGGCATTTTCTAATGCTTTGACTGCTTCTTTTTCCAGAATTCTGTACATAAATTCACCTGTAAATTTAAAACAATGGGTCAACCTTTAAATCTAAATTCTAATTTTTTTTTAGTGATTTAGTTTTTTAGTATTTTTTTTTAATGATTTAAAATTTTTTTAGTAATTTTAATAATCAGTAACTCATGATGGTCTTCAATTAAGAGTTACGAGAAGCAACACCATCACATCTAAACATCTCATTTAACTTTTAGTTTATTCAATCCATCATTTAAAATTATGATCCATTAAAAAAGTGAAATCCATTAAAAATTTAAAAAGGAATGATCTGAATCAATTAAAAAAATTTTTAAGGGGATTAAATCACAAACCCCTTATCCATATTGTTATGTAACCTATTTTCGGTATAACCAGAGGATTATTTCCAATGGTAACCACTTTGGCAGCGATCTGATCTGGATACACAACGTAGGGGTCTGAAACTGGATTGTTATCCCCCTTGATAACGTAGTACTTCTTACCATCTGCGGTTTCATTCACCTGGATGATCCTGTGGATAACGGGTTCATTGAACCATGTGGCATGGTAGACAACGATGTCCCCAACCTTTAAGTTACTTGCATTTATCTCATTAAATCCTAAGAAATCTGTCTTTTCAATTACAACAATGTCTCCCCTGTAAAAAGTAGGTTCCATACTTCCAGAAACCACCACGTTCATGTGCTGGGCGAGTATGATTCCTATTATTATTATGGCAACGTAACTCAGTATTTCCTTCTTATCCGACATGGTTCAACCCCTTTACCTATCTGAGAATTGCTCCCCTATCTGCAGAGGTTGCAAGTTTCATGTACCTTGAAAGCCATCCTTTAACCTTTCTATCTGGTTTAACAGCTTCTTTAATTCTCCTCTCAATCTCAGCATCGTCCAGGAGGACGTCAATTTTCCTGTTGCTGATGTCAATTTTTATAATATCTCCGTCACGAATGGCAGCTAATGGTCCATCTGCCATTGCTTCTGGTGAAACATGGCCTATGCATGGTCCCCTTGTACCTCCAGAGAATCTTCCATCTGTTATGAGTGCCACTGATTTTAGTCCCATACCTGATATTGCAGAGGTTGGGTTCAGCATTTCACGCATTCCCGGACCTCCCTTGGGCCCCTCGTATCTTATGACAACAACGTCACCTTCAACGATCTTTCCAGCGGTTATAGCATCAACACACTCCTCTTCGCTGTCGAAAACCTTTGCAGGACCCTCATGAAGGAACATATTTGGGTCAACAGCAGCTTGCTTGATAACTGAACCTTTTGGTGCAATGTTTCCTTTCAAAACTGCTATTCCTCCTTCTTCATGTATTGGATCGTCCAGGGGGTGTATGACTTCAGTATTGAGAACTTCAACATCTGCCAAGTTCTCCTCAAGGCTTTTTCCAGTGCAGGTTAGAACATCAACATTTAACTTGTCCTCTAAAGTCTTTAAAACAGCAGGTATTCCGCCTGCGTTCTCCAGATCCAGCATTCTGTGGGATCCGCTAGGTCTTATAGCTGTTAAGTGGGGAATTTTATGGCTCCACTCCTCGAAGAGGTCCAGGTTTACCTTCACACCTTTATCTTCCAGTTCACTTGCAATGGCAGGAATATGCAGTGCTGTGTTGGTTGACCCTCCAAGTGCCAGATCAGCTGCAACAGCATTTTCAAAGGCTTTCTGTGTCATCACCATGGATGGTGTGATGTTTTCTTCCAGAAGTTTTATTATCTTCCGTCCTGAAGCTTCTGCAATGTCCAGTTTCTTCTGTGAAACAGCATGTGCCGTTGCACAGCCAGTTAAACTCATTCCAAGGGATTCTGTCACACATGCCATGGTGTTGGCTGTGAAGAGACCTGCACAGGATCCCGCACCGGGACATGCACACCGTTCAAGCTCATCAAGGTCTTCCGGGGACATTTTGCCTGCTAGAACAGCACCAACTCCCTCAGAAACATTTATGAAGTCAACTGGTTCTCCATGGAATTCCCCTGGAAGCATTGGACCGCCGGTGACAACAATGGCGGGTATGTCCAGACGTGCAGCTGCCATCAGCATTCCAGGAACGATTTTGTCGCAAGTTGGGATGAGCACCAGGGCGTCGAACTGATGGGCCATTGCCATGCTCTCAACTGTGTCGGCTATTATTTCCCTTGAGGCCAGTGAGTAGCGCATTCCCTCGTGGTTCATTGAGATTCCGTCGCATATTGCCATTGTGTTGAATTCAAATGCAACACCGCCAGCATCAGTTATACCCTTTTTAACTGCATTTGCAACTTTATCAAGGTGAATGTGTCCTGGAACAATTTCTGTGAAACTGTTGGCCACACCTATGAATGGTTTGTCCATATCAACATCCGTCAATCCACAGGCCCTTAAAAGGGACCTATGGGGGGTTCTTTCAAGGCCTTTTTTAATTGTATCGCTTCTCATTTAATCACCAATGGTTCGTTGAATTCTCAATTCACTTCATAACGTCTTTTCGACATTTTTAAAATTAAAACAGTTTATCTCTAGATCGTTTAGGATCCTTAAAATTTATTATAATCTTCGCAATGATTTTTTATTATCCTTTACTCTTATTAAACTTCCTTCATTGGATTACCTCGTAGGGATCCCCCAGTGAAAAATCATTGAAAACCATATAAAAAACATTATATCCTTTTTCAAACGTTTTATTTTTATTATAATCTATTAAAAAGATTTTAAAACAATTATATGATTTGCATCCCCTTAATAACATTTCTAAGCATATAAAATGAATCTTATACAGAAAATTATCCTTTAAAAATAAAAATAATTTTAATAAATAGAAATAGGAATTACTTAAAAATAACGAATTACTTAGGAATTGACATGAAATTACATGAACAGGAACTTGTTCATATGTTACTGTACCTCAAAATTGAAATTACGAGGGCTATTCCAAGTACAGCACTTATTATAAATCCTATTATGCCTAAAAATGGGAATCCAAGTATTAAGATGCCTTTGTTTGTCTGCATTATAAGTGAAGATCCTATTATGAGGGCTGCGATTATCAGTGAGAGGGAAATTCGGTTGCTGCTCCGGTCGATATTCGCAGATAGAGCGTCTAGATTTTTGTGCTCCATTTCAATGTTGATTTTCCCTTCTTCAAGCTTCATCATGGTTTTGCTGATGCTCCTTGGGAGTATCTTCATGAGGTGTTCGAATTCAAAGAAGTTTCCCCCTATAAAATCCAAGATTCTTAAAGGGCTTAATTTGCGCATTACAAGTTTTTTAGCCAGGGGTTTGGATATTTCAACGCCGTTGAATTCAGGATCGAGTTTCTGCCCCATGTCCTCAACCATGGTGATGACCCTGCCAAGGAGCACGAAGTCCCTGGGTAGTTTTATCTGGTACTTCTCCATTATCTTGGATGTTCCAAGGTCTTTGATGATTTTACCCAGTTCTTTAAGGTCCGCGTCATAGTAACGGTCCATGAGGTCCATTATGTCATATTTAAGGGATTTCAAATCTGCATTCTCACTCACAATGCCCATGTATATAAGTTGGCTGATTATGCCCTTAATGTCGTAGTTTATTATGAAAATAAATAGTTCAGCAAGTTCTTCACGGAACTCATCATCTATGTGACCCATCATACCGAAATCAAGGAAACATACCACGTTATTTTTGAGGACGTAGATGTTCCCAGGGTGGGGGTCGGCGTGGAAGAAGCCGTGTATCAGAACCTGTTTGAAGTAGGACTCAGCACCCCTGCGTGCTATTGTTTTCCCATTGAATTTTTCTCCAAGTTCTGGATTTTCCATTATGTCCCGTACCTTGACTCCCTCTATGAACTCCATGGTGAGCACGTGGGATGTACAGTACTCATCATAAATCTCAGGGACGTAAATACTTTTATCACCCTTAAAAATAGTTTTGAACCGCTTAGCATTCCTTGCTTCCTGTCCGTAGTTTATCTCCTTGAGTATGGATCGTTCGAATTCATCAACGATTCCTGGAAGGTTGTAGTACTGCCATTTAGGTATTCTTTTATCTATGAGGTTGGCTAGGTAACGCATTATGGTTATGTCCTGCTTCACCAGGGTTTCAAGATCAGGGCGCTGAACCTTCACAGCAACGGCTGAACCATCCTTAAGCAAGGCCCTGTGAACCTGTCCAACCGATGCAGCTGCAAGGGGTTTCTCATCGAAACTTGAAAAAACCTCGCCAATTGGAGCTCCAAGCTCCTCCTCGATCCGGGATTTAACAATTTCGTACTCAAATGGGGGTGTGTTGTCCTGGAGTTTTGTGAATTCCTGAGAAACCTCATCCCCAACCAGATCCGGGCGTGTGCTTATAACCTGGCCCAGTTTGATGAAGGTGGTTCCAAGATCCTCCAGAACAAGGCGCAGTCTCTCTGAAACTGAACTGTCCAGCTCCTCATCAACTGAACCTGCAAAATAAAATCTTTCAGAGAATGGTAGTCTGTTTCGCAGTCCTATTTTCTCAATTACACTTCCAAATTCGTATTCAGCCAGAACCACAAGGATTTCCCGTAATCTTTTGATGTTAGGCCGACTGTCCTCAGGAATTATATTCATGATACACCTATTGGGATTTAGTAATATAGATAATTTTTCATGTAAGATTGGAATGGATCGAAATCACTCCAGCTGACACAGCAGATTCATGTAGAAATTTTTAAACCCCTCTTAGATTAATTCATATAAACTTTTACGCTCTTGTCCTTTTTTTAGTGCAAAGGTTTAAGTAGTGGTTGGTGTTATATTTTTAGGTATGAAGAGTGATTTGGTGTTGGAATTGTTTATTCCAGATGAGGAGAAAGCTTTAAATTTTTTTAGATGTATAAGATGGTCTAACGGTGTTTATTGTCCGGAATGTGGGTCTTATGATGTTTATAAAAGGGGTTATGTTTATAACAAGAGAGTAAGGCGTTATTCGTGTAATAAATGTGGTAAAAACTTTACAGATTTCTCTGATACGATATTTGCCAATAAACACTTGCCTTTAGGTGAAATGTTTTACATAATATTGAATCAAGATAAAAAAAGTGTTAATCGTTTATCAGAAGAGTTAGGCCATAAATGGGAGAGTATTGATAGATTATCTAAGGAATTTAAGGAATATCTGGAGAAAAACACAAAAGATCCTGTTTTATCTGGAAAAATTGAAATTGATGAAATGTACCAATCTTCAGGAGATAAAGGTTTAAAAAAAACAATCCAAGATGCAGAGGCCTCAAACAAAGAGGAAGAGGCACGTGGAAAAAAGACAAACCACCAATAGTCACCATAACAGAAAGAGGGACAAGAAACACCATTTTAAGCGTTGAAAAGAACCTCTCCAAAAAATTAATACAAGAAAAACTCAAAACACACTGCAAAAATCCAGTAACCGTTTTCACCGATGACTATACAATCTACACAGGTTTAAAACAACACCCACAAGTTAAAGAACATAAAATAATCAACCACTCACTAAAAGAGTATGCAAACGGCGAAATACACGTTAATAACTGTGAAAACAGACATTCACTCTTGAGACAATATCTAAGAATATTTAGAGGTATTTCAAAGAAATACCTCAACAAATACGTCAAATTCTTCCAATTCACATTCCTAAACGGAACAAACTGGATAGACAAAGCAATACAGATAACATGCAATGCACCTAAAAAAGTATAAGAGCGAACTTTTAATCCCCATTAAAATCTTTTATATCTTTTTTTAAACCCTTTGAATCCGTTTAAAAATTTAAATATTCTGGTGAGTAGACATGGATGGAAGCATTGATAAGGCACCTCGTTCAATAAAGAATAGTTTATAAATAATATGCTGATGAATTTTATTCTGAGAGTAGTTAATAGGTGGTCAAATGCGAATACTTTTGATTCATTCTGATTATTTGAAGTACAAAACAAAGTCAAAAACCAGGATAGCAGAAAAAATAGAAGATGAGAAGAAAAAAGGTGAATTTGAAGATTCACTTGTGGTTTTCACAGCAGTAGAAAAGGAAGATGAAAAAGACCCTGAAGCAGTGGTTGAGAATGCGGTAGTGGAAGTTGAGGATATAATGAACAAGGTTAAGGCAGAAAATGTGGTGTTATACCCATACGCCCACCTAAGTTCCTCCTTAAGTTCACCAGATGCTGCAAAAACCATACTCAAAGGTATGGAATCATCCCTGAAGGACAAGGGCCTCCAGGTTCAGAGGGTTCCCTTCGGATGGTACAAGGCCTTCGAAGTTTCATGTAAGGGACACCCACTTTCCGAGCTTTCAAGAACCATCACAGCTGAAAAGGCTGAAAAAAAGGTTGAAGAGGAGGAAGAGGGAGAAAAATCACAGTTCTACATATTCCAAAACGGTGAACTCATTGATCCAGATGAGTTCCAGTACGATAACAGGGACTTTGAAAAGCTCGTTGGATACGAACTTGGAAAACTGGAATCTACAGGGGAGGAACCACCACATGTCAGACTCATGAGGGAAAAATCCCTTGCAGACTACGAGCCATCAGCAGATGTGGGACATCTTCGCTGGTATCCTAAGGGCAGGCTTGTTAGGGATCTCCTTGCAGACTACGTTTACAACCTGGTAACTGAAAGGGGAGCAATGCCTGTTGAAACACCAATCATGTACGACCTTGCAGACGATGCAATAAGGGTACACGCAGAGAAATTCGGGGAACGCCAGTATAGAATGGGAACCAAGAACAAGGAGCTCATGCTCAGGTACGCATGCTGCTTTGGAGCCTTCAGAATACTTGCAGATTCATTCCTGACATGGAAGAACCTTCCGGTTGGAATGTACGAGCTTTCAACCTACAGTTTCAGGCTGGAGAAGAAGGGAGAGGTTGTTGGACTTAAAAGGCTCAGGGGATTCACCATGCCTGACCTTCACACAGTCTGCAGGGACGTGAATCATTCCATGGAGGAATTTGAGGGTCAGATCGACATGTGCAAACAGACTGGCTTTGACCTTGGAGTGAACTACGAGGTCATAATGAGGGCAACACGGGACTTCTTCGAGGAGAACAAGGAATGGGTATACAAGGCATCTGAAAAAATAGGCAAACCCGTGCTCATGGAGATACTGCCTGAGAGAAAACACTACTGGATAGCCAAGATGGACTTCGCAGCCATGGACTACCTTGGAAGGCCAATAGAAAATCCAACCATTCAGATAGATGTGGAAAGTGGTGAGAGGTTCGGAATAACCTACATAGACGAGGAAGAAAATGAAGTGAACCCAATAATCCTCCACTGCAGTCCAACAGGAAGTGTTGAAAGGGTTATATGCAGTTTACTCGAGAAAACAGCCATTGAAATGGATGAAAAACCACCAATGCTCCCAGTATGGCTCACACCAACCCAGGTACGTGTCATACCAATAGCTGAACGCCACACAGAATTCGCACTCAAAATTGCAGAGGAAATCAAGGCCAACAACATAAGGGTCGATGTTGACGACCGCCATGAAACAGTGGGTAAGAAGATAAGGAACGCTGGAAAAGAATGGGCAGCCTACGTTATTGTTATCGGTGACAAAGAGCTTGAAAGCGACAAGATCACTGTGAACGTCCGTGAAACCAATGAGAAAGTTGAAACAACAGTTGATGAACTGGTTCAGAGGATCCACGCCGAGACAGAGGGAATGCCGTTCAGAAAACTTCCACTGCCAATGAAACTGGCTAATAGGGTTAATTTTTAAATATTAATCCTTTTAACCACATTTCTTATTTTTAAAGGAAATTTAAACACTATTTTTTAATGCTATATATTACAGAGTCCTTCTATAAAACATCGAGTTAATGCAATTTTTTCATTTTAATTAAAGCTCAGATTAATAATTTGATATGGCATATGGGTGTTGATGGTTATGTGTACGTACCATGTACCTACAATATAGCAGAAACATGTAATCCATGATGTCTTGTTGAAGTTTTTGCACATTTTTTGGAATTTTCACAGATTGCCGTTCAGTGAAGCATAAACTAAATGAACCTGCAGTGCATATCAATTAAACAGAATTCTTGAGGTATGTGGAGAAGGTTTTATGGGGAAAAGTAAGGATTACGAAGCGATCATAAAGGGACTTGAGCTTAAACTGAAAGAAAAGGAATTTGAGATACAGGAGCTGAGGGTGAAGCTTCAAGATAAATATGAAATGCTTCAGGACAGGATAGAGGAGAAAAAAATCCTTGAAAAACGCCTTGAACAATTTGAACTCAACGATGCAACCTTAAAAATGGGTAAACTCGATGAGGTCACACTGGAGAACCATAAGCTGGAACACAGGGTTCAGGTCACCAAGAAACAACTCGATGAAGCAAGGGGCGATCTGAAATTTCAGGAAAGGGTTATAGAAGACCTTGAGAACCGCGGATTTTTGGATTTTCTTTTAAAAAGAGTTCCCAAGAGTTTTAGAGAGTACAAGAAGCCCTGATCAATCACATTTTCAAACTTAGTTTCTATGATGGATTTTTGATGAGTGTATTTGTGATGGAAGTATATAATTGAAGTAGAATCTTCTTGCATAATTTTTATTTTATTTTTTTAGTTTTTCAACATATTTTAAGCAATTATTTTTGATTTAAATCCTGTTCCATTCTTTGATTTTCAACAAATTATTTATATTATAACTTATAACTTATAATTTAGAACTTATAACTCATGGAAAAATACAAAAAAGAACTTATGAAATCATTTGGAGGACAACCATATGGCTGAAATAATTGCTATACTGAATCAGAAAGGTGGATGCGGTAAAACAACAACTGCTGTGAATTTATCTGCAGCACTTGCACAGTTTGGAAGGAAAGTTTTGGTAATAGACATGGACCCGCAGGGTAATGCAACCATGGGTCTGGGAGTGGACAAGAGAACCACTGAAAGAACAATATACGATGTTCTAACAGGAGATATTTCAATGGGAGGTGCAATAATTGGCACAGAAATGTCTGGACTGGACGTTGTTCCCAGCAACATATCTCTAAGTGGTGCCGAGATTGAACTCAGCAAGGAAGTTGGTTACCACACCATACTGGACATGGCACTGGACGGTGTTGCATCCAGCTACGACTACATCTTCATAGACGTGCCCCCATCCCTTGGAATACTAGCCCTCAACAGTCTTGTGGCTGCAGACAGCGTTATAATACCCATACAGGCAGAGTACTACGCCCTTGAGGGAATGGCAGATCTCATGAACACAATTCACCTCGTTGAAACCAGACTCAGAAGTCCAGCACCAATAAAAGGCATTCTAATAACACTCTACGATTCAAGAACCCGCCTTGGAAGAGAGGTTTACAGCAACGTCAAGGAGTACTTTGGACAGACTGAAAACATCTTCAAAACAACCATACCCCGCAACGTAAAACTTGCAGAGGCCCCAAGCTTTGGAGAGTCATGCATCACCTACGATGAAGAAAGCAGTGGAGCCAAGGCATACCTGAAACTTGCAGAGGAGATAATCCAGCTGGAGGGCACGGAGGATAATAAATGAGCCAGAAAAAGAAAAGGGAAAGTGCCCTTGGAAGGGGTCTGGATGCTCTAATAAGAACACAACCCGTTGAAGAACCCGGAGAGAAAGAGCAGGATGTAGAAAGTGAAATTCCTGCAGAGGAAGAAAAACCCACGCAGAGGAAAACCCCTCCAGCCAAAAAAACCAGGAAACCCTCAAAAACTTCCGGAAGATCCACTGCAAAAACTGCCAGGAAAAGTCCTGAAAAGGCCCAGAAACCTAAAATCCCCAGGCCAAAAAAGAAACCCGAAACTGCAGCTGAAGATTTCAATGTTGACTCCCAGCTCCTTGAGGAGGTCATGGCTGAAGTTGCTAAAAATCCAAGGATATCTCTGTGGTCTGCAAAGTCTGCAGCGGTTTTAAGGTATCTACGTAAAACAAAACCTGCATTCAGTATTAGTAAGGAAGCTTCAGCCCTCATAGAGGATGCTGTTAAGGAGAAATATCCCGATCTCTGGGAGATATTCGAGGGAGAGGGACTCTAATGTTATAACTTACAAGTTATAACTTATTTCTTATTAGTTGATCACTTATAACTTATACATTATAAGTTAGAACTTGTAACTCACTTTAAAGCCTTTTTATCCTAAAAAACTAATAAAATCCTTTTTTTAATTCAACTCATCTTCATGATAAATTTCAAATAAAAATTAATTGATAGAAAAAAAATCACTCATATGTTTTAAAAATCAGATTATTATTAAAAA
The DNA here is from genome assembly GCF_900095295.1 of Methanobacterium congolense. Taxonomy (NCBI): domain Archaea; kingdom Methanobacteriati; phylum Methanobacteriota; class Methanobacteria; order Methanobacteriales; family Methanobacteriaceae; genus Methanobacterium; species Methanobacterium congolense. The sequence continues at coordinate 2,446,979 of NZ_LT607756.1, forward strand.
TAAATTTAAATTATTTAAAAGATTATTTTTAAAAAACTTTGGACAGTTTAAAATCCAAGTGTGGTCTGGTATGACCTCTGCAACTTTATGAAAGGTTCTGCCCGGTTAACAACCACTCCAAGTTCCTTCAACTCGTTGAGTCTGCTGAAACGCACCCCCCTTTTTCTCAATTCAACTATGCGTCTTGCAGATAATTTTCCAACACCAGGAACCCTTAAAAGTTCCCTGTAGGATGCTTCGTTAACCTCAACTGGAAATTTGTCCATGTTGGAAAGTGCAGCACAGTACTTGGGGTCTTTATCCACCTGCATGTTTCCACCATCCTCAAAAACCAGTTCTTCAAGCTTGAAACCGTAGGAGTTAACCAGATGATCGGCCTGGTAAAGTCTTGAAGTCCTCTTTGGATGGGGCTCCTCATGCTTCTCCATTGGCGTATCTTTCAGTGCATGGAATTGGCTGAAGTAGCTTCTTTTAATTCCAATCTTCTTGTAGAGCCATTCAACCCTCTTTAGTATCTCCTCATCTGTTTCAGATGTTGCGCCGACTATGAACTGGGTTGTCTGACCTGAAGGTGCAAGGTCCCTGTTGCGGTCATTCAGACGTTTGATCCACTTCATCCTCCGTATGATGTCGGTCTGGTAGTTCTTGGTGCTTGAAAGTTCTTCGAAGCTGTCTGGGGTTGCAGCCTCCATGTTTATACTGACCCTGTCTGCAAGGGTCATGGCCCTTTTTAAGAGGTCGTAAGAAGTTCCTGGAAGGATTTTAAGGTGTATGTAACCCTTGTAACCATGTTCCATCCGCAGCTTCCTTGCAACCTCAACCATGTCCTCCATGGAACTTTCAGCATCTCCTGGCATGCCTGAAGTTAAAAAAAGACCCTCAACATAGCGGTTGTTGTAATAATCCAGGAATATTGAAGTTACCTCCTCAGGTGAGAACTCGACCCTGTCGAACTTGTGCTTGTTGTGGTTTATACAGTACCTGCAGTCGTTTGAACACTTGTTGGTCATTAAAACCTTGAAAAGTGGCACTGTGCAACCGTTTCCACCTGTAGCGTTGTAGATCCCTGGTATCTTCTCGGATAGGAAGTTGTCCACGTTGAAGTTTGAGTAGTTGCACCTGTCGTATTTTGCAGCTTCCCCAAGGACTTCCAGTTTCTTTGCCATGTTCATTAATATGTGTTATATGTGACGTTGTTAATGAATTGATCCAACCATGAAATTCACGGATGTACCATGATTCTTACATTAGTATCTGGGCCAAATTTATGAACCAAAACCTACAAAGAATGAAAAAGCAAATTATTTGATAAATAATTATATAATTTAAATTCATTAAAAAGAAGAACAGATAGCTATAAAACAATAAGAGAGGGGCTAAAAAGTGATAATAGAAATTATAATTGGAATTATAATCCTGATAATTTTAGTAGGGATTGTAGTTCTCTACAACAGTCTTGTACAGCTTAGAAACCGTGTTAAGAATGCATGGTCTCAGATCGACGTTCAGCTTAAAAGAAGAACGGATCTTATACCTAACCTGGTTGAAACTGTAAAAGGTTATGCAAAACACGAAAAAACAACATTTGAAGAAGTTACAGCTGCAAGGTCAAATCTGATGAATGCAAAAACAGTTGCAGAAAATCAGGTTGCCAACAACCAGTTAACGGGTGCACTCAAAACACTCTTTGCAGTGGCTGAAAACTACCCTGAACTCAAGGCCAATGAGAACTTCAAGGATCTACAGGCACAGCTCTCACAGACCGAAGATAAAATAGCCTACTCAAGGCAGTTCTACAACGACACGGTCTTGATGTACAACAACAAATGCCAGATGTTCCCAAGCAACATCCTTGCATCTGCCTTTAATTTCAAAGAAGCTGAATTCTTCGAGGTAGCTGAAAGCGAAACTGCAACACCAAAAGTAGAATTTTAGAGGGATTATATGGATAAAATCCAAATTTCATTCATTTTAATCCTTTTGGTTTCAATTCTAACGGTAGCTGGGGCAGCATATGCTGAAGATGATGTGTCCTATTCCATGCCCAGTATCCATGAGGATCTCTTCGTTCAAAGTAACGGTGCCCTGCATGTGAAGGAGATAATTCACTACTCATTTTCTGGAACAGCCCATGGAGTTTACAGGGATCTGCACTTGGAAGAGGGCCAATCAATTTCAAACCTGAAGGTGTCTACAAGTGGTGCATATTCCACCTATACAGTAAAAGACACCGATGATGGAAAACGTATAACTGTTTACTTATATTCAGATGCCCAGAAAACCAATCCAATCAGTGGAGAAGATGTTTATGTCACTTATGAGTACGATTTTCTCCATGGGATAAAGGTCTACAACGATGTTGCCGATCTGCAGTACAAACTCTGGGGTGAAGGCTGGGAAGTCCCTGTAAATCAGTTAACAGCCACGGTTCATGTTGCATCAAGTCAGGGTGTGAAGTACTGGTTGAATCCTCCTTACTCCGCTGAAGGGTCTGAGTGGCAGGGAAATGTTTTCAACCTGACCACAACTAAGCTGGAATCTGGAAACTTCTTCGAGGTTAGGATGACCATACCCAGAAGTCAGTTTGCAGCCAGCCCACAGAACGCAGTTATAATAAATCAGAACGGACTTCAAGAGATAGAAAAGATCCAGAAAGACTACCAGAATTCCCTGAATTTTCATAACAATTTGAACTACTTCCTGGCGGCATTGCTGTTGCTGCTCATGTTCGTACCACTCCTGATATACCTGAAGTTTGGAAGGGAACCTAAGATCGATTACAAAGCTGAGTATGAGAGGGACGTTCCAACGGAAGATCCTCCAGCACTGGTAAATGCAATATGTGTCCATGGAGTTTCAAAGGGTATAGGTGAGCCTGACATGGATGGATTCCGTGCCACTATCATGGATCTCATAAACAGGAACTACCTCTCAGTTGGAAGGATGTCCAAGGACGATGGATCATTCAAGGATGATTTCATGGGCACCTACCTGAAGGTGAACCCTGAAAAAGACTCCTCAAAACTTGAAAAATTCGAGCTGGATGCTCTAGATATCCTTAAGAGTTTTGAAAGAGATGGGATAATTGTTCTTGAGGATATGGGCAGTGAACTGGAGGATCCAGACACAGCCAAGGACTTCAGATTCTCATACATGAAGTGGGAAACAGACCTTAAAAAGAGGTTTTTAAGCGATGGACAGATGGAGGAGATCTTCAACAGGAAGGGTGACAATTACTTGAAGGCCTATGCAGTTGCAGGTCTGGTACTGGCATGTGTGGTTGGAGTGTACACCTTCATAGACTCAATACCCTCGTCACAGTACCCACTCTACGCAGCCATAGTTCTGGGAATAATCTCTGCAATCTCATTGAAACTTCCAGAGGGCATAGCTGGTCAGTGGACAACCTACGGTGAGGAGTACGATACCAAGTGGAGCAACTTCAAACGCTACCTCAAGGACTTCAGCCTCATCAAGGAGTACCCTCCAGAATCAGTTGCAGTCTGGAACAAGTACCTTGTCTATGCAACGGCACTGGGTGTGGCAGATAAGGTGAGAAAGGCAATGGAGATGAACCTTCCAGGGGAGGTTCTTGAGGACAACAACATCTACCTCTTCCACTACTATGGAGGTTACATGCTTCTGGACTCAGCCCTTCACATGGGAATGACCTCTGGTCTTAACTCAGATGTTAACGGTGTTGACGGTCTGGGAGGATTTGGTGATGTTGGTGGGGGATTCGGTGGAGGTGGAGGTGGAGCTTTTTAACCTCTAAAAAACTTCAAAAGTAACATTATCCACTCACTTTTTTTAAATATCTCTTTTTTTATTATTAATTTTTAAAGAAACTTAAAACTAGATTTTTTTAGGTTTTCATTTAAAAACTACTTAAAAATCAAAAAATAAGAAAAATAATTAATTTAAACTTCCAGATTTTAACTCAGGCTTCAAACATTTCCAGTAAAACTGGGCAGCGGACATTCTGGTCTTCACATACTCATGTGAACTGTCAGAATATTTATAATATCTTCCCTGGTAGTAAAAGCCACAGATTTGCATTGTTATTTTGAGTTTGTTTTTCTGGACTTTTTTCAGGTAAAAGTTTAATTTGACCTTTATACCTAATTGGGGCTCGGATTCATATCCTATAATTTTCACATTATTCTTACTGTACTGATAAGTCTTCCAGCTGTAGTTCACCGTGCTGTTTTGATCTTTGAATGTTACAAAACCGTGGTCAACAAGTTTTACAGCTGAAACAGGTTCTGCTATTTGTAAACCAATAAAAACCCCCAATAAAACGAACAAAACCAACGGAACATTCTTATTTATTCTATTGTTCATCCCTTTACCTCCTTTTTAATTTATCACCATAACACTGTATTATTATAATATAAGTATTTTATTAACAAATTTCCAGAGAGGCCGTGATATCAGTAAGCACCAGATTTAAATAAATTCCAGAATCTACTATATAAT